>CAZSAE010000022.1:15275-20468 GCA_964604765.1 uncultured Dechloromonas sp. | reverse complement strand
GAACGCACCATGGCCGGGCCGCCGATGTCGATATTCTCGATGGCGTCTTCCAGCGTGACGCCGGTCTTGGCCACGGTTTCGCGGAACGGATACAGATTGACGCAGACCAGATCGATGGTCGGAATACCGTGTTGTTCAATCGTGGCCATGTGTGCCGGCAGATCGCGACGCGCCAGAATGCCGCCGTGCACTTTCGGATGCAGCGTTTTGACGCGGCCGTCCAGCATTTCCGGAAAACCCGTGTAATCGCCGATTTCGGTGACCTTCAGTCCGGCGTCGCGCAGTAGCTTGGCGGTACCGCCCGTCGACAGTAGGGCAACGCCCTGAGCGTCCAATGCCTTGGCGAATTCGAGGACGCCGGTTTTATCGGAAACGGAAAGAAGCGCTTGACGGATTTTCATGATGGACCGGTGAAGAAAGAAAGGATGGGCGATGGGGATCGGCTGTGCTGAAAGTGGGTGGAGTTACAGCAGCCCGTGGTCGGCGAGTTTTTTACGCAACGTATTACGGTTGATACCAAGAATCTGCGCGGCCACGGTCTGATTGTTGGCGGCCTGCGCCATAACGACCTGCAGCATCGGACGTTCGACACAGCTGATGACCATGTCGTAGACGTCGCTGGCGGGTTCGCCGCTGAGCTCGGTGAAATATTTTTCCAGGGCCGTCGTGACGGCCTGGCCCAGCGGTGATGTTTGCTGAGTCGTCATGCGGCGAGTTCCTCGGTGTCGGCGAGCGGCTGATCGGCACTGGTGTCGTAAATCAGATGGTGATGACGTTGCGCCAGTGCGCGGAAAAAATCGTCGACGACGGCGCGCTGTTCGGCGACGCTGTCCAGACGGTTCATGTGATGCCGGAAGGCGGCGGAGCCGGCTAACCCCTTGGTGTACCAGGAGATGTGCTTGCGGGCGACGCGGACCCCGGTTTCAGTACCATAGAAACCGTACAGGTCTTCCAAGTGTTCCAGCAGAATGGTCTGGATCTCAGTGACGGCGGGCGGCGGCAGCTTCTCGCCGGTCGCCAGATAGTGTTCGATTTCGCGGAAGATCCACGGGCGGCCTTGTGCGGCGCGGCCGATCATGACGCCATCAGCGCCGGTTTTGTCGAGGACGGCCTTGGCTTTCTCCGGGGTGTTGATATCGCCGTTGGCGATGACGGGAATGCGCGCGGCGGCCTTGACGGCGGCGATGGTGTCGAACTCGGCTTCGCCACGATATTGCTGACAGCGTGTGCGGCCGTGAATGGCCAGCGCACGGATGCCGCTCTCTTCGGCGATCCGTAAAATCGACGGCGCGTTCTTGTTCTCAATATTCCAGCCGGTGCGGATCTTCAGTGTGACGGGGGTGTTCGGCACGGCATTGACGACCGCCGTCAGAATCTTGCCGACCAGTGTTTCGTGTTGCAGCAGGGCTGAGCCGGCCATCACGTTGCAGACCTTTTTGGCCGGGCAGCCCATATTGATGTCGATGATCTGCGCGCCGCGATCAGCGTTATGCTTGGCCGCCTCGGCCATCATGGCCGGATCGGCCCCAGCGATTTGCACCGAAATCGGCGCCACTTCGCCATCATGGTTGGCGCGCCGCTGCGTTTTGGCGCTGCCGTACAGCAGGGAATTCGACGTGACCATTTCCGACACGGCCAGTCCCGCGCCTAGCTTCTTGCAAAGCTGACGAAACGGACGATCCGTCACGCCGGCCATCGGCGCAACGAACAGATTGTTACGGAGGTTGAAACCGACGAATTCCATGACGCGGGGGCAAGAAGAAAGCCTTAAATTATAAAGCGAAATCGTCTTTTTGCCTAATTTTTAGTCAGGGCCGTTCGCCGGCGGTCGACGCGCCGTTAAAAGGCGTTTTACCGTGCTCGGTCAGGGCCAGGCGCGGGCGCCCCAGATCATCCGGCGCGCGACGAAATGACGTAACGGGCTGAACAGATCCAGAGCGCTAAGTGCGACGCCGCGCAAGGTGTTCATCGCCGGGAAGGGCGTCGAAAACGTCCGGACAATCCCATCGGTAAAGGCTGCGGCGCCCCAGCGATCGAATTGTCGACTACGGGCATATCGGTGCAGCACGGGGGCGCTGCCAGGATCCAGGCTCTGACGTAAGGCCTGAGCCAGCATGGCGGCGTCGCGCAGACCAAGGTTAAATCCCTGGCCCGATACCGGATGCAGTGTCTGCGCGGCATTGCCGATCCAGAGCTCGCGCTGTTGCCGCATGGGCTGGCGCAGTCGCAACTTGAGCGGGAAGCTGGCGCGCGGCCCGATATCGGTAAAGCGTGCCTGCGGACCGATAGCTTCTTGAATGCGCTGCAGGATATCCGCGTCACTAAGCGCGAGCAGCGCGTCGGCGTCATTGTCGGGAACGGTGTAAACCACTGAGACGCGCTTGCCACCGATGCCATCGACCGGCAGCAGCGCCAGCGGGCCCTGTGGTGTGAAGCGTTCCCAGGCACGTTGGCCGTGGCTTGTTGCAAGACCGGCTTCGAAAATGATGGCACGCTGACCATAACCGCGTGCGATGACACCAGCGCTGTCGTCCGGTGGCGTACCTTCGGCATGGACAATCAGACGGGTGCGCACGGTCAGTGGGCCGTCAGCGCTGTTCAGTTCCACATTGCGCCAGAAGCCCTGGTCGGAAGGCACTTCGTGAACGTCGGTTCCGGGTGCATCCAAAACCCGGGCCGTGGTTTTTTCCAGGCAGACCATTTGGCTGCCCGTGCGATGCATGGTTTTGTTCAGTGCCGCTTGGAGTCCGCCGCTCAGTGCGCCGTAACGCACCACATAACCGAGCGCCGGAATCCGATAGTCATGACGATCAATCAGCGTCCGACCCAGGCCGCCAGCTTGAGAGATATGAATAGTCTCGATCGGCGTGCAGCGACCGTCGCCCATGCCGGTAGCCGCCGGCCAGGCGCCGTGGGGGTCGAGCAATTGACGGGCGCCCTCGGAAAGCGCCAGCGCGCGCGGATCCTGCAGTCCGGCCGAGAATTCACGTTGTTCCACCAAAAGCACGCGATGCGAGCTACCTGCCAGTAACAGGGCCAGTGTCGTGCCGACCGGACCGGCGCCCAGAATGACAATGTCGAATTCGCGTGTCGTGAGATTCATCATGCAATCGCCATCAGTTGTTCGATAGCGTCGACCGTTTTAGCCACGCCATCGGTCATCACGCGACACCCCGTATCCGTGATCACGATGTCGTCCTCGATACGGATGCCGATGTTATGAAATGCTGCCGGAACGTCGTCGGCCGCCCGTACGTAGAACCCGGGCTCGATGGTCAGCGTCATCCCGGATTGCAGGCGCACCCATTCGTCGTCTTCATGGTACGGGCCGGCGTCGTGCACGTCGAGGCCGAGCCAGTGGCTGGTGCGATGCATGTAATAACGACGGTAATCGCCCGATTCGATGACGCCATCGACATTGCCCTGGCACAGGCCGAGATCAATCATGCCCTGCGCCAGAACACGTAATGCCGCATCATGCGGCGCGTGGAACGCGACGCCGGGGCGTGACGCTTCAATCGCTGCGCGTTGAGCAGCCAGCGTGATTTCGTAAAGATCGCGTTGTGCCGCACTGAAACGACCATTGACCGGAAAGGTGCGCGTAATGTCGGAGGCATAGCCGCTGACCTCGCAACCGGCATCGATGAGCACCAGATCGCCGTCGCGTAGCGCCTGATTGTTGGCCGTGTAGTGCAGCACGCAGGCATTGGCGCCGCCAGCGATGATGGACGGGTACGACGGCGGGTGGCCGCCGGCTTGTAAAAAAGCGTATTGCAACTCGGCATCGAGCTGATATTCGTAAAGCCCCGGACGGCAGGTGCGCATGGCCCGAGTGTGGGCGTTGGCGGCGATGTCGGCCGCCCGCTGCATCAACGCGACCTCGCTATCATCCTTGCAACGACGCATGGGTTCGACCAGCGCCCGCCAATCGGCGATCAAGGTCGGTGGCTGTTGACCGGCACGGGCCTGGCCGCGCGCCTGTTCGAGCCAACGGCCGATGCGGGCGTCCCACTCGGCACTGATACCAACGCTGTGCCAGAGCGTGCGCGTGCCGGTGAGGTGTTGAGTGACGATTTCGTCCAGCGATTCGAGCGGAAAGGCGCCATCAAAGGCAAACTGTTCGCGCGCCGCATCGGGGCCGAACCGAAAACCTTCCCACAATTCGCGCTCGACGTTCTTGTTGCGGCAGAACAGCAGGCTTTGTGGCGTGTCGGAAATGAGCAACACCAACACCGCATCCGGTTCTTCAAACCCGGTGAGATACCAGAAATTGCTGTCGAAGCGGAAGGGATGATGCGTGTCGCGATTGCGGATCGTTTCGCGGCTCGTCGGAATAATGGCAACGCCGCGCCCCTGTTTGTGCATCTGGCGCAGCAATTGTTCGCGGCGACGGACAAATGGCGCCGGGTCGAATGCCTGGGGGGCGATCGGCGCGAGTGGTGGAGGCGGGATGCGTTGCATCATCGTGAGCGGCAGAAAAATGTTTCGATGATCATACGCCGAGAACGGTCTCGGTGTTCAGTGAGCCGCGTGCGTCCGGAGTTCGATGTCGAGTAAGGCGAGGCGTTCGGGTGTGCCGACGTCTTCCCAGCGGCCTTGATGATGCTCACCGCTGACGCGGCGCTGGGCCATGGCCTCGCGAAGTAACGGCGCAAGTTTCGCAGGTTCGCCCACCACCAGATCGGCGAATAGGCTGGGTCGATAGAAACCGATGCCGGCAAACGTCAGCGTCGGTATCGGGTTGATCGGTGTGTCCTGCGTTTTGTCTGAAACGCGCTGATCGGCCAGCACAAAGTCGCCGCTGGGGTGCTGCGGTGGGTTGTCGACCAGCACCAGGTGCGCTAGATCATCGCGCGCCAGAGTGAGCGGCTGAATCGGCCAGTCGCAGTAGATGTCGCCGTTGATGACGAGAAATGGGGAGTCGGCCCCGTCGTCCAAATGTGTTAACGCCTGCCGGATGCCGCCGGCCGTTTCCAGCGCACCGAGCGGTTCGGGCGACCAGGAAATCGATAAACCCCACGGGCTGCCGTCACCCAATGCGGCGACGAGCTGCTCGCCCAGATGCGCGTGGTTGATCACAACCTCACGAAAACCCGCGGCGGCCAGGCGTTCCAAGTGATACACAATCAGCGGCTTGCCCGCCGCGGGGAGCAGCGGCTTTGGGCAATGGTCGGTCAGCGGGCGCATGCGTTC
>CAZSAE010000022.1:12159-15175 GCA_964604765.1 uncultured Dechloromonas sp. | reverse complement strand
GCCTCAGAAGGTGTAGCCGATCTGTAGATCGCGCGGCGACAGACGTTCCAGAATCGGCACCAGCGGCCGTAGCTCGGCGTAGCGTTCGGCCGTGCGGAAGGCATAGTTGTAGAAGCGCGGCAGATCTTCCAGGTAGTGCGATTTGCCATCGCGATAATTGAGCCGGCAGAAAATGCCGAGGACCTTGAGATGACGCTGTAGCCCCATGAGCTCATAGGCGCGCCAGAAGTCGCCAAAGTCGGCATGCACCGGCAGGCCGGCCTTGCGGGCTTCTTCCCAGTAACGGATCACCCAATCCAGTTCGCGTTCCTCGTCCCAGGAAATGAAGGCATCGCGGAACAGCGAGACGACGTCGTAGGTGATCGGCCCGTAAACGGCATCCTGGAAGTCCAAAATGGCCGGCACGTTAGGGTCGTCGGTACGCATCATGTTGCGCGGCATGTAATCCCGGTGCACAAAAACGGCTGGCTGTTCCAGTGCCGACTGCACCAGCGCATCCATCACGCCGTTCAACCAGCCCTGTTCTTTGTGGCTGAGTTCCAAACCGGCATGTCGGCCAATACACCACTCCGGAAACAGCGTGAGTTCACGGCGTAGCAGCGCTTCGTCGTAGGTGGGCAGCGTGTCGGGTCGCGAGGACTTCTGCCATTGCACCAATGCCTTGATGGCGCCGCGCATGAGCGTATCGGCTTCCTTGGCATCGGCAGCGTGCAGCGTCTTCAAATAGCCGCTGTTACCCAGGTCGTTGAGGAGCAGATAGCCGTTTTCCAGGTCGGCGGCCAGAATCTGCGGCGCCGTCAGGCCGGCGTCGGCCATCAGTCCGGCGATTGTTACAAAGGGGCGCACGTCTTCCTTGTCGGGGGGCGCATCCATCAGAATGGCCGTTTCGCCGCCAGGCCAGGTGGCACGGAAATAACGGCGAAAACTAGCGTCGGCCGAAGCGGGCGCCAGTGTTGGTGTGCCCGGATGTAACTGGCTGTCGATCGCAAACTGGGCGCCGGCCGTCAGCCGTGGATCAGGGCGGGTCGCAGATGAAGTGGGAACGGTCATGGACGTGAAGCCGAAAAAGGAAGGGTAAAGCGGGGAAGGGCAAGCAAGGGCAAAGAAGCCGAATGAGGTCGGAAATGCTAGAATTAGCGCTATTTTACCCTGCTGCTGGTCGCTGCCGGCGCCAGTGGCAATTTGCCTTCCGCACCTCTTGATTGCTGTCCCTAAATTCTCGTGCCGCACTTTCTGATTGTTTCTGACCCGCGTTCGGATCGAGCACCGTTGCCGGCGCGTTTGCCGTTAGTCGTGCTGCTGGCCTCTATCGGCCTGGGCCTTGGCGGGATGCTGGTTTCAATGCCGGCGCAGGCTCAGAGTACGGCCGTGCCGACACGTCTGGCGCCGTTGATGATTGATCCGGCCTTGCTGGGCGGGGCGCCTGTCGCACCGGCGCCAGCCCCGGCCGCGCTGGGTGGCATGGGCGCCGCGACCAAAGCCGCCGCCAAGAAAACTAAACCGGTGTCCCCTGTTGCGGAGAGCGCACCGATCACGCCGACGACAAGCGAATCGCCGCCGCCGCGAGCAGTGGCGGCGCGTCAACAACCAGAACCCGAGCCGAAACCAGCACCGGCTGCGCCCAACGAACCGGTGGCGCCCAACGAACCGGTGGCGCCACGTGTGCCGACGGCCCCGGCCGCACCGACCGAGCCTGTGCCGGCGCGCGCACAAACAACCGAACCGACCGTGGCCAGCCGCGACCGTAAGGATGCACCGCTGGCGGCAACGGAAACGACCGCACCGGTTGAACCCAAACCCATGCCGCAGGCCTTACCGAACGAGCAGACGGAGCTCCTGGCTGATGCGATTACCGGTCGTAACGATCTGGAACTTACCGCCACGGGCAACGCCGAGCTGCGTCGTGACGGCGCCATGCTCAATGCCGACCGTATCGTTTACAACATTGTTGAAGACAATGTCGATGCACAGGGCAACGTGATCTACCGGGATCCGCGTCAGGGCACGACCATGATCGGCACGGAGGCCAACATGGTCGTAGCGGCACGCTCGGGTTACATCGACAACGTCAATTACGAGATCCGTCAGCAGAAACGCGTCACACAACCGAATCAGGGGCCATGGACCTTGAATACGCCGCCCGTCGGTGGTCAGGCCGGGGCGTCGACGTCACAGCAAGTAGCGTCATCGCCCAATACGGTGCCGTCTTATGGCGTGGCGGCCAGCAGCACCGTGACGCAGCAACCGGGTGTGTCGCCGATTGCGGCGCCGGCCACCAAGGACACGGTGCCCGTCGATTCGCCCAACACCAATATCACCAGTGCTGAAGGCGATGCGTTTTTGCCGGGCCAAGCACCGCTCGCCAAAGTCATCGAGACCGTATCGCATGGCCAGGCCTCGCGGATCTATCTGGAAGGTGAAGGACGCTACAAGGCAGAAGACGCGACCTATACGACCTGCCCAGCGGGCGACAGCGGTTGGTATCTGCGCGCATCGACCTATCACGCCGACTACGAGAAGAACTCCGGGAATGCGTCGAACTCCCTGCTGTATTTCCAGAACGTCCCGTTCTTCTACACGCCGTATGCCTTCTTCCCGCTCGACAAAGGGCGGCATTCCGGGTTTCTGGCGCCGAGTTTCGGCAGCTCGCAGCTGAATGGTTTTCAGGCGTCGATGCCTTACTATTTCAACCTGGCACCGAACTATGACGCGACAGTGACCCCCATGGTTTACGGCAAACGCGGCGTGTCTCTTAATGCGGACACGCGCTATATCGGTAATGAGGGCAAAACATTTACGCCGACCTTTACCGGTCGTGATGCGTTTAATTACCTGCCGAACGATCGTTTGTCCAAGCGCGATCGATGGAGCTTTCTGTCGCAGCACCAACAAAACTTCCAGAGCGTGCTGCCTGGGTTGACCGGTGCCTGGGATCTGCAGGGCGTTTCCGATTCGTATTACTTCACGGACTTGAACAGTTCGCTGGCAGCGATGTCGCAGTCGTATCTGCCGCGTA
>CAZSAE010000022.1:7218-12059 GCA_964604765.1 uncultured Dechloromonas sp. | reverse complement strand
ATGTTCACGGGTTGGGACCGTATCTCTAACGCCAATCAGGTGACCGCTGCGGTCACCTCGCGTTACTCGATGGAAAAGACCGGCCAGCAGCTGATGAGTTTTAGCCTGGGGCAACGTGTTTTCTTCCAGCCGCAGCAGGTGAACCTTTATTCCAGTCAAGCGACCAGTAGCTACGGTAGTAACGATTATTTCGCCCAGGCCTCCGGCATGGTCGCGCCTTACACTTCGGTGAACGGTTACGCCCAGGTCAGCCCTTATCCGCAAAGCAACGCATCAAGTAACAACCCGAGCAAGGTCAACCGCATCAACCGCGCCAGCATCGGTGCACGCTTTCAGCCCAGCCGTGAGAATGTGCTGAATTACACCTATCGCTATCAGAATCAGGATTACATTCCTGGCGGGGCAACCTCGGGACCGTCCTCGACCGCCGTGATGCAGAATGACATCAACGGTGCCTGGAAAATCTGGGGGCCATGGCGTGCGGTCGGCCGTTATACCTATTCGGCGGTGCAGTCTAGTCAGATCGAAAGTCTGGCCGGCCTCGAATATGACTCGGATTGCTGGGCGGTGCGTGCGGTGTACCACCGTGCAATGACCTATAGCTCGACACAGACGCCGTTCCTGAACACCAGCTTTTTTATCCAGCTAGAACTGAAGGGGATGGCGAGCGTCGGTTCCAACCCGTTGCAGGTGCTGCGTCGGAATATCCCGAATTACACCAGAGTGTCTGACGCCGCCTTCATGTCGCCGGTAGCCGACCCCTATTATTGATGATGACGATGACTGATTTCATGGCCCTAATGAACCAATCGAACCGATTCCGACAGCTATTCAACGCTCGAGCGATAGCCTTATTGGCGTTGGTCATGTTGCTGTTGCCGCTGAGCGTGCAGGCGCAAACCGCCACGCAACGCGCGCCACAAGCGCAGACCATCGACCGCATTGTGGCCGTCGTTAACGATGGCGTGATTACCCAGTATCAACTGGATTCGCGCACACGCTCGGCGACTGCACAGTTGCGCCGCCAAAAAGTCCAGTTGCCGCCCGAAGATGTTCTGCGCCGGCAGGTGCTGGAGCAGATGGTTACCGAACGCGCGCAGGTACAGCAGGCTAAGGAAGCTGGTATCCGCATCGAAGACAATGAACTCAGTCAGGCGCTTGACCGTGTTGCCGCCGGCCAGAAGATGTCCACCGCCCAGCTACGGCAAACCGTCGAAAAAGACGGCATGAAATGGAATGACTTTCGCGAAGAGATTCGCGATCAAATGATGATCGCGCGGATTCGCGAACGCGAAGTTGACGCCAAAATCAACGTGACGCCGGGTGAGGTAGACAACTTTCTGGCCAATCAAACCGGCACCGGCGTCGGTGAGGAAGTGCACCTCGCGCACATTCTGATTCGGATCCCGGAGGGTGCATCGCCAGAAACGCTGCAAAAACTGCGTCTGAAGGCGGTCAATATCGACGAGCAGGCCAAGGCCGGTCGAGATTTTGCGCAGCTGGCGGCGACCTACTCCGAAGCCAACGATGCCATGCAGGGTGGCGACCTGGGCTTCCGTCCCGTGGACGGTTTGCCGCAGGTGATGGCGTCCGCCGTGGCCAATCTGCGACCGGGGCAGGTCAGCGATGTTGTGCGTAGCCCGAGCGGTTTTCACATCGTCAAACTGATTGCGCGTCGCGGTGGTCATGCCTTGCCCCAGGCGCAGCAGACGCATGCGCGCCATATTCTGATCAAAGTGACTGAGATCACCTCGGAATCCGAAGCGAAACAGAAAATCACCCTGGTCCAGCAGCGACTGAAGAGCGGCGAAGATTTCGCGACGCTGGCCAAACTTTATTCGCAGGATGGCTCAGCCCAGAAGGGTGGCGATCTGGGCTGGTTGTATCCCGGCGATACGGTGCAACCCTTTGAACAGGCCATGAATGCGCTCAAGATCGGCGAGATCAGTGGGCCAGTGCAGTCTCCCTTTGGTTTCCACCTCATTCAGGTGCTGGAACGTCGCACCACCGATGTTTCGCAAGAGCGTCAGCGTCAGCGCGCCATGATGGCACTGCGCCAGCGTAAGTTGGAAGACGCCAATCTGGAATGGGTGCGCCAGGTGCGGGACCGCTCCTATGTTGAAATCCGCCTCGACGATCAATGATCACGCAATGACGGTCGCCACGCGACGACTCGCGATCACCTCCGGTGAGCCGGCCGGGGTGGGTCCGGATCTGTGTTTGCGTCTTGCCGAAAAAGACTGGTCCGACGAACTGGTCATTCTGTGTGACCGAGCGTTGCTTGAAGCGCGCGCCGCGCAGATCGGCGTGCAACCGTTATTGCGCGATTACAACCCAGCCGTTCCGGCTCAGCCCTCGCGTCAGGGGACGCTCACGGTCTGCGATATACCAGTCTCGGCGCCGGTGGTGACCGGGCAGCTCAATATCGCCAATGCGGACTATGTCATCCGTCTGCTTGATCGAGCGATTGCCGGCTGCCGATCGGCCGAGTTTGCGGCCATGGTGACCGCGCCGTTACATAAAGGCGTCATTAACGACGCCGGCCGCACCTTTACCGGGCATACCGAGTACCTCGCCGAACAAACAGCAACGCCACGCGTCGTCATGATGCTGGCCGGCGATACACCGCATGGCCCGCTGCGCGTGGCGCTGGCGACGACGCATCTCCCATTGGCCGATGTACCGGCGGCGATCACCCAGCAAGAATTGACAGCCGTCCTGCGCATTCTGCACCAGGATTTGCGCGACAAGTTCGGTCTGGCCAATCCGCGAATTCTGGTCAGCGGACTTAACCCGCATGCCGGCGAAGGCGGGCATATGGGGCGCGAAGAGATTAATGTCATTACCCCCGTCCTTGAGCGTTTACGCGCCGAGGGCATGACGCTGATCGGCCCGTTGCCGGCCGATACGCTGTTCACGCCACGCGTGTTGCCCCAAGGTGACGCGGTGCTGGCGATGTATCACGATCAGGGATTGGCGCCGCTCAAATACGCCACCTTCGGTCAGGGCATCAACATCACGCTGGGGTTGCCGATTATTCGCACCTCGGTCGACCATGGCACGGCGCTGGATCTGGCCGGTCGGGCCATTAGCGATCCCACTGTGGCCGACCCGGGCAGCCTTTATGCCGCCGTGACGCTTGCATCGCAGCTGGCAGAAAGATCCGCTACGTGAATCGGTCGCAGCCCACCAGCCGACTGGCGGCGCAAACCGGCCATAAAGCGCGCAAACGTTTCGGTCAGAACTTTCTGATCGATCAGGGCATCATTCATGGCATTGTCGATGCGGTAAACCCGCGCCCGGGCGAGCGCGTGGTCGAGATCGGCCCCGGGCTGGGCGCCCTGACGCAACCGCTGCTAGATCGCGCCGGCCACTTGCATGTGGTCGAGTTGGACCGTGACCTGATTGCGCGACTGGAAAAAAAATACACGCCAGAACAGATGACCATTCACGCGGGCGACGCGCTGGCATTTGATTTTTCGACGCTGGGTCCGGATCTGCGCGTCGTTGGCAATCTGCCCTACAACATCTCGACGCCGATTCTGTTTCATCTGCTGGATAAGGTCGAAGCGATTCGCGACATTCACGTGATGTTGCAGAAAGAAGTGGTCGATCGCATGGTGGCGGCGCCCGGCGATGCGGATCGCAGCCGGTTGTCGGTCATGTTGCAGCGATACTGTTATCTGGAACCCTTGCTCGACGTGCCGCCGGAATCTTTTGATCCGGCACCCAAGGTCAATTCGGCCGTCGTGCGCATGATCCCCAAACCGGTAGTCGATCGGCTACCCGTGGACGAAGCCAAACTGCGAGCAGTGGTTAATGCCGCGTTTTCGCAACGCCGAAAGATGGTGCGTAATACGCTCAAACCGCTCATGATATCCGAACAGATCGAAGCAGCCGGTGTCGACCCCACTGAACGTGCCGAGCAGCTCAGCGAGGCCGATTTTGTGGCGCTCGCCAACCAACTGGCCTGAGCAACTGTCTTAACTCGACCCAACGAATTCAGCCGAAGGTAGCGATCACCGGCGCGTGATCCGACGGTCGTTCAAGCACGCGGGTTGATGGGTCGATGCTGCATGCCGTGCAGCGGTCGGCCAGCGCCGGACTTGCCAGCACGTGGTCAATGCGCAAGCCGAAGTTACGCCGAAAAGCGTTCATGCGGTAATCCCACCACGAAAAGCTTTTTTCCGCTTGGTCGAACTTGCGATAAACGTCCTGCAACCCTAACGCTTCCAGTGCAGCAAAGGCGGCGCGTTCCGGTGGCGAAACATGAATTTCTTCCTTCCAGTCCGGGTGCGCGTCGGCATCAGTTGGCGCGATGTTGTAGTCGCCAACCAGACAAAGCTCGGCCGAGGTTGTCAGTTCCTGCTTGAGCCATGCGGTGAGGTGTTCCAGCCAATCGAGTTTGTAGGCGAACTTCTCCGTGCCCGGCGCCTGACCATTCGGAAAGTAAGCGTTAACGACACGAACACCATTCACGGTTGCGGCAATCACCCGCTGCTGCGCATCGTCGTAGCCGGGGATGCCGCGTTGCACGTCCGTTGCTGCCGTGCGTGACAGAATCGCTACACCGTTATAGGTTTTCTGGCCCGCAAAGACGGCCTCGTAACCGCCGTCCCGAATGGCTTCCAGCGGAAACTTGGCATCTTCACATTTGATTTCCTGCAGCCCCACGACATCGGGGCATTCGCGCGCCAGCCAGTCCAGCAGATGCGGCAGGCGTACGTTTAGGGAGTTGACGTTCCAGGTGGCTATTTTCATCATCTGTCCGATGTGTGAGTCGATGTCGAGGTCGGTGCGGTAAATAACCAGTCGGCCTGCAATGTCGTTTGTTCCAGCTG
>CAZSAE010000022.1:0-7118 GCA_964604765.1 uncultured Dechloromonas sp. | reverse complement strand
ACGCGCAGCACGGCCACCTGGCCGGGGGAGCGCAAGCCGCGACCGGTAACGACGCGCACGCAACGCACGCCGCGGTGCAGACAGTGCGTGAGGAAGTGCGCTAAGGCACTACGAGCGGCATCGCGTGTGTGACCGTGTAGGTCGATTTCATCCTGAATCACCCAACGGCCACGGCGCAGATCGCGCAATACCTGCATCGAAACGCCACGGTGCAGATACGTCGGTTCGTCACCACCTTCCAGTCGGTCGGCCAGCTGGATGGGCGCGTGAATCAATTCATGGAGAACCGCCGCGTCATCGCGCAGGCGCTGACGGGCAACCGGGCGCGGCGGCGTCGGGCTCAGGTCGGCGCGCGGTGCGATCTTGAGCGGCGCGGCATCAGCAACTTGTTGCCGGAACAAAGCCTGTTCCTCCTCGGAGAGTCCGGCCGGATGCCGCATCGGGGTTCTCGGGGCTAAACGGGCAGCGGCTGCTCCGCGTTACTTGCTCGGTTGCCAGGCGCGCAGTGCGACGTCCAAGCCCTGCGCCAGGCTGTCGAGGAAGCGTTCGGCGTCCAGTGCGGCCATACAACCGGTGCCAGCCGAGGTAATGGCCTGGCGGTAGTTGTGGTCCTGTACGTCACCGGCGGCAAAGACGCCCGGCACGCTGGTGGCGGTGGCGAAACCTTCGGTGCCCATACGGGTGATGATGTAGCCGTTTTCCATGTCGAGCTGACCGGCAAACATGTCAGTGTTCGGCTTATGGCCGATGGCGATAAAGACGCCCTTCAGTTCTTTGTCCTTGGTCGAGCCGTCGGCGGCCTTGATGCGCACGCCGGTTACGCCGGTGTTGTCACCCAGAACTTCGTCGAGCGTGGAATTGAGTTCCAGAGCAATCTTGCCTTCCTCGACGCGCTTGTACAGTTTGTCGACCATGATCTTTTCGGCGCGGAACTTGTCGCGACGGTGAATCAATGTCACTTTGCTGGCAATGTTTGCCAGGTACAGTGCTTCTTCAACGGCGGTGTTACCGCCGCCGACCACGGCGACTTCCTGATTGCGGTAGAAGAACCCGTCGCAGGTGGCGCAAGCCGAAACGCCGCGGCCGGCAAAGGTTTCTTCCGAGGGCAGACCCAGATACTGTGCCGAAGCGCCCGTGGCGATGATCAACGCGTCACAGGTGTATTTGCCGGCGTCGCCTTCCAGTTCAAAGGGGCGCTGGCCGAGTTTGACCGTGTGGATGTGATCGAACACCATTTCAGTTTCGAAACGTGCGGCATGTTGCTCAAAGCGGGCCATCAGTTCCGGGCCCATGACGCCGTTGACGTCGGCCGGCCAGTTGTCGACCTCGGTCGTGGTCATCAGCTGGCCGCCCTGGGCCAGGCCCGTGATCAGCACCGGCTTCAGATTGGCGCGGGCGGCATAGATCGCCGAGGTGTAGCCGGCCGGACCGGAACCGAGGATCAGCAGGGGGATGTGGCGGGTGGCGGCAGACATGACGGCTCCTGAATAAGAAAGGACATCCATAGGGATGTCCGGTAAATCATTGACGTCAGGGATTATAATCCCACCCTGATGCTTCGGCAGTCTCTTGGGCGATTTCCGGCTGTCGGAAGGGCTCTCGGGCTGCGATTGCTTGCTGCCTAAACCTATATGAACCTAAATCGCCCGTAATGAATCGTCCGTACTCGCGACCCCTGACTCAACGTATTGAAGGCCCCCGGACCCTGCCGGAGCGGATCCGCGAGCTCATGCAGGAGGCGCGCTGGGCCTTGTTGGGATTCGTGGCGCTGGTCATGGTTCTGGCGCTGGGCGGATACAACCCGGCTGATCCGGCCTGGTCGCATGCCGGGCGTGGCCTGCAGGTGACCAACCCGATGGGACGCTTCGGCGCCTGGGCAGCCGATCTGTTGTTTTATCTCTTTGGCGGCGCGGCCTGGTTGTGGGCGCTGCTGCCGCTGGTGCTGATCCTGATAGGCTGGGGCGCCCGGCAGCGTGCCTTACGCGAGGCCACCGACGTCGAAATTCGCCCCTTATGGCTGACCCTGGGCGGTTTTCTCGCGCTGTTGTTGTCCTTGTCGGCCTTTGCCGCCCTGCGTTTTCATAGTAGCGGCAGTGGTCTGCCTATGGGGCCAGGCGGGGTGATCGGCGACGGACTGGCCACGCTGATCGGTCAGGCCTTCGGTTTTACCGGCGCAACCTTGATTGTCGGCGCCCTCTTGCTGTTGAGCTGGCGCGTTTGCAGTGGTTTGCCCTGGATGGTGTTGTTTGAACGCACGGGTGCTTTCTTTGAAGGCGCCGTCGGCGGTGGCGGTCGCGTGGTCGAAAGCTGGCAGGATCGTCGCATCGGCAAGGAAGTGGCGCAGCAGCGCGAAGCGTCGGTCGAGCAGAAACGGGCCGAGCCGATGGAACCGATCTTTATTGAAACTGCTGCGCCGCCGGTGGCGCCCGTGTCGCGCAAAGCGGTGCAGCGCAAAGAGCGCGAAAAGCAGGTGCCGTTATTCCCCGAGGCCGTGGTCGGCGGTACGCTGCCGCCGCTGAGTCTGCTCGATGTTGCTCAGCCGCCCACCGATATGCCGACCGAAGAAACGATGCAGTTCACTTCGCGGCTCATCGAAACTCGCCTCGGCGATTTTGGCGTTGAAGTTAAAGTTATCGCGGCCTATCCGGGCCCGGTCATCACGCGTTATGAAATCGAACCGGCGGTCGGCGTCAAGGGTGCGCAGATCGTTAATCTGGCGCGCGATCTGGCGCGGGCGTTGGCGCTGGTTTCGGTACGCGTCGTCGAAACCGTGCCGGGCAAGTCCTGCATGGCCCTCGAACTGCCGAACCCGAAACGGCAGACCGTCCGTCTGTCGGAAATTCTGTCCTCGCGTCCGTATCACAACATGACTTCGCCGCTGACCGTGGCGCTGGGTAAGGACATCGGCGGCCAACCGATCGTCGCCGATCTGGCCAAGATGCCGCATCTGCTGGTGGCGGGTACCACGGGTTCCGGTAAATCGGTCGGCGTTAACGCCATGATCCTGTCGATGCTCTATAAAGCCGAGCCGGATTCGGTGCGTTTGATTTTGGTCGACCCCAAGATGCTGGAATTGTCGATCTATGAAGGCATCCCGCATCTGCTCGCGCCGGTCGTGACCGATATGCGTCAGGCCGCCAATGCCTTGGCCTGGTGTGTGGCCGAGATGGAGCGCCGCTACAAGGTCATGTCCAAGTTGGGCGTACGTAACCTGGCCAGCGCCAACGACCATATCCAGAAAGCCGCCGAGAAGGGTGAGCCGATTCCGAATCCGCTGAGCCTGACCCCGGAGTCTCCCGAGCCGTTGCGTCGCATGCCGCACATCGTCGTCGTCATCGATGAACTGGCGGATCTGATGATGGTCGCCGGCAAGAAGGTCGAAGAACTCATCGCCCGTCTGGCGCAGAAAGCGCGTGCTGCCGGCATTCACCTGATTCTGGCCACGCAGCGACCGAGCGTCGACGTCATCACCGGCCTGATCAAGGCCAACATTCCGACGCGCATCGCCTTCCAGGTGTCGAGCAAGATCGACTCGCGCACCATTCTGGATCAGATGGGCGCCGAAGCGCTACTGGGGCAGGGCGACATGCTCTATCTGCCACCGGGCACCGGTTATCCGCAGCGCGTGCACGGCGCCTTCGTTGCCGATGACGAAGTGCATCGTGTCGTCGATTATCTGAAGCAGATGGGCGCGCCGGAATACGAAGAAGGCATTCTGACCGGAGCCGTTGAAGGCGAGGGTAGCGATGGTGAAGGCGGTGACAACGACGCCGAATCCGATCCGCTTTACGACCAGGCGGTTGAAATCGTGCTCAAGAATCGCCGCGCCTCGATCTCGCTGGTGCAGCGCCATTTGCGCATCGGCTATAACCGTTCGGCCCGCCTCATCGAAGCCATGGAAAAAGCCGGGTTGGTGTCGTCGATGGACGGCCGTGGCGGCCGTGAAGTACTGGCGCCCAGTCGCAGTGGCGATGAGTAAGTGATGCAGTCGGGCATGCCTGCGCGTCGTGTCGCCCGCGGTTGTCTGTTGGCAGGCCTACTGCTATTTGCGGCCAACGTCTTCGCCGACCCGGTCGCCGATCTCAAAGCCTGGTTGCACGACACGCACACGCTGAAAGCCGATTTCTCGCAGAGCGCCACCGGTGGCATGGCCATTGGCGGCAAAAGCCAGGGCAGCATGGCGATCAGCCGGCCCGGTAAGTTCCGCTGGTCGATCGTCAAACCGTATACGCAGCTCATGGTTGGTGACGGTGCGCGTATTTGGTTGTACGACCCCGAACTCAAGCAGGTCATTGTGCGCAAATCCGATAAAGCGCTGGGCGGCTCACCCGCCGCGCTATTGGCCGGGGATAATGACGTCGAGCAACGCTTTACGCTTAAAGCCGATGGCGAACACGGCGGCGCCCAGTGGGTGATCGCCGAACCCAAACAGAATGACACCGGTTTTGTGCGTATCCGTATTGGCCTTGCCGAGAACACGCTCAAGGGCATGATCCTGGAAGATAGCTTCGGCCAGGTCACGACGCTCGTTTTCAGTAACGTTATCCGTAATGGCGATGTATCGGCGGGGCTGTTCCGTTTCAGTCCGCCGGCGGGCGCCGACGTACTCAAGCAGTAAGCATGGATCTGTTCGGCGAACCGACACCCCACGCGGCCATCGGTCAGCCTCAGGGCAGCACACCGATCTACGCGCCGCTCCCCGAGAAGCTGCGTCCGCACACGCTGGAGCGCGTAGTTGGCCAAAGCCATCTGCTCGGTCCGGGTAAGCCGTTACGACTGGTCCTGGAAAGCGGCAACCCGCATTCGATGATCTTCTGGGGGCCTCCCGGCACCGGGAAGACCACGCTCGCGCGCCTCGTTGCTGCGCGTTGCGACGCTGAATTCATCGCGCTATCGGCGGTGCTGGCCGGCGTCAAGGAAATCCGCGAAGCCATCGCCTTTGCCGAAAAAGCGCGTCAGGCCGGCCGCCGCACCATTCTCTTTGTCGATGAAGTGCACCGCTTTAATAAGAGTCAGCAGGATGCCTTTCTGCCGCATGTCGAATCCGGCCTGGTCACGTTCATTGGCGCCACGACCGAGAACCCGTCGTTTGAGGTCAACGCAGCTTTGCTCTCGCGCGCGGCTGTGTATGTGCTCAAGTCACTCAATAGTGACGAGCTCGGTGAGTTGTTCGAGCGCGCCATGGCCGAACTGCCGCATGCCAACATTACAGACGATGCGAAAGCACGGCTGATTGGTGTGGCCGATGGCGATGCGCGCAAATTGCTTAACCTCGTCGAACAGACGCTGGCGGCCGCCAGTGCGGCAGCCCAGGCAGAGATCGATGCCGACTTCGTGGCCAATACGCTGGCACAAAATCTGCGTCGATTCGACAAGGGCGGTGACGCCTTCTACGACCAAATCTCGGCGCTCCATAAATCGGTGCGCGGCTCACATCCGGATGCGGCACTTTACTGGTTTGTTCGGATGCTCGACGGCGGCGCCGACCCACGCTATCTGGCACGCCGCATCGTACGCATGGCCTGGGAAGATATCGGTCTGGCCGATCCGCGTGGCGCCCAGATCGCCCTGCAGGCGGCGGAAACCTACGAACGCCTGGGTTCGCCCGAAGGCGAATTGGCACTCGCCAATGCCGTGCTTTATCTGGCATCCACCGCCAAATCCGACGCCGCCTACCGCGCGTATAATCAGGCGCGCGCTTTTGTGAGCGCCGATGAATCGCGGCCGGTGCCGATGCACTTGCGCAACGCGCCGACCAAGCTCATGAAAGAGCTCGGCCACGGTGCGGGCTATCGGCATGCCCACGATGAGGCCGGCGCTTATGCGGCCGGCGTGCATTATTTTCCGGAAGGGTTGCCGGAGCCATCCTGGTACCAGCCGGTGGATCGCGGCCTCGAAGCCCGCATCCGCGAACGATTGGCCCAATTACGAGAGTTAGACCGACATGCTTGATATCCAGTTGCTGCGTTCCCAGCCCGAAGACGTTGCCCGCCGTCTCGCCACCCGTGGCGACGCGATCGATTTCGCTGCCTTTAATGCGCTGGAAGCCGAGCGTAAAACCTTGCAACAGCGCACGCAGGATCTGCAGGCGCAGCGCAACAGTCTGTCCAAGCAGATCGGTATGCTCAAGGGTAAGGGCGAGGACGCCAGCGCCGTCATGGCCGAAGTCGGCAAGCTCGGTGATGAACTGAAAGCGTCCGAAGCCCGTCTCGCCGAACTGCTTGAGGCCATCAGCGACTTTACGTCGGCATTGCCCAACCTGCCGGGCGATGATGTCCCCGTCGGTGCTGATGAAAACGACAACGTCGAGATCAAACGCTGGGGCGAGATTCCCGTGTTTGATTTTGAGGTCAAGGATCACGTCGATATCGGCGCCGGCCTCAATGGCATGGATTTTGAAACCGCGACCAAACTCACCGGTTCGCGCTTTGTCGTGTTGCAGGGGCCGGTCGCTCGTTTGCATCGGGCGCTCGCGCAGTTCATGCTGGATACGCACACCGCCGATCATGGCTACACCGAACTCTATGCGCCGTACCTGGTCAACAGCGCCAGCCTGTATGGCACCGGCCAGTTGCCCAAGTTTGCCGAAGACCTGTTTCAAGTGCCGCGCGGCGAGGCGGAACCGTACTATCTGATCCCGACCGCCGAAGTGCCGGTCACCAACATCGTGCGCGACACCATTACGCCGGCCGAAGAACTACCGCGCAAGTGGGTGTGCCACACGCCGTGCTTCCGCTCCGAAGCGGGTTCGGGCGGCCGCGATACGCGCGGCATGATCCGTCAGCATCAATTCGACAAGGTTGAGCTCGTGCAGGTCGTGACGCCTGAGCAATCGGCCGAAGCACATGAAGCGCTGACCCGCCATGCCGAAACCATTCTAGAAAAACTGGGGCTGCCGTATCGCCGCATCGTGCTGTGCACCGGCGACATGGGCTTCTCGGCGCAAAAAACCTACGACCTCGAAGTCTGGTTGCCAGCGCAAAACACTTACCGTGAAATTTCCAGCTGCTCCAACTTTGGCGCCTTCCAGGCACGCCGTATGCAGGCGCGCTTCCGTAACGCCCAGGGCAAACCCGAATTGGCGCATACGCTCAATGGCTCGGGTTTAGCCGTCGGCC
>CAZSAE010000021.1:14311-20752 GCA_964604765.1 uncultured Dechloromonas sp. | reverse complement strand
AACTGCCGACCTCTCCCTTACCAAGGGAGTGCTCTGCCACTGAGCTACATGGGCAAATCCCAAACAACCGAGTGTCCGTGGAGCGGGTGAAGGGGATCGAACCCTCGTCTTAAGCTTGGAAGGCTTCTGCTCTACCATTGAGCTACACCCGCCCGGCCATACCGCAGCACGGAAGAAACCGCTGTTCCGGTCGTTGGTGGAGGGAGAAGGATTCGAACCTTCGAAGGCAGAGCCGACAGATTTACAGTCTGTTCCCTTTGACCGCTCGGGAATCCCTCCGCAGACCAGAACCGAGGATTATGAATGACCTTTCCCCATGCTGTCAAGCAGCATTTCGCTCGCAATTCATCTTTTCTTACGCACTTTTACCCGCCGTTTCTCGTCACTGCTGACGGCTCGGTGGTAGAGTGGCTGCAAACATTTCGGAGACTGTCGGCCATGGCCAACGCCCACCACGATCCGCGCGCCCATAACCTCACCGATGTATTACCTGATTGCGCCCACCCGGCCGACCCAGAGTTGCTGGGGCGACTCTTCATGCACGGCCGCACACACAGCCACTGGCTGCCCAAACCCGTCGATGACGCCATGCTTATGCGCGCCTGGAATCTGGCCCGACTAGGCCCCACCTCGGCGAATTGCCAGCCGCTACGCGTCCTTTTCGTCCGCTCGGCCGAAGCGAAAGCCCGGCTTAAACCCTGTCTGGCACCAGGCAATATCGATAAAACCATGGCGGCGCCGGTGACGGCGCTTTTCGCCGCGGATACACGCTTCTACGACCATCTGCCCAGACTCTATCCACATGCGGACGCCCGTAGCTGGTTCGCCGGTGAAGAACAGAAAGCACTGGCCCAAACAACCGCCGAGCGCAATAGCACGTTGCAAGCCGCCTATTTCATGATGGCTGCCCGCGCGCTGGGGCTTGACTGCGGCCCGATGTCAGGGTTTGATGCGGAACTGCTGAACCAGACCTTCTTCCCGGACGGTCGGTTCAAGATTAACTTTGTCTGCAATCTCGGCCACGGTGACCCGCAATCACTGCACCCCCGTTCGCCGAGGCTGGAATTTGAGGAAGCATGTCGGATCATCTGAACGCGCAGGCGCAAAACCTGTCAACGCCACCCGGACACATCCCGCGCCAGGTAACACTCACTTACCTGCTGGTGCTGCAGGGTTTGCCCACCCTGTGCGTTTTGGCATTAGGCGTGCCCAGCTATGCGATGTTCAACCTGCCGATTCCCTGGATGGAAATGTCGCTCGTTATCGGCGGCGTCGCCTGTTTTCTGTCCTATCTCGCCGATTACCCCTGGCGTTATCGGATTATCGAGGCCTTGATCGCGCCGGCGACCTGGCTGATTCTGCATCTGGCCGGCAAGATCTGAAGCCACGATCCCACGGAGGTGCCTCATGAGCAACGCGCAAAGTAATAACCCGCTAGATATGCTGCAAGGCATGTGGAACCAGATGGGCTTTCAACTGCCCGGCATGGTCACGCCCACCCTGGACGAAGGCGAACTCGACAAGCAGATCCGCGATCTGCGTTCGGTCGAGAACTGGTTGCGCATGAACCTGTCGATGCTACAGATGACGATCCAGAATCTTGAGATGCAGAAATCCGCGCTCGGCACCTTCCGCAGCATGAGCGAACATTTCGGTCAAACGACCGGACAAGCAACTGGCCAAACGGACGAACCAAACTCGCAGGCCAACGCGTCGACGAATCCGTTCTTTCAGGCCATGAATCCCGGTGCCGCCAGCGAGCCCGGCGCCGAAGCCGCGGCGGAAGCTCCCGCCGACGAAGCCGCGTTGGCTAAGGCGGCTATGTGGCCCTGGGAAATGATGAACGAGCTCAACGCCACGGTGCAGGCGCAACTGGCCGATGCGAATCGTCAACAGGCGCGCAAAACGGCTGCTAAAAAGCCCGCCAGCAAAGCTCCCGCCAAAAAACCTGCCGCCAAACGCAAATCGGCCGCAGCCGGCAAATAGGATTCATAGCCGGGCGCACAGCCCGGCCATCAAGACTCAGCTGGCCACCTTGGCCGCATCGACCATGTGCTGCGCGAACCAGGGGCCGCCACCGTAAAGGAGTGCGGCGGCGCCCATCAACAAGAGCGTGCCGTAAAAAATCTGCAGACGGGTTTTGCGCAGACCTTCGGGAAAGGCGCGACAAAAGAAGATCGGGCCGAGGATCGGCAGAAAAATCACGAAAGCCGCCCACCACCAGCCGCGGGTAATACTGGCCGGAATGACGACGATATAGCCGACCAGCAATAGCACCACGCCTACCGCCGCCATCAGCGCGATGGCTACAACAAATGCAAAAAATCCGATATCCATTTCTGTTTGGTTCCTGATTATTTTTTCTGTGATTGCTGCTTTTTAACGGGTCGTTGCCAACCGGTCAATGACAGCTGCTTGGCACGCGACACGGTTAACGCTTCCGGCGGCGCATCCTTGGTCAGCGTCGTGCCGGCGCCCAGTGTCGCGCCACGCCCCACCGTCACCGGCGCCACCAATTGCGTATCCGAACCGATGAAGGCATCGTCTTCGATGATAGTGCGATGTTTGTTGGCGCCGTCGTAGTTGCAGGTGATGGTCCCGGCGCCGATATTGACGCGATCGCCCACCGTGGCATCGCCCACATAAGCCAGATGGTTCGCTTTCGACCCGTTGCCCAGCTGCGTATTCTTGAGCTCGACGAAGTTACCGACATGCGCACCCGCGCCCAGCATCGAACCCGGTCGCAGGCGGGCATAAGGGCCCACGACTGCATCCGGCCCGACTACAGCCTGATCCAGATGACTGAAGGCGTCGACACGGGCGCCCGTCTTGACAGTGACGTCACGCAAAACGCAATAAGGCCCGATCTGCACCCCTTCTTCAAGCGTGACCTGCCCTTCGAACACGCAACCGACATCGATACTGACATCACGCCCACAGGCCAACGTGCCACGAATGTCGATGCGCGCCGGATCCGCCAGACGCACCCCTTCGATCATGAGTTGCTCGGCCTGATGCCGCTGCCAGACGCGCTCGAGCGCGGCCAGCTGCACTTTCGAATTAACGCCAGCGACTTCCCAATCATGTATCGGGGAAACCGTGTGCACGGGCACCCCCGCTTGCACGGCCATGCCGAGCAGGTCGGTCAGGTAATACTCGCCTTGGGCGTTCGCGTTGGACAATGCACCCAGCCAGGCGGCCAGGTGGCGCGTCGGCAGACAAAGAATGCCGGTATTCACTTCCGTGATTTTGCGTTGTTCGTCTGTCGCGTCTTTTTCCTCGACGTTGCAAACGACTTGACCCGTCGTGTCACGCACGATGCGGCCGTAGCCCGTCGGATTATCAAGATGCTGGGTCACCAGACCGACGCCGTCACCAGCGGCCTGCAGGAGGGCTTTTAACGTCGCCGGTTGAATCAACGGCACATCGCCGTAAAGGATCAGCACCTGCCCGCTATCTGACAATGGCTGCAGGACGGGCAACGCCATCTGCACGGCATGGCCCGTGCCCAGCTGCGGTGATTGCACAGCAAACGCAACGCCCGCATCGACCAGCACGCCTTCAACAACCTCCGCACCATGACCGACAACGACCACGGTTTTCTGTGAGTGAAGCGCTGCGGCAGCGGCGATCACGTGGCGCACCATGGCTTGCCCCGCAATCGGGTGCAGTACTTTGGGCAAGCCGGAACGCATACGGGTACCCTGACCGGCAGCTAGGATAACGACCTGTAAAGGACGGGGATGACTCAAAACCAACTCCGTTTAATAGCTTTTCGAAACACCCTTAAGGATACCGGAAGCCCAACGACAAAGGGTGGCTCAGCCACCCTTTCGTACTTTAGATCACGCAGCGAGCGGTTGCTGGGCTAGGCGCCCAGCGCACAGCGACCGAGACATATCGACTGGATAGGCGAGGAAGCGAGCACTGCGCAACAACGCACAGCACTCGCGCCGCCGTGATCCTTAGCGGGGGAGCAGTGTCGAGCCCATCAGGAACTGATCCACCTCCCGTGCACACTGACGACCTTCGCGAATGGCCCAAACGACCAGCGACTGACCACGGCGCACGTCGCCCGCAGCATAAACCTTGTCGACGTTGGTCTTGTAGCAACCGTCACCGTCGGTCGTTGCCTTGGCGTTCTGGCGGGCATCCTTCTCTACGCCGAAGGCGTCGAGCAGACCGCCGACCGGGTTCGTGAACCCCATGGCCAGGAACGCGGCGTCGCAGGGTAGCTCGAACTCCGAACCAGCGACTTCGGTCATTTTGCCGCCTTGCCAATCCAGACGAACAGCCTTCAACGCCTTGACGTTGCCCTTGCCGTCGGTGACGAATTCCTTGGTGGCGACGGCGAAATCACGCGTACAACCTTCGTCGTGCGAGGTCGAGGTGCGCAGCTTGATCGGCCAGTACGGCCACACCAGCGGCTTATCTTCGTGTTCCGGCGGCATCGGCATCAGTTCGAACTGGGTCACCGAGGCGGCGCCATGACGGTTCGAGGTACCGACGCAGTCGGAACCCGTATCGCCGCCACCGATCACGATGACATGCTTGCCCTTGACGTTGATCGGGTTGGCCTTGCCCTGCTGCACTTCCTTGTTCTGCGGAATCAGGAATTCCAGCGCGGCATAAATGCCGTTGAGCTCACGGCCCGGTACCGGCAGATCGCGCGGCACTTCCGAACCGGCAGCCAGAATGACGGCGTCGAAATCTTTCTTCAACTCGTCGGCCGATACAAAGGTCTCGGCGTCGTTGTTAACCCCCTTCGGCAGATCCTTGTGACCGACCAGCACTTTGGTCTTGAAGGTCACGCCTTCGGCTTCCATCTGCTGAACGCGACGATCGATCAGCGTCTTTTCCATCTTGAAATCCGGAATGCCGTAGCCGAGCAGGCCACCGATGCGATCGCTCTTTTCGTAGACCGTCACGTCGTGACCGGCACGTGCCAACTGTTGCGCGGCGGCCAGTCCGGCAGGACCCGAACCGATGATGGCAACGCGCTTGCCGGTTTTGGTCTGCGGCGGCTGCGGCACGACCCAACCCGATACCCAGGCTTTATCAATGATGGCGCGCTCGATGGATTTGATGCCCACCGGATCCACATTGATACCGAGCGTACAAGCGGCCTCACACGGCGCCGGACAGATACGACCGGTGAACTCCGGGAAGTTGTTGGTCGAATGCAGTACGTTGATCGCATCCTGCCACTGGCCGTGGTAAACGAGGTCATTCCAGTCGGGAATGATGTTGTTCACCGGGCAGCCGTTATTACAGAACGGGATGCCGCAATCCATACAACGCGCGCCCTGTTGTTCGGCGGCGGCGTCTTCCAGCACCGCGACAAATTCACGATAGTGCTGTTTGCGCGCTTCCGGCTTTTCGTAAGTCTCGCTGACGCGCTCGAATTCGAGGAATCCAGTCGGCTTTCCCATTACACAGCCTCCTTAGTCAATGTCGACTTGGCGTTTTTCTTGATGTCAGTCAGGGCACGACGGTATTCGTGCGGCATGACCTTAATGAATTTGGCGCGATGCTTATCCCAGTGGTCTAGCATGTTCTTCGCGTATTGCGAGCCCGTCCATTTGACGTGATTGGCGATCAGCGTTTTCAGCAGATCTTCGTCGCACATCGTCAGGTGACGCAGATCGACGGCACCATATTCGGTGTCTTCGCCAAACTCGGAAGCTGCCGCAGCAGCCTTTTCAGCCGGCAGCGGCTCCAGCGCGACCTGAGTCATATTGCAGCGGCTGGCAAATTTGCCATCGACGTCGTAAACGTAAGCAAAGCCACCCGACATACCGGCGCCGAAGTTACGGCCGGTCTGACCCAGCACGACGACGGTACCACCGGTCATGTATTCGCAACCATGGTCGCCGACGCCTTCGACGACCGCCGTGGCACCGGAGTTACGCACGGCGAAACGCTCGCCGCCGACGCCGCTGAAGTAGGCTTCGCCATCGGTCGCGCCGTAAAGCACGGTGTTGCCGACAATGATGTTGTCCTGGGTTTCGCCGCGGAAGGCCGCCGGTGGACGCACGACAATGCGACCACCCGACAGACCCTTGCCAACGTAGTCGTTACCTTCGCCTTCGAGCACGAAGTTCACGCCCTTGGCGAGGAAGGCACCAAAGCTCTGACCGGCGGTACCATGCAGACGGATCGTCAGCGTGTCGTCGGGCAGACCGGCAGCGCCGTAGCGCTTGGCGATATCGCCCGACAGCATAGCGCCGACGCTGCGGTTCAGGTTGCGGATCGGGAAATCCAGCTCCTGCTTTTCCTTGCGCGTGATCGCCGGTTTGGCAGCACCGATCAGCTCGTGATCGAGCGCCCGCTCCAGGCCGTGATCCTGCGTTTCGGCATGGCGGATCGCCACTTCGGCCGGCACCGCCGGCATGTGGAAGATCTTCGAGAAATCCAGACCCTTGGCCTTCCAGTGATCGA
>CAZSAE010000021.1:6205-14211 GCA_964604765.1 uncultured Dechloromonas sp. | reverse complement strand
GCCGGCATGTGGAAGATCTTCGAGAAATCCAGACCCTTGGCCTTCCAGTGATCGAGACCAGCACGCGTATCGAGCAGATCGGCGCGACCGACCAGATCGTCGAAACGGCTGATGCCCATCGTGGCCATGAGCTTGCGGACTTCTTCGGCGATGAAGAAGAAGAAATTGACCACATGTTCCGGCTGACCACTAAAGCGCTTGCGCAGCTCCGGATCCTGCGTGGCAACGCCGACCGGACACGTGTTTAGATGGCACTTGCGCATCATGATGCAACCAGTCACGACCAGCGGCGCGGTCGCGAAGCCGAATTCGTCGGCGCCGAGCAGGGCGCCGATGACGACGTCACGACCGGTCTTGAGCTGACCATCCGTCTGCAGACGAACACGGCCGCGTAGGCGGTTGAGCACCAGTGTCTGCTGCGCTTCGGCCAGGCCGAGTTCCCACGGTGCACCGGCATGCTTTACTGACGAGATCGGCGACGCGCCCGTGCCACCATCGTGGCCGGCGATGACAATGTGATCGGCCTTGGCCTTGGCAACACCGGCGGCCACCGTACCGACGCCGACTTCGGCGACGAGCTTCACGGAGACCGAAGCGACCGGGTTAGAGTTTTTCAGATCGTGGATCAGCTGCGCCAGATCCTCAATCGAATAGATGTCATGATGCGGCGGTGGCGAGATCAGACCGACACCCGGCACCGAGTGGCGCAGGAAGCCGATGTATTCACTCACTTTGTGGCCCGGCAGCTGACCGCCTTCACCCGGCTTGGCGCCCTGAGCCATCTTGATCTGGATCTGATCCGAGTTGGCCAGGTATTCGGCGGTGACACCGAAACGGCCCGAGGCCACCTGCTTGATCGACGAGCGCAGCGAATCGCCGGCCTTCAGTTCGATATCGCGTTCGATACGGCCCTTGCCGATAATGTCGGACAGCTTCTCGCCCGCTTTGACCTTGCGGAAACGACCCGCGTCTTCGCCGCCTTCGCCGGTATTCGACTTGCCGCCAATTCGGTTCATGGCGATGGCCAGCGTGGTATGCGCTTCGGTCGAGATCGAACCCAGCGACATGGCGCCGGTGGCGAAACGCTTAACAATTTCGCTGGCCGGTTCGACTTCATCGAGCGAAATCGACGGACCGGCCGGTTTGATTTCGAAAAGACCCCGCAGCGTCATATGGCGCTTGGTCTGATCGTTAATGATGCGGGCGTATTCTTCAAAGGTTTTGTATTCACCCGAACGCGTCGCATGTTGCAGCTTGGCGATTGCGTCGGGCGTCCACAGATGTTCTTCACCGCGGATACGGAAGGCATACTCGCCGCCGGTTTCCAGCAGATTGTTCAAGACGGGATCATGCGCAAAGGCACGATCGTGCACGCGCAGTGCTTCTTCAACGACTTCGTCCAGACCAATACCTTCGACCTGGGTCGCGGTACCGGTGAAGTATTCCTGCACAAAGTCGGAGGCCAGACCAATCGCTTCGAAGATTTGTGCACCGTTGTACGATTGATAGGTCGAGATACCCATCTTCGACATCACCTTGCGCAGGCCCTTGTTGACGGCTTTGATGTAGCGTTTGCCGGCCTCGTACGCTGACAATTCACCCGGCAGTTCCCCGGCGACATCGGCCAGCGTGTCAAATGCCAGCCACGGACAGACGGCTTCGGCGCCATAACCGGCGAGCAGGGCAAAGTGGTGCACTTCGCGAACCGAGCCCGAGTCAACAACGAGACCCGTCGAGGTACGCAGACCGGTCTTGACCAGATGCTGATGCACGGCGCTGGTGGCGAGCAGCGCCGGAATCGGTGCATGCTGGCGATCCACATTACGATCCGACAGAATCAACACGTTGTAACCTTCTCCGACGCTGGCCTCGGCGCGGGCACACAGTGCGGCCAAGGCGGCCTTCGAACCCTCGGCGCCTTCGGCAGCCGGAAAGGTGATGTCCAGCACCAGGGCACGGAACTTGCCACAGGTGAGCTTGTCGATCTGACGCAGCTTGGCCAGATTGGCCGAGGTTAGGACCGGTTGGTCGACTTCCAGGCGCAGCGGCGGCTCTTCGCCCGGCTTCACGTCCAGACCCAGCAGGTTCGGACGCGGGCCGATGAAAGACATCGTCGACATCACGATCTCTTCACGGATCGGGTCGATCGGCGGGTTCGTCACCTGCGCGAACAGCTGCTTGAAGTAGTTGTAAAGCGGCTTATCCTTGTCCGACAGCACCGGCAGTGGGCTGTCGTTACCCATCGAGCCCGTGGCTTCTTCAGCGTTGCTGGCCATTGGCTCGAGGATGAACTTGAGGTCTTCCTGCGTGTAACCAAACGCCTGCTGCGTATGCAACAGCGATTCACGTAGACCTTCGCTGTCTTCGACGTCCGGCAGATTCTCCAGGTGCTGACGACTCTGCTCGATCCATTGACGGTACGGACGCGCACTCGAAATACTGCGCTTCAGTTCCTCGTCGTCGATGATGCGGCCCTGTTCCAGATCGATCAGGAACATCTTGCCCGGTTGCAGACGCCACTTCTTGTTTACTTCTTCCTGCGGGAAGGTCAGCACGCCCATCTCGGAGGCGAGCATGACGATGCCGTCGTCGGTGATCTGATAACGCGCCGGACGCAGACCATTTCGGTCCAGCGTAGCGCCGATCAGGCGACCGTCGGTGAAGGCCACGGCGGCAGGGCCGTCCCACGGCTCCATCATCGCGGCGTTGTATTCGTAGAATGCACGACGCTCTTCGTCCATTAGCGGGTTTTCGGCCCAGGCTTCCGGAATCAGCATCATCATGGCTTGCGGCAGTGAATAGCCGCCCATGACCAGCAGTTCGAGCGCGTTGTCGAAACAGGCCGAATCCGACTGACCTTCGACGATCAGCGGCCACAGCTTGTCCAGATCTTCGGCCAGCCAATCCGAGGCCATCGCCTTCTGGCGGGCGCGCATCCAGTTGACGTTGCCGCGCACGGTGTTGATTTCACCGTTGTGGGCGATCATGCGGAACGGGTGGGCCAGATCCCAGGTCGGGAAGGTGTTGGTCGAAAAACGCTGGTGCACCAGGGCAATGGCCGAAACCAGCGCCGGATCCTGCAGATCGAGGAAATAGGCGCCGACCTGATTGGCCAGCAGCATGCCCTTGTAGACCATGGTGCGCGATGACAGCGACGGCAGGTAGAACTGTTTGCCGTCGTCGAGCTTCAGTTTACGCACGGCGTGTTCGGCGCGCTTGCGCACCACGAACAGCTTCCGTTCGAAGGCGTCCTGATCTTTCAGCGATTCCGGACGACCGATGAAGACCTGACGCGTGACGGGTTCAAGATCGCGCGCGGCTTCGGCCAGAATGGTGTTGTCGACCGGCACATCGCGCCAGCCGAGAAATTCGAGGCCTTCTTCGTGAATGATGCGGGCCAGCACCGATTCACAGGCTTTGCGACCGGTAATCGACTGCGGCAGGAAGACGTTGCCAACAGCATAGTGGCCAACTGGCGGCAGGCGCAGGCCCTGCTTGGCGCGTTCGGCGCGCAGGAAGGCATCCGGCAGTTGGATCAGAATCCCTGCGCCATCGCCGAGCATTTCGTCGTAACCGGTAGCGCCACGGTGTTCCAGATTCTCAAGAATCAGCAGGCCTTTTTCGACGATGTCGTGGCTCTTCTCGTTCTTGATGTGCGCGACAAAACCGACACCGCAGGCGTCGTGTTCATTGGCCGGGTGATATAGACCCTGGCGCTCTGGTGCTCCCATGTGCTTTTCCTTCTATCAATCGGTGAACCCGCCGGCAAACCGGTGCTGCACAAAAGTGATCCTGACTGGAGTGCGATGCACTCAAACGAACCGGCAATTATGCGACCAAACTTGCCGTCAATTCAAGATGCTGCGGCGCAAAAATAGGGGGTTTCCTCGAAATTTTTTTAGGAGATCGCATGGACGCGGTATTTGAGGAGGCGGCAATCCTGCCAAAAGCGCCTCAACAGGCGTTCGGTGGTACGGTTTGCTTAAAAATTAAGCGGCCGTTCAAAAACCACTTAAAGACCGGTCGGCGGGATAGCGGCAGGGTCGGCTTGAACGGCCAGGCCGGCACGAATCGCCATCAGGATGTGGCGGTCATCGGCATCGGCTGATACCACGGCGTGGCCAATCGCTTTGAGCAGCACCAGGCGCATGACGCCAGCGCTGACCTTCTTGTCATGGCGCATGAGTTCAAGATAGCGCTCGGCCGAGGCGTCCGGTGTCGCGGCCAGCCAGGGGCCAGCCATCGGCAAATCCACACGTTGAAACAGGGCCTTCAATCGCTCGACGGCCGCCGGGTCGATCCAACCCAGCTGCTGCGAGAGCAGCGCGGCCATCACCGTACCGGCGGCAACGGCTTCGCCGTGCAACCAACGGCCGTAGCCCATGCCGGTCTCGACGGCATGGCCAAAGGTATGTCCTAGGTTGAGCAATGCCCGTTCGCCGGCCTCGCGCTCATCGCGCGCCACCACCTCGGCCTTGTGGGCGCAGGATTGGTAGACCGCCTGCGCCAGCAGGGCCTTATCCCGTTGCATCAGCCCTGCGGCGTTCTGTTCCAGCCAGCGGAAGAAGGCTTCGTCACGAATAAGTCCGTACTTGATGACTTCCGACATGCCTGCGGCCATTTCGCGCGGCGGCAGGGTATCCAGCGTATCAAGATCGGCCAGCACCAGCTTCGGCTGATAGAACGCGCCGATCATGTTCTTGCCCAGCGGATGGTTAATCGCCGTTTTACCGCCCACCGAGGAATCGACCTGCGAAAGCAACGTCGTCGGCACCTGAATGAACGGCACACCGCGCTGGTAGCAGGCTGCTGCAAACCCCACGAGGTCACCAATGACGCCGCCACCCAGCGCGATCAGTGTGGTGCCGCGCTCGCAACGATGTTCCAGCAACGCATCAAAGACCGTATTCAGCGTTTCCCACGACTTGTACTCCTCGCCGTCGGGCAGCACCACGGAAAAGGCCGGACAACCCAGCGCGGCCAGCGTCGCCATCACCTTATCGAGGTACAGCGGCGCCACCGTCGTATTGGTAACCACCACCGCCCCAGTTTTCGGGTTTAGATGCGGCCGCCACAATTCGACGTTGGCCAACAGGCCGCAACCGATATGAATGGGGTAGCTGCGCTCGTCAAGCGCGACAGTCAGAGTCTGATGCGGTGAATTCATGCCGTTATTGTAGCCCGAGCCACGGCGCGTCGCCGCTTGAACTAGGCGGTTTTGTCTGGCCGCATCAGCGCACTGACAATCGCCTGCACCACCTGTTGCGGAGCACCGCGCCCCGTTTCCACGACCGCATGCGCCACTTCGCGATACAACGGGTCTCTGACTTTGTGCAACTCGCGCAAACGCGCCAGCGGGTCCGCCACATTGAGCAGCGGTCGGCTTTTGTCGTGGCGCGTCCGCTCGGCCAACAGCTCCGGTCGCGCGCTCAGATAAACGACAAAACCCTGATGGCGCAGCACCTGGCGATTCTCCGGGCGCAGCACGATACCGCCACCGGTACTGAGGATCAGGTCCGATTCCTGCGCCAGGTCGGCCAGCACTTCCTGCTCACGTTTTCGGAAACCATCTTCGCCCTCAATCTCGAAGATCACCGGAATCGTCACGCCATTGCGCTTTTCAATCTCATGATCGGTATCGACAAACCGCTTACCCAGACGCCGTGCCAGCAGTCGGCCGACTGTCGACTTGCCGGCGCCCATGAGGCCGACCAGAAAAATATTCGAAGGAAGAGGCTGCGGCGAGGAGTCAGAGGAATGAGACGAATCGGGCATAGCGAACGGCGGTTAATCACTAGGGCCACCCGCCATGATCTGCGGCGAAATGAAGACCAGCAATTCACGCCGGGTTTCGGTGGTGGAACGGTATTTGAAAAGGTTGCCCACGAAGGGGATATCTCCGAGGAAGGGCACCTGCGTCACGAGATTATCCACTTTCTTGATAAAAACGCCGCCTATCGACACCGTACCACCGTTCTCGACGAGCACATCCGTCGTCACTACCGTGCTCTTGATGGGCGGATTGGTCGAGTTGGGAACCAACAGCATGGCCTGATAATCCGGTTCTTCCTTGCGCACGACCAGCTTGAGACGAACCTTACCGTCCGGCGTGATTTGCGGTGTCACGTCCAACGACAACACTGCCTTCTTGAATTCGACGGTCGGAATCGTGGTGCCGCCGGTCTGCGCCGTCGAGACATAAGGAATTTCCGTCCCATCTTCGATCACCGCTTTGACGTTATCGCCGGTGACGACCTTGGGGCTGGAAATGATCTTGCCGCGACCATCAGATTCGAGAGCAGACAGCTCGACGTTCAAAATTCGCGAACCCGAGGGGTTTAACAGCGCAAATGAGAGCGTGCCTGCGGCGGCCTTGGTCACCGGTAGATTGACGGCGCCCAATGTCTGGCTCACCGCGAAAGGCTGGCCATTGACGCTGCTTAATGTCTGGTACGTGGCTGTACCGCCGGGCACCGCCCGGTTATAGGTCAAGGGCTGGCCCGCCTGGGTTGGCGGCACATATTGGCCACCGCCGATCTGCAAACCGCCGCCACCGACGCGAACACTATCCAGCGCACCCAGCCGGATCCCAAGTTCTTCGTTAAAGGTCTCGTTGGCTTCGACGATTCTTGCCTCGATCAATACCTGGCGAATCGGCTGGTCAACCGAACGAATCAATGAAGCGATTTCACCAAGTTTCAACGCAGTGTCATTCACGAACACCGTATTTGTGCGCGAATCAACGCTGACTTTGCCGCGCGCCGTCAGCTGCTCGCGGACGAGTTTTTCGAGATCCACCGCCTGGGCAAAGCGCAAACGGAATGCCTGTTGTTTGAGAGGCCCGATGGCTTGCGCCTGTTGCTGCATCTCCATGCTCAGCCGATCCTGTTCGACAACTTCCGAACGCGGACGAACCACGAGTATGCCGTCCTCCATGCGCCCGACTAGCCCTTTCTGCTGATAGATGGATTGCAGGATTTCACTGGCCGGTACGTTTCTCATGACGATTGTGACCGATCCCTTGACCGAATCGCTCGCGATGACATTCAGGCCGAGCTCCTTACCGATCAAGCCAAGCACCTGCCGGACATCACCGTTCTGGATATCGATGCTGATGCGGGGCTTGGCGTTATGTGATCGCGCCAAAGCACTCCCCGGGGCACCGCTCTCCGTTGGGTTATCGGTGTTCGACGATTGTGCCAACACCAGCGGTGCGGCAAGGACCGCCATGGCGACGGCGGCCTTGCTAAGGACATGTGGTTTGGCAAACATTTTTATCTTGGCCTCTCGGTTAAGGATTTGTTGATCGGCAACCATTGTTCAGGCGAACCGTCAAGATGAACCAGCACCCCCTGCGGCCCAATCTGTTGAACGAGCGCTTCACGATCCCCCAGTCGATCACCGACCCGTACGCCCTGATACTGTGTGCCGTAGCGAATCACAGCCACTGACGCCCGGTTCTCGCCTGAGAGATAACCTGCAACGCTAAGGCCCGACAAAGGGACATTCGGGAATAGCACATCCGTGCGTTGGTGATTTCCAGATGACGCAGCACGCGCCACAATCCGATCCGGGGAAAACGGATCGACTGACTTGCTGCGGTAAATTGCCGGAGGGGTATCGACCACCGCAGGCACCGGATCAATAACCGGTAACGATAAAGCGTCTCGTTGCGCGCCTATCCACTGCTGTGCAGCCTGCGCACCCGAGTCGGCGCAACCGGACAAAGCGATGCCGATCATACTTAACGCTGCAAGCGGCGCGAAGTCAACGCGGCGCATGGGTTGTCTCCGTGTCCGAATGGCTGGGCTGTCCTACGGGCTGTTTATGACCCACTTTCTGACTTTTTGGTTCTATATCGCCGCGGTAAGCCTTGATTTTTGTCGCGAGTACCAATTGTCCCGGTGCCGAATCCGCTGTTTCGAGCAAGACGTCCACCGTAATCAGATGTTTCATGCGCGACACGGCTTCAAGAAAACGCCCCACGGCGTGATAGTTCCCGACCA
>CAZSAE010000021.1:0-6105 GCA_964604765.1 uncultured Dechloromonas sp. | reverse complement strand
TTCATGCGCGACACGGCTTCAAGAAAACGCCCCACGGCGTGATAGTTCCCGACCAGGCGGACATCGACAGGCAGAATCACATACGCGTCTTCCTGAATTTCTGCCCCCGGCTTGAACCACTGCAAACGCAGACCGCTCGCCTGAGCTGCACGCGAGATCTGCTGCAGCACATGAACCGTTTCCAGGGATGCGGGAATCATTTCGAGCATCCCGCCAAATTGCGCTTCGATCTGCGCGAGTTGTTGCTCGTAACGTGGTTTTAACCCGCTTTGCACCGCGACTTGCACGTAACGGGCTTTCAAGGCTTCGACTTCCTGACTCTGATGCGCCAACTGTTGCCACGACGCCGACCAGGAAAACAAGGCCGTCGCACCGAACACGACAACAAAGACCACAGACAGCATCGTCCAGCGCAATGCTGCCGGCCAATCGCTGGCACGCATCTCCCGAATATCCAGCCACTTTCCCGATGACGAACTTTTCTGCAGCGCTGCGCCAAGGCGGCGTCCGAGTTCACCGAGATCCATCGACAACCATTGCCGCATATTAAACTTTCTGGCCAGCAATGGGCGCCGCATTTTATGCACGCGCTGCTGCATATAGTCACGCGCTAACTTACAGCGCTGGCGCAGCAATAACAGCCATGGCATATGCTTCATGGCTTTTCCTGCTCTGCCTCAGGCGTGCCAAGATCCGGACTTGCCAACAGGACGCGCGCACCCAGCGAAAACTGAAAAGCCGCGGATGCATCCTGATCCTGGGCACGAATCTCGTTGAGCACGACATCGGTGAGATAAGCCGATGCCGAGAGCTTTTCCAGAAATTTGGCAACATCCGCGTTGTCGACCGCACGCCCCTCGACCGTGAAGCGCGCGCCGTCTTCTTCCAACCTGGTCAGATAAAGCTGATCAGGCAGTGCTTCGGCCACGTCGGCGAGCAACAGCACGCTGGTTGATCTGCGTCCGTCGAGCGATTCGATCAACCGCTGACGCTGTAATAATTGCTCATATCGCTGCTGCAGATAGCCCGCTTGGCGATAATCCACCAACAAGTCGCCGACGGCTGCATTCAGCGCTCTGCCTTGCGCCGCCGTATCCGCCAAGCGGAGAGACAGCCAACCTTGCCCCAGCAGTGCCAATGCGACCGCAACGACACTAACGATGGCGCTTTGCCGCCACAGTATTTGCCGGCAAAAATCATTCGACATTTGACGATGCGGTAACAAATTGAAGCGGAGTGCGCGCGTCACAGCTGTCTTCCTGCCATGCCTGCAGCGATTAACAATAGTTCGTCAGGTGGTAACAAGCCGTCCGCTGACACCAGTGCTCGTAGATCGTCCATGGGTAGCTGAGAGATAGCGGGTTCATTATCAACACGCCCAGCATTCAAGTCTTGTAGCCATGCGCTGCGCTCCGGCAACTCCGACAAATTGGCGCCGACGCAGATAATGTGCTTCAACGCCAAGGCGTCATCGCCACGCACCATCCGACATCGCGTCAAGCAATTCACGATCTGGGGCCCTAGCGCATCAAACACGTTCCCCGGTTCGTTGACAGGTAGTTTGATCGGATAGGTTTCGAAGGACAGGGCATCGAGACATATGACGAATCGCGGATTCAATTCCGTTAGCAGCAACGCAAACGGGTAGTTGATTTTGTGGTTTTCAGCTTCTGTCGCATGCAGCGCCATCACGGCGTCATGAAGCGCCTGAAGGTCTCGATCAACCACCCTGACCGATAGCGGGATGGCTTCGGCCGTCGCCAGAATTTCGTCAATGCGCTCACGCCGACAAAAAGCGAGGCGAATGGTTTCATCCGATGGCAGTGCCGACGACACCGCCGGCACTATCGCGGCATCGTCGCGAATGAAATCCAGACAAATTTCTTCCGGAGGAACCGGCAGGTTCGCCACCGCCTCTATGGTCGCGATCTGTTCAATTTGCGCATCGCTTAGGCCGGCAGGCACCGTCAACGTTCTGACAAAGACATCATCCGCGCCCATGGCCACCGCCAGAGAATAATCATGGCGCACGGCATTGCCATAAGACCAAAGCCTCTCAATCGCGACTGCCATCGCGGATTCAACGCTATCCACGGATAGCGGTTGATAGACACACCGACGAAAGCCTTCTGCATCTTGAAGCATCAGGCAAACGCCGCCCTCGCCCCAATACGCCCCAATAGACTGGGGGGCCACTCCCTTTAGCCATCTAACAAAGCGGTTGCGCATAGACTCATCTCAAGAATCCATGCAGTCTACCAACAATCTATGCGATATCTATAAGACTTAAATTTTAATTAAGTCTCTAACACGTTCGTCAATTCAGAAGGCTTAGAGCTGCCGGCGCAGCTCCCGCAGCTTCACGTACTTCATAAAGCTGTTCTGACAACCAATCACGATGTGGACAAAACCCGGTAGGCCATCCCGCCAACCGCCCCGGAGCAACCAGAATTTGAGGAAGCGTGTCAGCGGCGACAGCACGATGCGCGCCAACGGCGCTTTTTCACCACGGGCCAACGCGCGTTCGGCCGCGAGCGTGGTGTAGCGGTTCTGTTTGTCGAGGTAGGTTTTCAGATCGTCGGCGCTGTAATGCAATAGATCACCTTGCAGGGTGCGCGGCGTCACTTCTGACAAGACATGTTCATGCACGATATCGTCCGACCAACGGGCGGCGTCTCGACGGAACAGCCGTGTGTTGTAATCCGGATAACCTTCGCCATGCTTGAGCGGGCGACCCATGAAGACATTGCAGCGGGCAAAGCGGTAAACCGGATAGTCCGGTAAGCCATCGCGGAAGGCGCTGCGGATACTGTGCGCCAATTCCGGCGAGAGCGCTTCGTCGGCATCCAGACAAAGCACCCAATCATTGCGCGCGAGGCTGACCGCATAGGCTTTTTGCGGACCGAAGCCGGCCCAGGCATGCTGCTCGAAACGCGCGCCGAATTCAGCGGCGATGGCGGCTGTTTCGTCCTTGCTGCCCGAGTCCACTACAATGATCTCGTCGGCAAAGGGCACCGACGCCAACACATCGCTCAGGCGGGCGCCCGCATTTAGCGTGATCAGCACCAGTGAGAGCGGTAGTTTGGTGGCGGAGGATGGAACAGATTTCACAGTCATGGCATGGTGGGCGGCCGGCTATAATGCGGCCATGTCGCGAGATTATCACTAATGCCGCCACGGCTTTCCGATCCGCCGCGTTTTCTGCTGATGAAAACCTCATCGCTGGGCGATGTGCTGCACAATCTCGCCGTCGTCAGCGACCTGCGCCGTGTTTTCCCGGGTGCCATTGTGGATTGGTGCGTTGAATCGCCATTTGCCGAAATTCCTGCCTGGCACACCGGCGTGCGTCGGGTGATTCCGGTCGCGATCCGCCGCTGGCGTAAGTCACTGTTCAAGCGAGAGACCTGGTCCGAGATTAGCCTGGCCGTTGGCGCACTTCGCTCGGAACGCTACGATGCCATCATTGATACGCAGGGTCTGGTGCGTAGTGTGCTGCTAGCGCAACTGGCACACGGGCCTGTCTACGGACAAAACCGGCATGAAGCGCGCGAGGCCCTCTCCGGTCTGCTCGTATCGCACCCGCTGGCGGTGCCTTATGCCTTGCATGCCGTTGAGCGCTACCGGACTATCGCTGCGACCGCGCTCGGTTATGTTGATCGTCTACCGACATTGCCGCTGGATTTCGGGCTGAGCGAGCGCTTTCCGTCGCAACCGGGCAACGAAGTGTTTCTCTTCACGAATACAAGTCGCGACAAAAAACTATGGCCGGAAGAAGACTGGATCACGGTCGGCCGCCAACTGCGCGATAGCGGTCTCGTGCCCGTCTTCACGGCGGGCAACGCGGTTGAGGCCGCCCGCTCGCAACGCATTGCCGAAGGTATCGCGGATGGGGGAATGCCCGGCGAAGTGCTTTATCGGCCGACATTGACCCAGCTCACGGAGCGTTTATCGAAGGCCCGTCTTTGCCTGGGGGTCGATACCGGCTTCACGCACATCGCCTGCGCACTGGAGATTCCGACGATCGCCATCTTTACGGATACCGACCCTGAGCTGGCCGGTGGGTTTGGCTTGGGACGACGCGCAACTTTTGGACACCTCGATAGTTGCCCACCGGTTGCCGATATCACCGGCCAGCTGCGAGCGTGGGGCTTTCTCCCGGCATGAGCGGCACCGCCAAAATACCCGCCAAAGCACCCTGGTTTTACCGCCTGCTGCTGGCACTCATTGTGCCGTTCGCGCTGCTGCGTCTGTGGTGGCGCGGCCGGAAACAGCCCGGCTACCGACAACATATCGGCGAACGTTTTGGATTCATCGATGTTCCCAAAGACTATCCGGTCATCTGGCTCCACGCGGTTTCCGTGGGCGAGACTCGTGCCGCCGAACCTCTGGTTCAGGTGCTACTAGCTGAATATCCGACCCATCGCATCTTGCTTACGCACATGACGCCGACCGGCCGCGAAACGAGCATGAGGTTGTACAAAAACGCACGCATCAGCATCGCTTACGCCCCTTATGACCTGACCAGCGCCGTCGATCGGTTTCTCAAACGCGTCCGCCCGACGCTGGGTCTACTCATGGAAACCGAGATCTGGCCGAATCTGATTCTGCGCAGTCGGCGACACGGCATCCCCGTGCTGCTGATTAACGCCCGTTTATCCGCACGTTCTGCGCGCCGTTACGCTCGCTTCCAAAAAAGCATTCGACCGGTACTGGCTGCGTTGAGCGCCACCGCCGCGCAAACGGATGCCGATGCCGCACGCCTGGCTGCGCTCGGCGCCAACCCCGTTCATGTCACCGGCAATCTCAAGTTCGATGTCCGGATCAATCCTGAATACCAAACGCTGGGTCAGCGCTGGCGTCAGCATATGCCATCCGGGCGCCCCGTCTGGCTCGCCGCCAGCACACGCGAAGGCGAAGAGGCCATCATCCTCGCCGCCCATCGCGCACTCTGCGCCAAGCACCCCACGTTGAACCCGCTTCTACTGCTTGTGCCACGTCACCCGCAACGCTTCAATGAGGTCGCTGCACAGATCAAGCGGGACGGTTTCGTGCTGACCCGTCGTAGCGAAGCGCTGCCCGAGGCAACGACGCAGGTCTGGCTGGGCGACTCCATGGGCGAAATGGTGGCGTACTACAGCATGGCCGATGTCGCGGTCATCGGCGGTAGCCTATTACCCTTCGGCGGTCAGAATCTGATCGAGGCGGCAGCTTGTGGCACACCACTCATCATTGGTCCACATACCTACAATTTCCAGGCAGCGGCCGAGATGGCCGAGACCTCTGGCGCCGCGCGACGCGTGCCCGTGGTTAGCGCAGATGCCCTTGCCGACAGTCTTGCCACCCTACTCACCAATGACCATGCACGACAGGCAAGCCGAATCGCAACTCGTCGCTTTGTCACCAGCGCGACGGGCGCCACGGAGAAAACCTGCGAACTGATCCGTCAGGTCTTGCGCTAATCGTTCAGCAGAGGCGCTATCGCCGCCCAAACCTCATCGGGCGTAATCGTGGTCAAACACTCGCTCACTTTACCGCCACCGCAACCATCCAGACCGCAGGGCCGACAATTGAATTGCGCGCTGCGCGTAATGACCTGATGCGCGCCGACGCGCGGCGTGCCCCATGGACCCCAGTGGCCTTCGCCCGAAGGCCCGAAAAGAACCACCACCGGTGTCCGCATTGCGGCGGCAATATGCATGGGTGCCGAATCGACGCCTGCAAACAGACGAGCTTGCCCGGTTACTGCGCCCAGCTCCTTGAGTGATAATGCACCCGCGAGGCTGAGCGCGGGTGGTTCATTGCGCTGCGCCAACACAGCCTGAATGCGTTCGATCAGATGCGCCTCTTTGGCGCCAGGTGCCGCTGTCAGCAACACAGGCCAGCCAGCGGCACGAATTCGCGCAATGATGTCGGCCCAGCCTTCGGCGGTCCAGCACTTGAAGTGCCAGCGGGAGGGCGGATGCAGATGGACAAACTTTCCCGGTTCGAGGCCCAGCGCCCGCAATCGCACTGCGACATGCGCATCGGCATCCGTACCGGGGACGAAGGTGAGCGCACGTTGATCCGGCGCTGGCTGAATCCCGATTCGGCGCAACGCATCCAGAT
>CAZSAE010000020.1:0-20783 GCA_964604765.1 uncultured Dechloromonas sp. | reverse complement strand
TCCGCCAAGAACGCCATCCTGATCGTGGAATTTGCTGCGCAGAAAAAGGCCGAAGGTCTGGGTGATTACGATGCGGCCATGCAGGCGGCCAGATTGCGTTTCCGGCCGATTGTGATGACTTCGCTGGCGTTCATTCTGGGTGTTTTCCCGCTAGTCATTTCCACGGGGGCAGGCGCTGCGGCTCGCCGTTCCATGGGGACAGGCGTGTTTGGCGGCATGTTGGCGGCGACGTTCATCGCGACGATTTTCGTGCCCATGTTCTTCACCTGGCTTTCCGGCCGCAAACGGAAACGCGACCTTTTTCCTGGTCAGTTAAACCAGGAGGCGCCTCATGAATAAGCATCGCCTGTCTTTCTTGCTGGGCCTGCTTGGGCTGGCCGGGTGCACGGTCGGTCCGGATTATGCTCGCCCCGAAATGGCGCTGCCGGCTGCTTACAATACCGATTCCCTGGTCACCGCCGCTGGGCAGGATACGCGCAGCCCCGCTATTAAACGCGATTGGTGGACACTGTTCGATGATTCAACGTTGAATCGGCTTGAAACCCTGGCATTAACGAACAATGCCGATCTGCAGATGGCGGTGGCGCGTATAGCTCAAGCCGAAGGTCTGGCGATGCAGGCGGGCGCGGCGCAATATCCATCGCTGTCGTTGAACGGCAGCGGTGCGCGTTCATCCAGAGGGGCGGCGGCTTCGACTAATGGGCAGCCCTACCTGAATAATAACTACGTCGGTAATGTCAGCACGGCCTACGCTATAGACCTCTGGGGTCAGGTGCGTCGATCGATTGAATCTGCCGATGCGCAGTTGAACGCCAGCGTCTTCGACCGCGATACCGTGCAATTGGTGCTCGAAAGTAGCGTCGCCCGCGCCTATATCAATCTGCGTACGCTTGACGCACAGATCAAGGTTACCGAGGATTCGATCCAGACACGCAAAGAAACGCTGCGTATTGCCCAGGCGCGCTTGGCGGGCGGCCTCGTGTCACCGCTCGACATCAATCAGGCCGAGGCCACACTGGCCAGCCTGCAAGCGGTCAATTCGGAACTGGTGCGGCAGCGGGCGGTTGTGCAGAATCAGTTGGCAGTGTTGACAGGAACTTTGGATCTGACGATTCCGGCCGGTGATCTCAAAACCTTGCCCGTGCCACCCATGCCGCCGGCCGGGTTGCCTTCCGAGTTGCTGGAAGCGCGACCGGATGTACGCAAAGCCGAGCAGCAATTGATCTCGGCCAATGCTCAGGTGGGTGTGGCGACCGCCGCGTTCTTTCCGTCGTTTACGTTGACGGGATTGTATGGTGCACAGAGTGTCGGCTTCGGTAACTTCCTGGGCGCGAGCGGGTCCATTTGGGCGGCGACCTTGGGCGTCGTGCAACCGCTGTTTACGGGCGGTGCACTGACCGGCGCGTTGAACACCGCGAAGGGTAAGCAGCAGGAAGCCGCGGCCAATTATGTAAAAACGGTGCGTATCGCTTTTGGCGAAGTCAGCGACGCGCTGGTCTCTGTCCGACAAACGCGGGAAACGGAGTTGCATTTGACGGAACAGGTCAAGGCGTCGGGCAATGCGCAGCGCATTGCCATCATTCGTTATCAGAATGGTTACGCCGATTACCTCTACGTGCTTGAGGCGCAGCGGGTGGCTAACGAGGCCAATCTGGCCTACGCCAGAAATAGGGGCGGGCGGCTGTTGGCCAGTGTCGATCTTTTCAAATCGCTCGGTGGCGGGTGGCAAGCGCAAGCCGTCAAATAAGCGATTGGCAGGGGCCAGTCATGACGCGGACGACAGCCTTGTTAAAATAGCGCCATGACAGAGAAAACAGCAAAAAAACATCCGCCCAAGGTGGGCATGGTCAGCCTAGGCTGCCCCAAGGCCACGGTGGACAGCGAAGGCATCTTGACACGATTGCGCGCCGAAGGTTACCAGGTGGTTGGCGATTACGCCGGCGCCGATCTGGTGGTCGTCAACACCTGTGGGTTTATCGACTCGGCCGTTGAAGAATCGCTGGATGCCATTGGCGAAGCGTTGCGTGAAAATGGCAAAGTGATCGTCACGGGTTGCCTGGGCGCCCGTGAAGGGGTTGTCGAAACCGCGCACCCCGACGTGCTGGCGGTGACGGGCCCGCATGCCCTGGAAGAGGTGATGTCGGTCGTGCATTCGCATCTGCCGATGCCGCATGATCCGTATACCGATCTGGTGCCGCCGCAAGGGGTGCGCATCACGCCGAAGCATTACGCCTATTTGAAGATTTCCGAAGGGTGTAATCATCGTTGCACCTTCTGCATCATTCCGTCGTTGCGCGGCGATCTCGTGTCGCGCCCGATTGGCGACGTACTCAAAGAAGCTGAGACGCTGGCTAAAGCCGGCGTCAAGGAAGTGCTCGTCATCTCTCAGGATACCAGCGCCTATGGCGTCGACGTCAAATACCGCACGGGTTTCTGGGAAGGCCGTCCGGTTAAAACGCAACTCAAAGCGCTGTGCGAAGCGCTAGGCGAAATGGGGATTTGGGTACGTCTGCATTACGTCTATCCGTATCCGAGCGTCGACGACATCATTCCGCTCATGGCCGAAGGCAAGATCCTGCCTTACCTGGACATCCCGTTCCAGCACGCCAGCCCGCGCATTCTCAAAGCCATGAAACGCCCGGCCTCTAGCGAGAATGTGCTCAAGCGCATTCAGGCCTGGCGTAATATCTGCCCCGAGCTTGTTATCCGCTCGACCTTTATCACCGGCTTCCCTGGCGAAACCGAGGGCGATTTCCAGGAGCTGCTCGGTTTCCTCGAAACCGCACAGCTGGATCGTGTCGGCGCCTTTGCCTATTCGCCCGTCGAGGGCGCGACGGCGAACGAATTGCCGGATGCGGTGCCCGAGGACGAACGCGAATCACGCCGCGTGCGATTGATGCAATTCCAGTCGGACATCTCGGCGGATAAACTCGCCGGCCGTATCGGAGACGAAGAAGTGATCGTGATCGACGACGTTGACGAGGAGGGCGCGATCGGCCGCAGTTGGCGCGAAGCACCGGATATCGATGGTGTTGTCCAGGTCATGGGCTTTACCGATTGTGCACCGGGCGAGCGTATTGCTGTTCGCATCGTTGATGCCGATGAACATGATCTGTACGCTGAACCGATGGCCTCGTCCAGCGTCAACTGAATATGAGCCAGAGTCTGATCGCACATTTGCAGCAGTGTCTTGGTACTGATCGGGTTTTAACCGATCCGGCGTTGCAGGCCAATTATCTGAACGATTGGCGCGGCCGTTATCATGGGCAGGCGCTCGCGGTCGTTTTTCCGCAACGTACGGCAGAAGTCGCCGAGGTCGTGCGCCTTTGCATGGCGGCGGCGACGCCGATCGTACCGCAGGGGGGAAACACTGGCCTTTGCGGCGGCGCGACTCCGGATACCAGCGGCCGTGCGGTGGTGGTCGCCATGACGCGTATGAACCGGATCCGCGACGTTGACGCCAGAAACTTCAGCATCACAGCCGAAGCGGGGGCGACGCTCGATGCGCTAAACGCGGCGGCCGAGGCGGTGGATCGTCTGTACCCGCTCACCTTGGGCGCCAGCCATCAGAGCACGCTGGGCGGCACCTTATCCACGAATGCCGGTGGCTTACAGGTGCTGCGTTATGGCATGACGCGCGATCTTTGCTTGGGCCTCGAAGTCGTGCTGCCTGATGGCACGGTCTGGTCGAAGTTGTCGGGTTTACGCAAGGACAACACCGGCTTTGATCTCAAGCAATGGTTCATTGGCGCCGAAGGGTCCCTTGGCCTGATTACGGCGGCAACCATGAAGCTCTATCCGCGACCGGCCGCGCGCGCCTTGATCTGGTTAACATTGCCCGACGCGGACGCGGCTGTTCGCGCGCATGATCTGGCGCAATCGGTCTTTGCCGGTGCGCAAACGGCGTCGGAACTCATTTCGGCGCCAACGCTGGCGCTGGTGCGGCGCCATCTGCCAGAGGCGCGGCTACCGGAGAGCGGCGAATGGCCTGAACGTTGGGCGTTGATGATGGAAGTCGCCGCGCACGATCAGACTTTTCTGACGGCGCTCCTTGATGCCTGGCGTCGCGCCTGTGAAAAAAACGGCCAGTCGACGGGCCTGTTGGCGACCAGCAATGCCGATCAGCAGGCGCTATGGGCCATTCGTAAGGGATTGGCTGAGGCCCAGAAGCGCGAAGGTCTCTCAATCAAACACGATATCGGTTTGCCGATTTCGCATATTCCTGCATTTCTGAACGATGCATCGGCGGCGCTTGAACGGGCATTTCCGGGAGTGCGCATTGTTGCTTTCGGCCACATCGGTGACGGCAACCTGCACTACAACCTATCTCACGCCGACCAGGCCGCGAACGCCGACCTGATCGCTCGCAGCATGCAAGCCAACCAAATTGTCTACGACGTCGTAACGCGTTTGGGCGGTAGCATCGCCGCCGAGCACGGCATCGGACAACTCAAAACCGGCTGGCTAGAAACACATGCGCCGGCCGGCAGTATTGATCTGATGCGTAAACTTAAAAATGTGCTCGACCCCAAAGGGCTGATGAATCCTGGCAAAGTGCTCGCCGCGGGCGATTAAAGCCAAGAACGCAAGGTTTAGTGCAAGGTCTGCTTACCGCGCCCGCTGTCGTTGCTGGGTGGAGTTGCGGGCTCGTTAAAGAGCGCCAGTGCATCTTCGGCGGAGAAGCGGTATTCCTGATTGCTGAGTTCGTCGTGAATCACGACGGCGCCATGCTCGCGCAAAATTGCATCAACTTCGGCCTTGCCTAAATTACGGAGCATGTTTCTGATCTTGTCCCAGTTGCGCTCGCCGGCGTGGTGCAAGGCCTGGCCCGGCGCCAGACTGATCAATTCCTCGGGGAACAACCGGGTCAGTAACGGTGCAGGGTCCAGTTGCAGGAGTTCATGATCGGTCAGGGTGCCAAACAGATGCGTCAACCGGTTCCAACCATCGGCATCGGCCTCGTCGGCGCCCGGCATTTTTTGCAGAAAGAGGGCGGCTGCCTGCTTGCCATCGGCGGCGAGATAGAGCAAAGTCGGTTGCTGTTCCGACTGCACCAGATAATGACTAAAGGCGTCCGCCAACGACTGGCCAACCAGCGGTACAAAACTCTGCCAGGGCGTGCTGAACTGCTGTGAGTCCAGTGTCATCATCAATCGACTAACGTTCGCATCGTCGTGGATATGCGTATTGAGGCACGGAAAATGGGCGTTTTTTAATTCTGTCGAGAACGCCGGATCCCATTGTGCGGTACCGCGCAGACCCAGCTGGTCGGTGCAATCCATGACCAGCAGATTGATCGGGCCGGGATCGCGCATCTGAAAAGTCAGCCGGCCGGGGTGCTTGAGTTGCCCGGCCATCAGCGCCGTTACGCTCGCCATCTGACCAAGCATGCAGCTAACCGCCGCCGGATAGTCGCGACCTGTGGTCAGGGCTTGGTAGGTGTCGTCGAGATGGACCCAGGCCCCACGGATGGCGAGTTCAGGGAAATGAAAGCGGACAAAGCGGTCAGTTTCGCGCAGCATGAAAACTTTCGGTGGTTGGGTCAGGTTGAGAGGACATTGGGGCGAGGCTAACGGACATCAAGGCAGTGCCCATGAGCACGCCCGTGATAGCCGCGATAGTGGTTATGGCGGTAATAGCGATCAATCGATTCGCTTCAGATGCGCGCGATAACGTGCGGCGTTCTGGGCATAGCGGGCGGCGCTCTGCATAAGACGCGTAACTTCCTCGTCGGTCAGTTCGCGCACCACCTTGCCCGGTGTGCCCATGATCAGCGAGCGGGGCGGGTAGGTCTTGCGTTCGGGAATCAACGTGCCGGCGCCGACCAGGCTGTGTGGGCCAATCACCGCGTGATTCAAAATCGTTGTGCCGATACCGATCAGGCTACCCTGACCGATATGACAGCCGTGCAGCATGACCTTGTGGCCGATCGTGACATCGGCTTCCAGAATCAGCGGCGCCCCTGGATCGGTGTGAAAGACGCAACCATCCTGCACGTTGGTGCGCGCACCGATGACGATCGGTTCATTGTCGCCGCGCAGTACGGCGTTCCACCAGACCGAGGATTGTTCGGCGCATTCGATGCGGCCGATCAACACCGCGTTGGGCGCCACCCAGGCGGTCGGATCGATCTGGGGTAGACGGTCTTCCAGTTGATAGAGGCTCATGGGATATCTTGGCGCAGGCCAATCCAGTAAAATGGGCGGTGCAGCATTTTATGCTGATCTCTCAAAGACATAAACTCACCTCGAATAGCCGTTGCATCGATGAACCCTGCCATGATCCCGCCGCGCTATGATCTGCATTGCCATTCCACGGCCTCCGACGGCATGTTGCCGCCGGCCGAGGTGGTGGCACGGGCCCATGCCAATGGGGTTACTACCCTGGCGCTGACCGATCATGATGGCTTGTCGGGTCTGCCCGAGGCACAGGCCGCCGCCGAGACGCTGGGGCTGAATTTCGTGGCGGGCACTGAGATCTCGGTGGAATGGGACGATCACTCGGTGCATATCGTCGGTCTGCGCATCGATCCGCAGCATCCGGCCATCGTCGCAGGACTCGACGGCATTCGCCTCGGACGGGCGAACCGTGCCGAAAAAATCGCCGCCGAACTGGAAAAGGTCGGTTTTACCGGTATTCTGGCCAGAACCATGACCTATGTCGGTAATCCCGAATTGGTCTCGCGAGCCCATTTTGCCCGGGCGCTGGTCGATATGGGCGCTTGCCGCGAGGTTAAACAGGTGTTCGAGCGTTATCTGACGCCGGGCAAGCCCGGTTATGTGGCGCACCCCTGGCCGTCGCTGACTGAAGCCGTGGACTGGATTCGCGCCGCCGGCGGTGTGGCGGTCATTGCCCACCCCGGGCGTTACCGGATGTCGAATAAAGCGCTAGGTAAGCTGTTTGAAACCTTCCGTGACTTGGGTGGCGAGGCTATCGAAGTGGCCTCGGGCAGTCACACGCCGGAGCAGGTGGCGCACTTTGGCCGCCAAGCGCGGCACTATGCCTTCATGGGCTCGCAGGGTTCGGACTTTCACGGGCCTGATGAAAGCTATGTCGATCTGGGGCGCAGTTTGCCGCTACCCGACGGTGTTGTTCCCGTTTGGAACAATTGGTAAATCATAAAGTTAAATAATATTTGTGACACAGTACTTTAATATACATCCCGAGAATCCGCAGCAGCGACTCATCGATCAAACGGCTGAGTTGTTACGCAAAGGTGCCGTCGTCGCCTTGCCGACCGACTCGTGTTATTCGCTGGCCTGTCACCTGGGTGATACTGCCGCGCTCGAGAAAATCCGTAAGATCCGCGGCATCGATGATCACCACCTCATGACGCTCATGTGCCGTGATCTGTCCGATATTGGTCAGTACGCCCGCGTCGATAACGCCCAGTATCGCCTGCTCAAACTGGCGACGCCCGGTTCCTACACCTTCGTATTGGAAGGCACCAAGGAATTACCGCGTCGAATTCTGCACCCCAAGCGTAAGACCTTGGGACTGCGCATTCCGGATAACCGCATCATGCTTGGTGTATTGGAAACGCTGGGTGAGCCGCTGCTGACCACCACGCTCATGCTGCCCGGTGATGACGCGCCGCTCAGCGATGGCTGGTCGATCAAAGAGCGTCTGCAGCCGCAGCTGGATCTGGTCGTCGAGGGCGGTTGGTGCGGTACCGAACCCACCACGGTCATTGATCTTTGTGAAATGCCACCCACCGTCTTGCGCCGAGGCCATGGGCCGCTGGCGCCGCTGGGGCTTCAATAAGCGAATAAGCCCCCAAGCGCGTCGTACGACGCGGGCGAGGGCGTCAGCCTCTGTTAGAATCGTTCCCTCAACGGTTCCCCTATGAATATCGATATCGCCTATCTGGCCATTGCCGCCATCCCGGTCATTTTTGCCATTACCCTGCATGAGGCAGCGCATGGCTATGTGGCGCGCTATTTCGGCGATCCAACGGCGTACCAACTGGGTCGGGTCAGCCTGAACCCAATCCGTCACATCGATCTGGTCGGCACGGTTCTGGTCCCCGCGCTGACGCTGCTCTTCGGCGGTATCCTGTTCGGTTGGGCCAAGCCGGTGCCCGTGGATTACAGCCGTCTGCGCCATCCACGCGACGATATGCGCTGGGTCGCGCTGGCAGGTCCCCTCATGAATCTGCTCATGGCCTTCGGTTGGGCGATTCTGCTCAAGATTGGTTTGTCGACCGATAACTACTTCAGCGTACCGCTGGAAAACATGGCTTATATCGGCGTCAACATCAACCTGATGTTCATGGCGCTGAATCTGTTGCCCATTCTGCCGCTGGACGGTGGCCGAGTGCTCTTCAGCCTCTTGCCGGTTTCGACAGCGCAGGCCTATGGAAAAACGGAGCCCTACGGGATCTTCATTCTGCTGGTGTTGATTTTCACCAACTTGCTGGGTATCTGGGTTTATCCGATTATCGGGCTGTTCAAGCAGCTGATTTCCACTGTCTTTTATATTTGAGCTTCTGATGTCTGCTGAACGCGTACTTTCCGGCATGCGCCCGACGGGTAGCCTGCACCTTGGTCATTATCATGGCGTGCTCGAAAACTGGGTACGCCTGCAGAACGATTACGAATGTCTGTTCTTCGTGGCCGACTGGCATGCGCTCACTACCAACTACGACGCGCCCCAAAGCATCGCACAGGCGAGCCGTGACATGGTGATCGATTGGCTGGCGGCCGGCCTGGACCCGAAAAAATCGATTATTTTTCGTCAGTCGCAGGTGCTGCAGCACGCCGAGTTGCATCTGCTGCTATCGATGATGACGCCATTAGGCTGGCTGGAGCGTGTGCCGACCTACAAGGATCAACAGGAAAAACTGTCGCACAAGGATCTGTCGACCTACGGTTTTCTCGGTTATCCACTGCTGCAATCGGCCGACATTCTCGTCTACGACGCTCGTCACGTCCCGGTCGGCGAAGATCAGGTGCCGCATATCGAACTGACGCGCGAAGTCGCGCGCCGTTTCAACCACCTCTACGGTCGCACGCCCGAATTCGAACAGGAAGTCATCGTCGCACTCAAGAAGCTTGGCCCAACCGCCAAACCCTTCAAGGAGCTGCGCCAGCGCTATCAGCAGGAGGGTAACCGCGAAGTTCTGGTGCAAGCCGAGGCTTTTCTGGCCGGCGCCGATGCATTGACCGTGAGCGACAAAGAATCGCTGTGGGGGTGGTTGGTGGGTTCGGGCAAGGCCATTCTGGTCGAGCCGGCGGCGTTATTGACCAAAGCGTCCAAGATGCCAGGACTGGATGGCCAGAAGATGTCCAAGTCCTATAACAACACCATCAGCCTGCGTGAAAAACCCGAAGATGTCGTCAAGAAGCTAAAAGCCATGCCGACCGATCCGGCACGCGTGCGGCGCACCGATGTGGGCAACCCGAAGAACTGCCCCGTCTGGCAGCTGCATGAGATCTACAGCGACGAGGCCAAAAAACAGTGGGTCACCGAAGGGTGTACCACCGCCAGTATTGGTTGCATTGATTGCAAGAACGCCGTTGCCGAAGGCATTGAAGTTGTCTTGATGCCGATGCGCGCGCGTGCCGAAGCGCTGGCCGCTGAGCCTGAGAAAATTGACCGCATTTTACGTGAGGGCGCCGAACGCGCCCGTGCGCTGGCGAATGAAACCATGGACCGCGTGCGCGGCGTCATGGGACTCGCGGATGCCTGAGGTGGTGGTTGATGCAGAACGATGATCTGAATCCCAACCCGGCGGAATCTGCAGCGGATTCTTTAGCGGAATCTATTGCAGGTTTGTCGACGCCTACTGGCAGCACAGACGCACCTGAAAGCGCCGCCGACATACTGCTAACGCCGGCAGGGGTTCCTTACGCCCAGGCGATCTCCGTAACGGTCGAAGCAGGCGAGCCACGAGTCATGCTCTACGGTCAGCCCATCGTCGATCTGCCGCAGGATCTGTATATTCCGCCCGACGCGCTGTCGGTCATGCTCGACGCCTTCGAGGGTCCGCTCGACCTGTTGCTCTATCTGATCCGCAAGGCCAACGTCGACATCCTCGATATTCCGATGGCGCCGCTGACCAATCAGTATCTCGATTACGTTGAAGCCATGCGTTCGCATAATCTGGAACTGGCGGCCGAGTATCTGGTTATGGCGGCCATGCTCATCGAGATCAAATCGCGCATGCTGCTGCCGCGTCCGAAGGCCGAGTTTGAAGAAGAGGTCGAGGATCCGCGTGCCGAACTGGTGCGCCGCCTGATCGAATATGAACAGATGAAACTTGCAGCGCGCGAAATCGACGAATTGCCCAAGGCTGAGGTCGATTTCCAGTGGCTTAATGTCTGGGTGGATCGCGAAGCCGTCGTTCGGCATCCGGATGTCTCGGCGGAAGATCTGCATGAGGCCTGGCGCGCCGTCGTCCGTCAGGCCAAGCTGCATACGCATCACAAGATCGCACGCGAAGAGCTATCGGTCCGTGAGCACATGGGATTGATCCTGCGTCAGCTGCGCCATAGCGATGGCTATCTGGAATTTTCCGAATTATTCGATGTCACCGGTGGTGTGCCGGTGGTCGTCGTCAATTTCATCGCCTTGCTCGAACTGTGCAAGGAGCATCTGCTGGAAATGACCCAGACGGCCGCGTTTGCACCAATCTATGTGCGACTGCCCAGCGATGCGCCGGAGCAATCGATGTTTGAAGTGCCTGAGGCCGACGATCTGTCCGAGGAGATTGAGGATGTCTGAAGAACAACGTTCCCTGACGGAGCTGGTTGAAAATACCGAAGGCGTCGTCGCCGCCGGCCCGGTCATCGATGTTGCCGAGTTGGCCTGTATCGTCGAAGCCGCGTTGCTGGCAGCGACCGCACCCCTGGATATGACGCATCTGCGCCGTCTGTTCGACGACACGGTCGCTGCCGACGAAATCCTGCAAGCCATTGGTCATCTGCAGGAACGTTGGCAGAACCGCGGCTGCGAGTTGCTGGAACTGGCCGATGGCTGGCGTTTCAGAACGCATGCCAAGATTCAGCCGCACCTGGATCGCCTCAATCCGGAAAAGCCGCCGCGCTATTCGCGTTCCGTCATGGAAACACTGGCGATCATTGCTTATCGGCAACCGGTCACGCGTGGTGATATCGAAGATATTCGTGGCGTCACCGTGGCGACCCAGATCATCCGCACACTGGAAGAACGCGGTTGGATCGACACCGTCGGTCATCGCGAAACACCGGGGCGCCCAGCGTTGTATGCGACTACTCGTCAATTCCTCGACGATCTGGGACTGCGCAGCCTCACGGAATTACCGCCGCTTGAAACCATGCAGGGCGCGCTTGAAGGCGTCCCCGAGGTCTGATCGTTTATATGCCCCCTAAAAAAAATTCCCCATTCCGCCCACCGCAAGCGGCTAAAAAAATCGCCGTTCGGCGCACGCCGGCTGTTGCCGAAGAGCTCGATGACGACTTCGAGTTGGCTGAGTTTGCCGACACACCGCAACGTAAAGCGCCGGCGTCCGCCGGAGAACGCTTGCAAAAGTTGCTGGCACAATCGGGCCTGGGCGGCCGTCGAGAGATGGAGGCCTGGATCGCCGAAGGCCGGGTGCAGGTCAATGGCCAGCCGGCCACACTGGGACAACGCGTTTTGCCAGGCGACCGTGTCAAGGTCAATGGCCGACTGGTGAATCTGCATGGCGCCACGCGCGCGCCACAAGTGTTGCTTTATCACAAGCCCGAAGGTGAAATCGTGTCGCGTAGCGACCCGGCGGGACGGCCCAATGTGTTCGCCAACCTGCCGCGCGTGCGTGGCGGTAAATGGATCGCCGTCGGCCGTCTGGACTTCAATACCAGCGGTTTGCTGCTCTTTACGACCTCGGGAGCGCTCGCCAATGCCCTGATGCACCCGCGCCACGAAATGATTCGTGAGTACGCGGTGCGCGTGCTTGGCCCGCTCGACGATGAAGCCAAGGCACAACTGAAAAAGGGCGTCGAGCTCGAAGATGGTCCGGCAGCCTTGGCCAGCATCGAGGATGCGGGCGGCGAGGGGGCTAATCAGTGGTACCGCGTCACCATTTTCGAGGGCCGTAACCGCGAAGTGCGTCGTCTGTTCGAAGCTGTTGGCCGTACCGTCAGCCGCCTGATTCGCGTGCGCTACGGTCCGTTCTACCTGCCGCCGCGTCTGAAGCGCGGTCAGAGCTTGCAGGTCGACGAAAAAGACGTCGAAAAACTGGTCAAGTCGCTCGGTGCCGAGGCCGAAGGGCCGTCGCGTAATGTCGGCCAGAAAGTCCGCGGTGGCCGTCCCGGCGGCAAAGCGCCTGCGCGTAGCCGTGGTCAGGCGCGTTCACAGGGGCAGGGTGCTGCGCCGAGGCGTAGCACTGGCAGCACTGGAAGCACAGCTGCCACAGCTAAGGCAGGTGCCGGAAAAACTCGACCAAAGGCGAAAAAACCTTTATAATTGAAAAGTTTTGACATTCCCGTGCCATTGAGCTGGATCGGTCAGATCCCGTCGATGGCACAGCCGGTTTTTTCGGCGAGATGGGCTTTATGCCCATTTTTTATTTGTATTTTTGGTTTAACTCACAGGCGTTGGGCGCATGAATCTGCAGGAACTGATCGAATCGACCGTCACCGGGCTGGGCTTCGAGCTCGTCATGGTTGAGTTGTCGCCGCGCAGCCGCCTGATCCGAGTTTTTATCGACGCACCGGAAAAGCCGCGTGGCGTTGACGTCGAAGATTGCGCCACCGTCAGCAACCAGCTCACGCACCTGTTTCAGGTCGAGAACGTCGATTACGACCGTCTGGAAGTGTCGTCGCCGGGCCTCGATCGCCCGCTGGTGAAAGCAGCAGATTATGTGCGCTTCGCCGGTTCCCAGGTACAGATCAAGCTGCGCATGCCCATCGGTGACCGTCGCCAGTTCAACGGCACGCTGATCGGCATTGACAACGATCAGGTACAGCTGGATCTGGGCGGCAACACCGTCAGTTTTCTTCTATCCAATATCGACAAGGCACGCCTTGTTCCCAAGTTTTAAGCGTTTCAGAGAAAGGACAACCAAATGACCCGTGAAATTCTGCTGCTGGCCGATGCGCTGGCTCGTGAGAAGAACGTCAGCAAGGAAATTGTCTTTGCGTCTCTGGAGCTGGCACTGGCTCAAGCCACGCGCAAGAAGATGAACCTCGAAGCCGATGTTCGCGTCGTGATCGACCGCGAAACCGGCGAGTACGAATCTTTCCGCCGTTGGGAAGTCGTCGAGGATGCCGATCTGGAAAATGAAGACGCGCAGCTCGCCATCAGCGAAGCCCGTAAAGATCACGCCGACATCGCCGTGGGCGACGTCGTCGAAGAAGAACTCGAACCCATCGATTTTGGCCGTATCGGCGCCCAGGCCGCCAAGCAGGTCATCCTGCAGAAAATCCGCGACGCCGAACGCGAAGCGTTGCTGCAGAATTTCCTGGAGCGCGGCGAACATCTCGTCACCGGTACCATCAAGCGGATGGAACGCGGCAACGCCATCGTCGAAGTTGGCAAGATCGAAGCCGTGCTGCCGCGCGACCAGATGATCCAACGCGAAAATCTGCGCCCGGGCGACCGCGTCAAAGCGTTTCTGCTGCGCGTTGATCGCGCCGCCCGTGGCCCACAGCTGATTCTGTCGCGCACTGCGCCGGAATTCATCAGCCGCCTGTTTGAGCTGGAAGTACCGGAAATCGAAGACGGTCTCATGGAAATCAAGGCTGCCGCCCGCGATCCGGGCATGCGCGCCAAGATCGCCGTCCTGAGCAAGGATGCCCGCATCGACCCGATCGGCACCTGCGTCGGCTTGCGCGGTATGCGGGTGACTGCCGTACGTAATGAACTTGGCGGTGAAAACGTCGACATCATCATCTGGTCGGAAGATCCGGCCCAGTTCGTCATCAACGCACTGGCCCCGGCCGAAGTGACCTCGATCGTCGTTGACGAAGAGCGCCACGCCATGGATGTTGTCGTCGATGACGCCAACCTGGCGATCGCCATCGGTCGCGGCGGCCAGAATGTGCGCTTGGCCTCCGAGCTGACCGGCTGGACCATCAACCTGATGACGCCGGAAGAATCGCAACGCAAGAACGAAGCCGAAACTGCCACCACGCGCCTGCTGTTCATCGAAAAGTTGGATATCGACGAAGAACTGGCCGATCTGCTAATCAACGAGGGTTTCTCCACGCTGGAAGAAGTTGCCTACGTGCCGCTGGCCGAAATGCTAGAAATCGAAGGTCTGGAAGAAGAGCTGGTCAACGAACTGCGGACGCGTGCTCGTAACGCGCTGCTCACCGAAGCGATTGCCACGGAAGAAAAACTGGAAGACGTGGCCGAAGACCTGCTCAACCTACCGGGCATGGAAAAACCACTGGCCGTCAAACTGGCTGAAGCCGGTGTTAAGACGCGCGACGATCTGGCCGACCTGGCCACCGACGAGCTCGTTGAAATTACCGGCATGACACAAGCCGATGCTGTAGCGCTCATCACCGAAGCACGTAAGCACTGGTTTGCTGACGATGAAGCCGCTAACTGATCGGAGGGCATATGATGAAAACCACGGTCCTCGAGTTCGCCGAAGAACTCAAAATGCCGGCAGAAGTTTTGCTGGAACAACTCAATAAAGCAGGCGTCAAGAAAACCTCGAATGAAGACACGCTGACAGCCGCTGACAAAAATGGTTTGCTGGAATTCCTGCGTGCCTCGCATGGAGAAGCCAAGGTCAGTAGCAATCGCGTCACGCTGACCCGTAAGTCGACCTCCGCGCTCAAGGCGCAGGATGCAACCGGCAAAACGCGTACCGTTCAGGTCGAAGTCCGCAAGAAGCGTGTGCTTGTTAAACGCGACACGCCGGAAACCGTTGAAGCGCCGGTAGAAAAAATTGAAGCGGCGCAGCCGGTTGAAGTTGCTGTACCGGTTGAAGAGCCGATGCCTGTCGTGGAAACCCCGGTGGTTGAAGCGGTCGTGGAATCCGTTGTGGAACCCGTCGTAGAGCCCGTTGTTGAAGCAGTGCCTGAGGTTGCCGCGGAGACACCGGCGGTGGAACAGCCACCAGTTGCCGAAGAAAAGGTCGCCAAGCCGAAGAAGACCACGGTCAAAACCAAGGCGAGCTTCCTTGATGAGAAGGAACTGGCCGCACGCCAGGCTGAACAAGATCGATATGCGCAGCTACGAGCCCGTCAGGAGCAGGATCGTCTCGACCGCGAAAATCGTGAGAAAGAACTGCAGCGACTGCGTGAAGAAGCGGCTGCTAAGCAGGCAGCCCTGAAGGTCGCCGAAGAATCACGCAAGGCGGCCAGTACCGCCGCCAGCACAGCAACCGAAGAGCGCCGTGAAGGTGGTCGTGATCAGCGTGACGGTAAAGACGACCGTGATGGTCGTCGAGGTAAGGCCGCTGGTCCGCAAGGCCGTGGCGCGCCGTTGGGGCGTGGTAACGCCTGGAAGATGGGCGGTAAAAAAGGCGATAAGCGTCATGCGGCTAGTGACGAAGCGCACGCGTTTAGCGCACCGACCGAACCGGTGGTGCGAGAAGTCCACGTTCCCGAAACCATTTCTGTGGCCGATCTCGCCCACAAAATGTCGGTCAAAGCGACCGAGGTCATCAAAGCCCTGATGAAAATGGGCTCCATGGTCACCATCAACCAGGTGCTGGATCAGGATACGGCGATGATTGTGGTCGAAGAAATGGGCCACCAGGCGGTTGCTGCCAAACTAGATGATCCGGACGCCTTCCTGGCCGACGTCGTCGAACACGTTGACGTTGAAGCAAAGCCGCGAGCCCCAGTCGTTACCGTGATGGGTCACGTTGACCATGGTAAGACGTCTCTGCTCGACTATATCCGTCGTAGCCGTGTCGCTAGCGGCGAAGCCGGCGGCATTACGCAGCACATCGGCGCGTATCACGTCGAAACGCCGCGCGGCATGATCACCTTCCTCGATACGCCGGGTCACGAAGCCTTTACGGCGATGCGAGCCCGCGGCGCCAAGGCAACGGACATTGTTATTCTGGTTGTGGCTGCCGACGACGGCGTCATGCCGCAAACGCGTGAAGCCATCAATCACGCCAAGGCGGCCGGTGTGCCGATTGTCGTGGCCATTACCAAAGTTGATAAACCGGAAGCCAACCCGGATCGTGTTAAGCAGGAACTGGTAGCCGAAGAAGTCGTGCCGGAAGAATACGGCGGTGATTCGCCCTTTGTGCCGGTTTCGGCCAAGTCGGGGCAGGGTATCGACGATCTGCTCGAGCAGGTCCTGCTGCAAGCCGAAGTGCTGGAACTGACCGCGCCGGTGGAAACGCACGCCAAGGGCCTGATCATTGAAGCGCGTCTCGACAAGGGTCGCGGCGTCGTTGCCACCATGCTGGTTCAGCAAGGCACTCTGAATAAGGGCGATGTCGTGCTGGCCGGTTCGGTGTTCGGTCGCGTCCGCGCTATGCTCGACGAAAATGGCAAGAACATCGATGCGGCGGGTCCGTCGATTCCTGTGGAAATCCTCGGTCTCTCCGAAGTTCCGGCCGCAGGTGAAGAAGCGATGGTCCTCGGCGACGAACGTAAGGCGCGCGAAATCGCGCTGTTCCGTCAGGGCAAGTTCCGCGAAGTGAAACTGGCGCGCCAACAGGCTAACAAGCTCGAATCGATGATGGAACAGATGACGGAAGGCGAAGTAAAAACCCTACCGCTCATCATCAAGGCCGACGTTCAGGGCTCGCAAGAAGCCTTGGTGCATTCGCTGCAGAAGCTATCGACCAACGAAGTTCGCGTCAATGTCATTCATGCTGCCGTGGGTGGGATTACCGAAAGCGACGTCAACCTGGCATCTGCCTCGAAGGCCGTCATCATCGGCTTTAACGTACGCGCCGACGCCAATACGCGCAAGATTGCCGAAGGCCTCGATGTCGATATTCGTTACTACAACGTGATCTACGACGCCGTTGATGAAGTGAAGGCTGCGCTATCGGGCATGCTGTCGCCAGAACGTAAGGAAGAAAACCTGGGTCTGGTCGAGATTCGCGAAATCTTCCGCGTGCCGAAGATCGGTGCGGTGGCCGGTTGTATGGTGCTGGAAGGCATCGTCAAGCGCAATTGCCGTGTCCGTCTGCTGCGCGACAACATCGTGTTGCACGATGGCGAACTCGATTCGCTGCGCCGCTTCAAGGACGACGTCAAGGAAGTGCGTGAAGGCTTCGAGTGCGGCTTGTCGCTCAAGAACTTCAACGACATCCAGGTGGGCGATAAGCTGGAAGCCTACGAAATTCTCGAAGTCGCGCGGACGCTGTAATCATGGCGCGCGGACAACAGCGGGGTTTTGCCCGGACAGATCGGGTGGCGGAGCAAATCCGCCGCGATCTGGCCGAGCTGATCCGCGCCGAAATCCGCGATCCGCGCGTGCAGCAGGTGTCCATTACCGCTGTTGAAGTTACACCCGATTACTCGCACGCCAAAATCTTTTACACCGCGCTGGTCGCCGAGAGTGAGCGCGATGCATTGGCGCAGGGGTTAAAGCGCGCTTCGGGCTTTCTGCGGCACGAACTGTCGCGTCAACTGATGTTGCGCACCGTGCCGGAGCTGCACTTTGTGTACGATACTTCGGTCGAGCGCGGCATCAGCCTCTCGTCGTTGATCGATACCGCCGTCGCCCGATCGGCCGACGATGCTAACGACGGCGACGAGTCCAAGACGGCAGGTTAATTCCTTGCCGGATCGTGCTGTCATTGATCGGGTTATGCCGGATCTGCCGCGTCATGGCGGCTGGCAATCTATTGATGGCGTCATTCTTCTAGACAAGCCCGTTGGTGTGACCTCCAACAGTGCACTGCAATGGGTACGTCGTTTGCTGGCGGCAGAGAAGGGCGGCCACACCGGTACGCTGGACCCTTTTGCGACGGGCGTTTTGCCGCTCTGTCTGGGTGAGGCGACCAAGTTCTCGGCCGATCTGCTCAATGCCGACAAGACCTACGAAGCCACACTGCGTTTCGGCCAAAAGACAGATACTGCCGACCTGACCGGTGCCGTCATAGAAGAAACCGCTGTGCTGCCCACCGTGGCACAACTTGCAGCGATTCGTGACCAGTTTCTCGGCACGATCGCCCAGGTTCCACCGATGTACTCGGCACTCAAGCGTGATGGTCAACCGCTCTACAAACTGGCACGGCAGGGCATCGAGGTGGAACGCACGCCACGTGAAGTCACCATCCACGAACTGGCCTGGCTCGATTTCAAGCAGAGCGAGGCAGGGCTGGTGCACGAAGCCACCTTCCGTGTCCGCTGTAGCAAGGGCACGTACGTGCGCACGCTGGCCGAAGACTTAGCCGTTGCCGCCGGCAGTCTGGCGCATTTGATCGCTTTGCGTCGCACGCAGGTGGGTGCCGTCACGCTGCAAGGTTGTATGACGCCCGACGCTCTGCATCACACTATCGCCATGCTGAGCCAACCCGTCACAGCCAGCGCCCTGCAGGCCGCCGGGTTGATGCAGCCCGTGGATTTTCTCGTCAGCGACTTGCCCGTCATCGAGCTGACAGAAGCTCAGGTGCTGCGTTGCCGTCATGGCAACCCCTGCCTGGCCGAAGCCGGGCAAAGTCTGCCGGCGGTTGGCCAGTGCCGCCTGGTGTTTCAGGGTCGTTTTCTCGGAGTGGCGAACCTCTCCGAATCGGGAAAAACCTTGAAAATTCAGCCCGTTCGTTTGGTTTCTGTGCTGAATTCCTGATACAATTCGCCCTTCTTTCGCGGCCGAATCCTTTTTGGCAGGCTGCGGTTCCCACCCCAAACAAGGGGAAACCTGGATGTAGCTCTCTCAAACTGGGGCGCATCTGTTACCTAAAGGAAAGTTTGATATGACGCTAAATGCTCAAAGCAAAGCCGCTATTGTTGCCGAGTACCAACACGGCCAGGGCGACACCGGTTCGTCGGAAGTTCAGATTGCGCTGCTGACCGCACGCATCAACGACCTGACCCCGCATTTCAAAGAACACTCGAAGGATCATCACTCGCGCCGCGGTCTGCTGCGCATGGTGAGCCGTCGTCGTAAGCTGCTGGATTACCTGAAGCGCACCAACCTCGATAGCTATCGTGCGCTGATTGGTCGTCTGGGTCTGCGTAAGTAATTACGTGACCATTGTTTGAACAACACGGGCGTTCTCAGGAGAGGGCGCCCGTTTTGTTTTTTGTAGTGCCGTTGTTGTGATGGTTATTGATCGTTAATTGTTTGTTGTGTTGTTGATTGTTGAGAGGAAGAGAAATCAATGAGTATGTTTGAAATCGCACGTGAAAGTATTCAGTACGGCGCCCACACCCTGACCTTGGAAACCGGCCACGTGGCCCGTCAGGCCAGTGGTTCGGTCATGGTTACCTATGATGACACCGTTGTTCTGGTCACCGTGGTCGGTGCCAAGAAGGCCAAGCCGGGTCAGGACTTTTTTCCGCTGACCGTTGATTATGTCGAAAAGACCTATGCCGCCGGCAAGATCCCGGGTGGCTTCTTCAAGCGCGAAGGCCGTCCTTCGGAAAAAGAAACACTGACCTCGCGTCTGATCGATCGTCCGTTGCGTCCGCTGTTCCCGGAAGGTTTCTATAACGAAGTCCAGGTCGTCGCCACCGTGATGTCGATCAACCCGGAAGTCGACTCCGACATTCCCGCCCTGATTGGCGCCTCGGCCGCTCTGGCGTTGTCGGGTATTCCGTTCAACGGTCCGGTTGGTGCTGCCCGCGTTGGTTACATCGATGGTCAGTATGTGATCAACCCGACGGCATCGCAGATGAAGACCTCGAAGATGGATCTCGTCGTTTCGGGTACCGAAGCCGCCGTGCTGATGGTGGAATCGGAAGCCCAGATGCTGCCGGAAGACGTGATGCTGGGCGGTGTGGTGTTCGGTCACGAACAGCAACAGGCCGTTATCCAGATGATCAACCGTCTGGTCGAAGCCGCTGGTAAGCCCGAATGGGATTGGCAGCCGGCACCGAAGGATGAAGCACTGATCTCGATGGTCACCGATTTCGCCAAGCCGCGTCTGGAATCGGCCTACAACGAAACCAGCAAGCAGGCGCGTAGCCAGCTGCTGAAGAGCATTTACGCAGACACCGAAGCCCAGTTCGTCACCGACGAAGCCAAGGTCGACGCCAACACCGTTGGCAACATCCTGTTCGATCTGGAAGCCGGTATCGTGCGTGGTCGCATCCTGGCCGGCGAACCGCGTATCGACGGTCGCGACACGCGCACCGTACGCCCGATCGAAATCAGCAACGGCGTTCTGCCGCGCACTCACGGTTCGGCGCTGTTCACGCGTGGTGAAACCCAGGCGCTGGTCGTTGCCACGCTGGGTACCGGTCGCGACGAGCAGATCATCGACGCGCTGATGGGCGAGTACAAAGATCGCTTCCTGTTCCACTACAACATGCCTCCGTACGCCACGGGCGAATGCGGTCGCATGGGCGGCACCAAGCGCCGCGAACTGGGGCATGGCCGTCTAGCCAAGCGTGCTCTGGTGCCGGTGCTGCCGTCGCCAGAAGAGTTCAGCTACACCATGCGCGTCGTTTCGGAAATCACCGAATCGAACGGTTCGTCGTCGATGGCCTCCGTCTGTGGCGGTTGCCTGGCCATGATGGACGCCGGTGTGCCGCTGAAAGATCACGTGGCCGGTATCGCCATGGGCCTGATCAAGGACGGCGGCCGTTTTGCCGTGCTGACCGATATCCTGGGCGATGAAGATCACCTGGGCGATATGGACTTCAAGGTCGCCGGTACCGAAAACGGGATCACCGCGCTGCAGATGGACATCAAGATCCAGGGCATCACCAAGGAAATCATGC
>CAZSAE010000019.1:18071-21731 GCA_964604765.1 uncultured Dechloromonas sp. | reverse complement strand
GGAAACCAAGATTCTACCGGTTTGCGTGGGTCTGCCCTAGATGCAGATTGACCGCGGCACGGGAATTGTCTAGAATCCGCGCTTCCATTTGATTGCAAATGGGCGCGTAGCTCAGTGGTAGAGCACTGCCTTCACACGGCAGGGGTCACAGGTTCGAACCCTGTCGCGCCCACCAGAATGCCAAACCCGCCGACATGTACCGGCGGGTTTTTTGCATATTACCGATTCGTCAATTGTGACCGATGAGCTTGCCCAGCAAGCTGCCCGTGGTCGCATGGCCATGCAGCACGTATTCCAAGGCATTGGCGTTCTGCGCCGTGACCTTCTGTTCGTTCCAGGCGTCACGTGGTCCCGCAAAAAGAATCTTGTCGCCATTGGCCAGGGCAAAGTCATCCGGTGGCAGCAGTGTCAGGTGGCCGGAGCGCTCCAGCATCAACGCGACAAGCGGCAGACGTTCATCGCGTTGGCGATTGGAGGTGAGCAGGGTGCGCAGGGTAAGGGCTTCGTGATCGGCCAGTAGCGCTGTTGTCAGTGCTGGCGATTTTGCACGATTGATTTGTAGTCGCCAGACAAAGGGCACCTCGCCTTTACAACAGGGCTGCAAGGTTTTGAGGATACCGCTCGACCAATCGGCGGGATGCTTTTCAATTTCACGAATAAAGCGTCCGAGCATGGGGGTGGTCAGATAACTCAAACAGGCGTGCGCGATCGTCCGTGTCGTGATCATGGTCAGATCGGCATCGAAACGCTCGAATAGGACGGAGTTGGCCGCAGTGTTCTGACGCATCACGACGAATAGTTTGGGGTTCAGTTCACGTGCCGTAATGGCAATCGAGAGGTTATTGATGTCATTATCGGAGCCGGCCACCAAGCCAACGGCATCCGCGATGCCGGCGTCGATCAGCGGCGAGGATTCGGTGCCCTGGCTGAGGATGGCCTGGTGATCATCGGGCGCCGTTGGCCGCGGATCAATGATGGTGACTTGGTCATGCAGACCCAGCGCGTCGAGTTCGCGGACAATGGCCCGACCGAAGTGACCATAGCCACACACAATCCAGCGGCCTGTCGGCGGCATTGGCATTTCAGGGATCGGCGTTTCCGGCACGCGCGTCAAGCATTCCGCGAGTTGAAACCCCGCCGGGTTACGTATCGCCAGTGCCAAGCGTCGCGCATACAGCGCGTAGGGATCGACGATAAAGTTGGTGCCGAACGATTGCATATTCGTCGCGACGGCAGCATGTTCGGCCCGGGCAATGATCGGAATTCCCGGATTGAGTAAACGCACATTCATGGCGATCGCGAGATTGACGTCGTCGCTATTGGTGACGGCAAGCACGGCTTTGCAGGATTTCATCTGCAGTCCGGCGAGCAGCAAGTTCCCCGGCGTCTGGGCGTCGGCAAGCAGAGCAGGAACATCGGCATGATAGTCACCGAGTTCGAGCTCATGCAGTGGTTCAGGACGATGATCGATGACGACGAAGCGCATCTGTACCTGATCCAGTGTGCGACAGATCAGACTACCCGTTTCACCGGCGCCGCATACGATGCAGAAGGGCTCGGACATCCGTCGGATCTTGCGCGCGAAACGGTTGGTGGCCAGCGCGCGTTGCAGCCCTTCATCCTTCAATAGGTTCAGGATGTTGAGGATGGCATAAGTCCAGGCGATGACGGTGAGATAAATGCACACAGTCACCCAGAAACGCTGGGCGTATGAAAAGGCGTTGGGAATTTCCCCAAAACCGATGGTGCTGGCCGTGTAACTGATGAAATAGAAGGCGTCGAAGAACGTCATCGGGGGCGTCGGTTTGCCATCGGCGTCGACGCCCGGGATCAGGACGAGGCCGAACACCGAGATCGCATAGACAAGAATCATGGCGATCAACGGCGCGCGCATGCGACGCAGCACCAGAAACAGTACGCTGTCGTTCATCCTTGCTTTTGCCGGTAGAGGGAGGCGGCGTGTTTTAGCGGCGCATCATCACCGTTTCGGCGATGAGCATCGTGACCGAAACAATGTTGGCAAACAGAGCGCCACCGGATAGCGACACAACGCTGGCGGTGATCTCGGGCGTCATGCCGACACCGGTGACATGAACCGCGACCCCCCAGGTCATGGCGGCTGCGATCAGCTGAAGATCGGCGACGAGACTCGTTGCCAGGTGAATAGCGCCGATCTGGGTGCGGTCGCCAAATTTCAGGACCGTGGCGATCAGGTTGACGACGATGGCGGCAAACAGCTCGTAAATGTGATGCAGCTCAGGGCGCTCAATATCGCCGACAAAGAAGCCGAAGTTCAGTGTTGCAGCCAGAACGATGAAAAAACCAAAAACGACCTTTTCCAGATTCATGTAGTGCCTCGGACAAAAAAGCTGAAACAGAAAATCTAATTATAGGCGTCGTATTCAAATAAAGATGAGTTTTAAGCCAATTAGGATGATTGTGATTTCGAAGGCGTGTTTAACCCGACGATTTAAAAGCTTTACTTTAGAATGGGCGGTTATTGTAAAGTTTGATCGCTCGCTGCCTCCTTATGCGCATCCCTCAAATCATCGCTTTCGAACGACTCAGCGAACCGTTGGCGACCAGCCGGGTTTTTGTCGGCCGAATGCTGCGTTCGTTTGTGTTCGGCTTCCTGATCGTGACCGTCACGCTGTTCGCGGGCATGTGGGGCTACCATAGCCTCGAAGGACTCCACTGGCTGGATGCGTTTGTCAGCGCCTCGATGATCATGTCCGGGATGGGCGTGCTGGCGGCGCCGGAAACCGATGCCGGGAAGTTGTTCGCGGGTCTGTATGCATTGTTTTGTGGTCTGGTGCTAATTGCCGCCACTGCGATCATGTTCAGCCCGATCATTCATCGTTTCCTGCATAGAATGCATATCGAAGACGACGAGGGCTTGGACGCGTGAACGTCGACGATCTCCATTTCATGCAGGAAGCGCTAGCGCTTGCCCGAGCCGGTGGCGCGACTGGAGAGGTTCCGGTGGGCGCTGTCGTAGTGCTTGACGGACGTATCATCGGCCAGGGATTTAATCAGCCGATAGGCAGCCATGACCCCACGGCGCATGCCGAAGTGATGGCGTTGCGTGACGCCGCCCGACATGTCGGCAACTACCGATTGCCGGGCGCCACCCTGTATGTGACCGTGGAGCCCTGCGCCATGTGTGCCGGCGCCATTCAACATGCCCGCATTGAACGCATCGTGTATGGTGCGCCCGAACCGAAGACGGGTGCCTGTGGCAGTGTGGTCGACCTGTTTGCCGAGCAGCGATTGAATCATCACGCCAGCGTGGAAGGTGGTGTCATGGCCGAAGAAAGCGCGGCATTGATCGCTGCATTTTTCCAGCAGCGTCGTGCCGAAGCGCGCACATTACGTGAGGCAGCGCGAGGTGCGAATCAGGTGACGCAGGCGACGCAGCCGACACAGATCGCAGAGGACCAGCATGCGGATTGATGTTTCGATAGCGGATCAGACGTTGACGCTGTTTGACGACAACGATGCCGTGGTGAAGCGCTATAGCGTTTCGACGGCTGCAAAGGGTGCCGGCGAACAGATGGGTAGCTATCAGACGCCACGCGGCCGGCATCGCATTCGCGCCCGAATCGGCGATGGTTTGCCACTGGGCGCCGTGTTGCGGGGACGACGACCAACCGGCGAGAT
>CAZSAE010000019.1:0-17971 GCA_964604765.1 uncultured Dechloromonas sp. | reverse complement strand
GACGGCATGACCTCGTCGATCAAAGTGAGGTCTATACGGCCTTGAGCCGATTCCAGATAAAGTTCACCCGCAATGGCATCCTGTTGCAGCACGGTCAGTCCCAGCCATTCGTTGCCGGATTCCGCTGGGGCGACGCTGAGTAAACTGCCGCAGGCCTGACCATTCAAAATGCCTGAACGGACTTCTGCGCCCACGGATAAGGGTTCGCTGGCCCGCACACGATAGAGATGCCGTTTGATTTTGCCCAGATAGTGGGTGCGGGCGACGATTTCCTGACCGGGGTAGCAGCCCTTTTTAAAGCTGACGCCGCCCAGTTTGTCGAGATTGATCATCTGCGGGACGTAGTGCTCGCTCGTCGCCTGGCTGACGAGCGGGAATCCCTGTTCAATGTCGGCGCGTAGCCAGGCGTCGATCGTGCCGGGTGCAACGCCAGCTGCGGCCGTCGCCAGTGCTGCAGCGTCACCGGTCAGCAGCACGCGTGTCGGATCTAGCCGAATCGCGGTCAGCCCGGAATCATGACTGACTTGCCAGGCGTCGGTCGGCACAGTGAGGCCGGCGAGCTTGGTGGGGGGATTAAGCAACCCAGCGACGGTGCTGTCGAGTCGGGAGACCTGAACCTTGAGACGCAAAATGTACATTTTCAGACGCTTGGCAATCGCGTCGGCGACGTCGCTGGCCAGGATGAGTCGATAACCGTTGTCGACCGGCCAAATCACAAAGGTGGTCAGCAGACGGCCTTTAGCCGTGCACCAACCCGATATCTGGGCGCGTTGCGCGTTGAGCAGGCGAATGTCGCTGGGGACTTGCGCCTGGAGAAAGGCCTCGGCATCGGGGCCGGTCAGTTCTAGAACGGCAAGGTGCGGGAGTGAGATTAGGGTCGGTGTGCTCATGATGGAGGTAAAGAAACAAGGAGTCGTTGTTATAGGCGCATTTTGGCACGTGCCACATTGGTATCATAAGAGGCTATGACGCGATTGACCAGATTGACCTTCCTGTTGCTGACCACTGGTTTCGTGCTGGCAAGTGCTTTGTTGATGCTCGTTTACTGGCCCGTCTCACTCACAGAGGCCAAAGTACTGGTCCGCGTGCCGCCCGGTGCCTCGCTGCGCGTCGCGGCGCAAACCCTCAATACGGGTGGGGTGCAAGTTTCGCCCTGGATCATTTCGGGGGTAGGACGTCTTGCAGGGTTGTCCACGACGATCAAGGCGGGCAGTTATGAGTTCGATCGCGGCATTTCCTTATGGTCGTTATTGCGCAAGCTGTCCAGTGGCGATACCAGCCAAGGCGATGTGCTGTTTGTAGAAGGCATTAGCTTTCGTGAACTCCGTGCACGGCTCAATGCACAGCCAGACCTGGTGCACAGCACACAGGCTCTGAGCGATCAGGCGATCATGGCGCGTTTGGGGGTGCCGGATCGAAAGCCCGAAGGCTGGTTCTTTCCTGATACCTACCGTTTTGATAAACGGACCGATGATACCGAGGTGTTGGCACGCGCCATGGCGGCAATGCAAAAGCAACTGGATCTCGCTTGGCAGGGACGCGACGCCAATTTACCGCTGAAGACGCCGTATGAGTTGCTGATCCTCGCCTCTATTGTCGAAAAGGAAACCGGTGCCGCTGCCGATCGTACGCAGATCGCGGGTGTGTTTATGAATCGGCTGCGCAAGGGGATGCGCCTACAAACCGATCCGACAGTTATCTATGGCATGGGCGAGCGGTTCGATGGCAACCTGCGCAAAGGCGATCTACAGCGTGATACAGCGCATAATACGTATACGCGAGCTGGCTTGCCGCCAACACCGATCTGCATGCCGGGACTGGCCTCGCTGCAGGCCGTAGCGCACCCGGCCAATACCGATGCGCTGTATTTCGTGGCGCGCGGCGATGGTACCAGTCAATTCTCTGCGGATCTGAATACGCATAATCAGGCCGTTAACCAATACCAGCGAGGCAAGCCTTGAACCAATTTGTGAGCCAATCTGTGAGCCAACCCCATTTGCACTCTGGCCGATTTGTTACCGTTGAGGGCATTGATGGTGCCGGCAAGAGCTCGCATATCGAATGGCTGCGTGAGCACCTGACGACCCTCGGCCATTCAGTGATCGTCACCCGCGAGCCGGGAGGTACGCCGTTGGGCGAAGCATTACGCACGATTTTGCTCAATGAGCCGATGGCCCCGGAAACCGAGATGATGCTGATGTTTGCGGCGCGGGCTGAACATCTGGCCTCGATTATCCGCCCGGCGCTGGCCAGAGGCGTCTGGGTCATCTCGGATCGCTTTTCTGATGCGACCTATGCCTACCAGGTCGGTGGCCGCGGCGTCCCGGAAAGCAAGTTCACGGCGCTTGAATCATGGGTGCAGGAAGGCCTGCAGCCGGATCTCACTTTGTTGTTCGATGTTTCCGTTGCCACGGCACAGGCGCGTTTGCACGACACCCGGATTCTGGATCGTTTCGAGCGCGAGGCATCCGATTTTCATCAACGCGTGCGCGACGCTTATCATGCGCGCGCGGCTCGGTATCCCGAACGTATCCGCCTGGTAACGTCCGACGTGCCCATGTCAGAGGTGCGAGAGCAGATTCTGGCCGCGTTAGCGGATCTTCTCTGACCGGTTGATGTTGACATGATGCACTGGCAAAACATTCATCAAAGCGCCTGGACGCAGTTGCAACGCGCCCGACAGGATGACCGGTTACCCCATGCCTTGCTGCTGACGGGCCCGGCCGGGATCGGTAAGCTGGCGTTTGCCGAAGAGCTCGCGGCCAGTCTGCTGTGCGATGTGCCAAGCGCCGATGGCATGGCCTGTGGCGCTTGCACGGCCTGTACCTGGCATGCTTCGGGCAATCATCCGGACTTTCGTCGCATCCGACCGGAGGCCTACGAAGAAGAACTCGTGACCGAGGACGAGGGTCGCTCGACCGCCAAAGCTGATCGCAAGAAGAGCGAACAGATCCGCATCGATCAGATACGCGGCCTGGAATCCTTCATTCAGGTGGGGAGCCACCGTGGCCGCCGTATCATTCTGATCGAGCCAGCCGAAGCGATGAATGAAGCCACTGCGAATGCGTTACTGAAATCACTGGAAGAACCGCCCGCTGGCGTTCACTTTCTGCTGGTGAGCCACGCGGCCGAACGGCTCTTGCCAACGGTGCGTAGTCGAACGCGCATGATCCCGCTGCGTGTACCCGAACAATCAACTGCGCTGGCCGAGCTCAAGGCACAGGGTATAGCTCTGCAGGAAGCTGCGCTCTGGTTAAACCGTTGTGCCGGCGCATTACGTTTTGCCCAGTCGCTAGCCCTGGCGGCGCAAAAGGATTCGCGCGCCAGCAGCGAGGCGCTTGCTGAAGTCGCGCTCGTCGAAGCGCTATTGACGCAGTTGCCCCTGGGCGGACGCATGGATCCACTGGCGCTGGCCCGCACCTGCGAAACCTTGGTCAAGGGCGACCAATCGGGACTCCGCTTGGCGCAGCTGATTGATTGGTTGCAACGCTGGACACTGGACTTGCAATTATTGCGCTTAAGCTCAACGCCCCGCGTTTTTCCCGAATTGCAATCGGCGTTGCAGAAATTGGCGGCTCAACTTGACGACGCGGCCCTGGCTCGCTTTCCAGAGGCGCTGCTTGAGGCGCGGCGTTTGAGTGCCCACCCTTTGAATATCCGCCTTTTTCTAGAATCGCTTTTTTCTCAAATGGTCGGGCTGTATGAAACCCGCACCTGATTTGCCATGACCCAACTTATTGATTCGCACTGCCACCTTGATTTTGATGGTCTTGCCAACCGGCTTTCCGAAGTGCTGGCGGCCATGGACGCCAATGACATCGCGGGCTGCATGACGATCGGTGTCACGCTGGAAGAGGCGCCCCAGGTATTGGCCATTGCTCATGCCCATGCGCAGATATTTGCGTCGGTGGGGGTTCATCCGGAATACGCCGATCATCGCGAGCCTGATGTCGATACGCTCTGTGCGCTGGGCGCCGATGCCAAAGTACTGGCCATCGGTGAAACCGGATTGGATTACCACTGGCACAAGGATCGCCCCGAATGGCAACGTGAACGTTTTCGTGTTCATATCCGCGCGGCGCGCGCCCTCAAGAAACCGCTGGTGATTCATACGCGCGAAGCCGCCGAGGATACGCTGAGAATTTTGAAGGAAGAGGGCGCCGAAGAGGTGGGTGGCATCCTGCACTGTTTTACGGAGTCCGTTGCCGTGGCAGAGGCCGGCATCGATCTAGGCTTTTATATCTCGTTGTCGGGCATCGTCAGCTTCAAGAAGGCGACGCAGGTCCACGATGTCGCCCGGTCCATTCCGCTCGACCGACTCCTGGTCGAAACCGACGCTCCCTATCTGGCCCCCGTGCCGTACCGTGGCAAACCGAACGAGCCGGCCTATGTGAAGCATGTTGCCGAGGCGGTTGCCGATTTGCGTCAAATTTCTCTCGAGGACGTTGCTGCAGCGACCAGCCGGAACTTTCTTAACCTGTTTCCGGCTGCGGCGCCCATTCTTGAACCAAGGATTAATCGATGAAAACCCTGTGCATCTGGTTGTGCGGCATTCTAATGGCGGCGTCCGTGTGGGCCGCACCAAGTGCCGACAATATGGTGGCGGCCGCCAAGGGCGGCGATGCCGAAACCGTCAAAGAAGGTCTTCAGGCTGGCTTTGATCCGAACTATAAGGATCGGCAGGGCAATACATTGCTGATTCACGCGGCCGCTAACAGCAACGCCGAGATTGTCCTCGTCCTGCTCAAAGGTGGCGCGGACCCGTTGACGCGGAACAAATCCGGCGATGATGCACTCAACTACGGCGCGATCAAAGGCAACCTCGAGATCGTGCAACTCATGGTCAAGGCCGGGGTTCCGGTCAACCGCAAACAGGGCTGGCAGCCATTGAGCTATGCCGTTTACGGCAAGAATCTGGAAGTCTTCGATTTCCTCATGGCCAAAGGCGCCGATCCGAATGGGAACAATCCGAGCCAGGCTTCAGCCCTGATGATTGCGGCACAGCAGGGGCAGGAAGAAATGGCGGATCGCTTGCTCAAGGCGGGTGCCGACCCAACCTGGACCAAGGGCGGCGAAAGCGCCGTCGACTGGGCGCTGAAAACCGGCAACACCGATATCGCCGAAAAAATCATGAAGGCACAGGCGCAAGTCGGCTTCGGTCGTTCGAGTATCCTGGCGGAAACGCCGCAAGACGAAGACGACGCTGAACCGGCGCCGGATGATGAGGTCTCGAAAACGGCTGCGCCCGTGAAGGATAAATCCTGAGTCAGCGATCACCCCGTAAGATCAACGCCGTGTGCGTTTATCGGCGCGCCGGGCGTTGGTTCGTTGGGCTCGCCGTCCTGTGTGGGCTTTACGGCGCTCCAGTTGCGGCACAGACAACCATTGAAAGCGTTGTCCCGGGTGCCGCCGTGCCTGTGGCTCAAATCCGCGTGTTTTTCACACCGGGTAACACGGTAGAAACGGCGATTGCCGAAGTGATCGCGGCGGCACGTCAGCGGATTCTGGTGCAGGCCTACTCGTTCACGAACCCACTGATTGTGCAAGCGCTGGCCGAGGCCAAATCGCGTGGCGTGAATGTCGTCGTGGTTCTCGACAAGAGTAACCGCACCCAGAGGTATTCGGCCGCCGACTTTACTGCACATTCGGGGATTGAAACCCTGATCGACGCCAAGCATGCCATTGCCCACAACAAGGTGATGATTATCGATGACCAAATCGTCATTACTGGCAGCTACAACTTCACGCGCGCTGCCGAGAAGAGCAATGCGGAAAACCTGGTGATCATCGAATCCGGTCCGATTGCCGAAAAATACGTGCGCAATTGGCAGAAGCATCGTAACCACGCACAGTCTTATCTGCCGAAATCGAAACAATAAAAAACGCACCCGAAGGTGCGTTGTTGGGAGGGCGCCTCGCAATTAAGCAGCAACGGCCGCGATGGCATCGGCCACCGCGTCGATATTTCTGCTGTTTAGCGCAGCCAGGCAGATGCGGCCCGTTGAAACAGCATAAATGCCGTATTTTTCGCGGAGTTGGTCAACTTGCGCTGCAGTGAGGCCAGTGTAGGAGAACATGCCGCGCTGCTGAATCACGAAGCTGAAATCCTGCTTGACGCCCTTGGCTTTCAGTTTCTCGACGAGCGCCAGGCGCATGGCACGGATGCGTTCGCGCATTTCGGCCAGTTCTTGCTCCCACATGACGCGCAGTTCCGGGCTGGTCAGCACGGCGGTGACGATGGCGGCGCCGTGGGTTGGCGGGTTGGAGTAATTGGTGCGGATCACGCGCTTCAGTTGCGACATGACGCGTGCTGCTTCGTCCGACGATTCAGTGACGATCGACAGCGCGCCGACGCGTTCACCATACAGCGAGAAGGACTTCGAGAACGACGACGACACCAGGAACTGCAGTCCCGAATGCGCGAACTTGTCGAGCACGACGGCGTCCGGCTGGATGCCTTCGGCAAAGCCTTGGTAAGCCATGTCGAGGAAGGCGATCAGACCCTTGGCACGAATGGCATCGATGACCTGATCCCATTGTTCGTTGCTGAGGTCGGCGCCCGTCGGGTTGTGACAGCAGGCGTGCAGGAGCACGACCGAATCCTTCGGCATGGCGTTCAAGTCAGCCAGCATGCCGGCGAAGTTGACGCCACGCGTGTTCGCGTCGTAATAGCTGTAGGTCTTGACCGGGAAGCCCGCGGCTTCGAACAGGGCGCGATGGTTTTCCCAGGAAGGATCGCTGATGTAGACGGTGGTATTGGGCACCAGGCGTTTCAGGTAATCGGCGCCGATTTTCAGGGCGCCGGTACCACCGATGGCTTGGGCGGTAACGACGCGTTTGTCGCGCAGCAACTGCGTGTCGTGGCCAAAGAGCAGGGCCTGTACGGCCTGGTTATAGCCCACCGGGCCTTCAATCGGCTGGTAGCCACGGGCCGGCAGGTTCTTCATGCGGGCTTCTTCGGCGGCACGAACGGCCTTGAGCAGCGGCAGCTTACCCGCATCATCGTAGTAAACGCCAACGCCCAAATTGACCTTGTCGGCACGGGTGTCGGCGTTAAAAGCTTCGGTCAGGCCGAGGATCGGGTCGCGCGGTGCAAGCGCGACATCAGCAAAAATCGAGGTCATAACAGCTCCGATGGTCGCCGGGAGGGCCGGCATGGAGAAATTGAAGAATGAGGCGTTAAACTGTGCAATTTGGTACACGAACTAACACGAAAATTCTAACATGGCAGATGTTTTTACGCCTGCGGATCAAGGCCAGATGATGGCCGACGTGGTGACATTTCCGGGTAGCCCCTTCCGGCTGCACCAGCCGTTTCCTCCGGCGGGTGACCAGCCGGCCGCGATTGATCAGTTAATTTCGGGTCTCGAGGATGGTTTGTCGTTCCAGACGCTGTTGGGCGTAACCGGTTCGGGCAAAACCTATACGATGGCCAATGTGATCGCGCGCAGTGGTCGCCCGGCTCTCGTGCTGGCGCCCAACAAGACTCTGGCGGCGCAACTGTATGCCGAGTTCAAGGAATTCTTTCCGGAGAACGCGGTCGAGTATTTCGTATCCTATTACGACTACTATCAACCCGAAGCCTATGTTCCCAGTCGCGATCTTTTCATCGAGAAGGATTCGTCGATCAATGAGCACATTGAGCAGATGCGGCTATCGGCGACCAAGAGTCTGATTGAACGCCAAGACTGCGTGATCGTCGCGACGGTGTCTTGTATCTACGGTATTGGCGACCGCGACGAATACCATCAGATGATCATGCACGTGCGCGAGGGTGATCGAGTGGCGCAACGCGACTTGCTCAAGCGACTGGCCGAAATGCAGTACACGCGCAATGAAATGGATTTCCAACGCGGCACGTTCCGTGTACGCGGCGACGTGATTGATGTATTCCCTGCCGAGCACGCCGAACACGCCGTGCGCATTGAACTGTTTGACGATGAAATCGAGCGCATTCAGCTATTTGATCCATTGACCGGAGAGATCCGGCAACGACTGGCACGTTTTACGGTGTATCCGTCGAGTCACTATGTGACGCCGCGGGCCACGGTTCTACGCGCGGTCGAAGGCATCAAAGATGAGCTCAACGTCCAGAAAGCGGCTTTTTTGGCCGAAGCCAAGCTGGTGGAGGCGCAACGGATCGAGCAACGTACCAAATTCGATATCGAGATGCTGACTGAAGTTGGCTTCTGCAAGGGGATCGAAAACTATTCGCGTCATCTGTCCGGGCGTAAGGCCGGTGAACCGCCGCCGACACTGATTGATTACCTGCCTGACAATGCGCTGCTTTTTATCGACGAATCGCACGTTGCGATCGGGCAGGTCGGTGGCATGTATCGCGGTGATCGTTCTCGTAAGGAAAACCTGGTCAATTACGGGTTTCGCTTACCGTCGGCGCTGGATAACCGGCCGCTCAAGTTCGACGAATTTGAGAAACGTATGCGCCAGGCCATCTTTGTCAGTGCCACGCCGGCGGATTATGAAAAACAGCATGCGGGGCAGGTGGTGGAGCAGGTGGTGCGCCCAACCGGCCTGGTTGATCCGATCGTCGAAGTGCGGCCCGCCACGACGCAGGTGGACGATTTGCTTGGCGAGATTCGCAAGCGCGTCGCGCTAGAGGAGCGCGTACTGGTAACGACGCTGACCAAGCGCATGGCCGAGGATCTGACGGACTACCTGACGGAAAACGGCGTCAAGGTGCGCTATTTGCATTCGGATATCGATACGGTCGAGCGTGTCGAAATTATTCGCGATCTGCGTCTCGGCGTTTTTCAGGTGCTGGTAGGCATCAATTTGTTACGCGAGGGGTTGGATATTCCGGAAGTGTCGCTCGTCGCCATTCTGGATGCGGACAAGGAAGGTTTTCTGCGTTCGGAGACCTCGTTGATCCAGACCATCGGCCGCGCCGCCCGCCACTTGAACGGTACAGCGATTCTCTACGCTGACAAAATCACCGGATCGATGCGTCGTGCTATCGATGAAACCGAACGGCGACGTCACAAGCAGCTGGATTTCAACAAAAAACACGGCATCGTGCCGCGCGGTGTACAAAAGCGGATCAAGGACATCATCGACGGCGTTTACGCGACGGGTTATGCCGAAACGGGTGGCGTGAGTAACTTACCCAAAGCGGCTCAGCCCAAAAAAGCCTACGAATCGATGTCGGAGAAAGAAGTGGCCGTTGAAATTCGCAAGCTGGAACAGGCCATGCAAAAGCATGCCAAAAATCTGGAATTCGAGGCGGCGGCTCAGGTGCGCGATCAGCTCTTCCGACTTAAAGAACGGGTATTTGGCGCCGCGCCACTCGGGGAATAATCACAAACGCGCCATGATTGTGCACATGTCGTTGGCGATGCCACCGGCCAGGTATTGTGCAACTTGCGTTGCCGCTTTCTGTAATTCGATGGTTTTCTTGGGGTTCTTGTTGCTGTAAGCGTGCAAGGTGACGGAACCGCTACTGCCGGTCTTGTAAGCGTAGCGACCGATTTGACGTAACGATCGGGTCTCGTAAACCCGTGCATAGGCGTCGCCTTCCATCGTGTCGTCCTTGAGACCGCCTCGGAGCTGAATGCCAAGAATGTTGGCTTCCACGAAAAACCGGTGCGGTTCGGCATCGCGCATGAAGTCGCTGGGTAGCGTTAAATGCGTCGTTGACCAATCGGGATTCGCCGGATTGAGCAGCGTCGGGTAAATCACGGCTCGGATGCCGCATTGGGCCAATTTGTCGCCGAGTGTGCCGACAAAGTACTGCGGAAGCTGCCTGGGTGCGATGGCCTGGGCGATATCGCTACTGTCGATGTTGCGCGATGCGTTTTCTTCCGCTGACGCTGCTGCGGTGCTACCGGCGGTCGAAGCGACCAGGCTGCCAACGGCGCCGGCGATGGGACCGACCACCATGCTGCCGAGGATGCCGCCGGCGGTTGATGTCTTGTCGGAAATGTAGTTTGTTTTGATTGCGCCGCTCGGGACGATCAACACCGTGAAGACCTTCTGCTTCGGTTTGGGAATCGCTTCGTTGTCGACAACTGCAGCCGGTTTATTCGCCTGATTCCATTTCAACGGACCCGAACTACAAGCGTTCAGGTTCAAGCCCATGGCGAGGGTTAACAACAGGATTCCGGGGGGTCTCATCATGGCCATAGTGTATCGGCAATGCCCTTGGAATGTGCAAAGGTCGCGCCAGATAGGCGCTGGTCAAGATGCATACAATTATGAAACAATACATTTGGAAGAATTAATCATGCTATGCGCAAAATCAACGGATGTTATGTCGATGCGTTCGTGAATGGTGTCGGACTGAGCAGAGTTGAAAGGAGGGGCGAATGACCAAAGTGCTATTCGTGTGTATGGGAAATATCTGCCGTTCGCCCACGGCAGAGGCCGTTTTGCGCCGTTTGGCGGCCCAGCGCGGTTTGCTTCCCGATCTGGAAATCGATTCGGCCGGAACACATGGTTACCACGTGGGTGAATCGCCAGACGCACGCACGCAGCGTGCGGCTGCGGAGCGCAAATATGATCTTTCTTCGCTGGTCGCACGCAAGGTGGCGCCGGAAGATCTGGAATATTTTGACCTCGTGCTGGCGATGGACCGCAGTAACCTGGATGCCTTGCGCAAGCTTTGTCCGGCCAATCGGCTTCCGCGACTGAAATTGTTCATGAGCTACGCGCGACAGTTCGATGATGACGAAGTGCCCGATCCTTACTATGGATTAGCCCATGATTTCGATCTGGTCCTCGATATGATTGAAGATGCTGCCGAGGGGCTATTGGATAGCATCGTGCGCGAGCGGGGCGGTAAGGACAACGCCAAAGCCGCAACACGCAAGACGACCGCCAAGACCATTTAGTTTGCGACCATCGCTAGGCATAAAAAAACCGCGCTGGTTTAGAGCGCGGTTTTTTTGTTGCATGCGGAGACGCGTAGTTATTCCTTACGGGTTTCGATCATCTGCAACGGTTCTTCCACAACGACTGCCTTCGGGCGCGGTGTCCGCGGCTTGCGAGCCGGTTTTTCCGCTGGTGCTGCGGCCACGGTGGCACGTTTGCCCGGATCTGTTTCGATCATCTGCAGACCTGCGGCTTCGAGCGACACCGTTTCAATCACAGCGGGTGCAGCCGAAACGACCGAGGCTGGTTGAACCACCGGGGCGGGGGCAGCTTCGACAACGGGAGCGGGTGGCTGTACCGCTTCAACAACCGGGACGGGCGTAGCGACTGGTGATGGCGAAGTGCTCAGTTCGAAAGCCGGTGTCGCAGTAGGTGCAGGTGTCGGCGTTGCGGCAGAGACTGCAACCTCGGCCACCTCGGCCGCCGGTGTAACCGCCGGAGCGGTAGTCATGGTATCGGGTGCGACCGTCTCATTGCTTTGCTCGTTGTTCTCAACCTGGGTGTTGCGTTCGCCTCGCTCGCGACGACCACCACGACGGCCACGACGACGACCGCTACCCTGGCCGTTGCCGCCTTCGCTTTGCGTTTCGACCTCTGCTGGCGCATTGGTGGTGTCTAAGACGGCGACGTTTTCTGTCGAGGCCTCGGTTGCTTGTTGGTTGTTGCGGTTATCGCGGCCGCTACGACCACCGCGACGGCGGTTGTTGCCGTTGCCGCTGTTGTCTTCCTGACCGGCTTCGGCATTCGTGGCGCGCTCGCCACGCTGAGCGCGTTGACGAGTTTCCTGGCCTTCGGCGCGTTGGCCACGCTGGCGACCTTCACCGCGCGCACCACGCGTTTGCCGGCCTTCGCCGTCGCCGCCCTGGCTCTGACCACCTCGGCGACCGTTGCTACGGTTGCCTTCACGCGGGGTGCGCGGACGCGCGATTTCGACCGGCGGTTTTTTCTTGGCATCGCCACTCAGCCAGCTGAACAGTTTGGCGATAAAGCCACTCTTTTCTTCCTGAGCCGGTTGCTGTGCAGAGGCGGGTTCGATCGATACGGGCGCCGGTTGCGCCGGGGCAACGTTGCGGATCGCGGCAGACTGGCGATTCTGGTTCTTCTGTTCGACCGAGAACGTCGGTGCTTCGATCAGCGGTTGATCGACCATCTTGTAAGACGGCTCCCGGTGATCGTCCTGATTCAGTTCGTCATGACGCAGACGCTGAATCTGATGTGCCGGTGTTTCCAGGTGCTTGTTCGGCAGCAGCAGGATGGTGATCTTGTGACGCAGTTCAATCGCCTGGATGTCGGCACGTTTTTCGTTGAGCAGGAAGGTGGCCACGTCGACCGGCACTTGGGCGTGAACCGCAGCAGTATTTTCTTTCATCGACTCTTCTTCCAGGATGCGCAGGATGTGCAGCGCAGCCGATTCGGTGGAGCGGATGTGGCCCGTGCCCGTACAACGCGGGCAGGTGATGTACGAGGTTTCTGCCAGTGCCGGGCGTAGGCGTTGGCGCGACAATTCGAGCAGGCCGAAACGGCTGATTTTGCTGGTTTGAACGCGCGCACGATCATGGTGCAGGGCATCGCGCAGACGGTTTTCGACTTCGCGCTGGTTGCGGGCGCTTTCCATGTCGATGAAGTCGATAACGATCAGACCGCCCAAGTCGCGAAGACGCAGCTGACGGGCGATTTCGTCGGCGGCTTCCAGGTTGGTCTTGAAGGCGGTTTCTTCGATGTCGCTACCCTTGGTAGCGCGACCCGAGTTGACGTCAACCGAGACCAGCGCTTCGGTATGGTCGATCACGATGGCGCCGCCCGAAGGCAGGTTCACCTGACGCGCATAAGCCGATTCGATTTGATGTTCAATCTGGAAGCGCGAGAAAAGCGGTACGTCGTCATGGTAACGCTTCACACGATTGACGTTGTGCGGCATCACCTGGCTCATGAAGGCCTGTGCTTGCTCGAAGATGTCGTCGGTATCGATGAGGATTTCGCCGATATCCGGTTGGAAGTAATCGCGGATGGCGCGGATGACGAGGCTGCCTTCCTGGAAAATGAGCAGCGGTGCGGCGTTGTCTTTGGCGACCGAGTCAATCGCGGTCCACAACTGCATCAGGTAATTCAGATCCCATTGCAGTTCTTCGGCGGTGCGGCCGATGGCAGCGGTGCGGGCGATCAGGCTCATGCCATCCGGCACGGTGAGCTGGGCCATGGCATCGCGCAATTCCGAACGGTCATCGCCTTCGACGCGGCGCGAGACGCCGCCGCCGCGCGGGTTGTTCGGCATCAGCACCAGATATCGACCTGCCAGGGAAACGTAAGTGGTGAGGGCGGCTCCCTTGTTGCCACGCTCGTCTTTGTCGACCTGAACGATCAATTCCTGACCTTCTTTCAGGGTTTCCTGCATTTTGGCGCGGCTACCTTCGCCGTTCGGGGCGTAGAACTCGCGAGCGATTTCCTTGAACGGCAAGAAGCCATGACGTTCGGCGCCATAGTTGACAAAGACGGCTTCGAGCGACGGCTCGACACGGGTGATGACACCCTTGTAGATATTGCTTTTGCGTTGTTCTTTAGCAGCGGATTCGATGTCGAGGTCGATCAGTTTCTGACCCTCAACGATGGCGACGCGCAGTTCCTCTGCTTGCGTCGCATTGAATAACATACGTTTCATTGCGTGGTGCTCCAAAAGCACCGGCGCGGGCAATCCCGCAGGTGGTAACCAGATTTGTCGTCTGGCTGAGACCTGGACTGGTTCAGGGGCTTTCCGGGCGGCGCGCTCTCAGGGCGAGGCAGGGGATATCCTTGATGGATCCCAAGCCGGACGAACGGACAAGGTGAACCGGTCTGAAACCGGCAGACGGCGCCTAAGTCGAAACTGGCGGCGAGTCTGCCGTGACTGCATTCGGGACTGCATACGCCGGGCGTGTGTCAGTCGGTGACGGCTGCTTGTGTTCGTCTGGGCGAGTCGTCATGGCCCGGTTCGGCTGCGCCAGACACGCTCGAATCACGAACTCGCCGTTCGGCGATCTTGGGTCGGGTATCCGGGCAGATTGCTTGCGCGATGACTCGCGAATCAACCTGCTGGCAGAACAAACGTGTAAAGTATAAGGCATGTCACGCAGTAATCAAACATCCGCAACCGCTTTTGCTAAAAAAACTGCGTGTGGAGCGCCTAAAAAGTCGATTTCCCCAAAAAAACAGGGGATTGATCGAGCGTCAACGGTCAGAAAGTCAGTAGCCGCCTCCGTTGCCGAGCCTGTCGCCCAGAATCCGGCGGTTCAACGACGCACGGTGACTGAAGACGAAGCCGGGCAGCGACTGGACAATTATCTGTTGCGCCATCTTAAGGGCGTGCCCAAAAGTCGGATATACCGCATTGTTCGCAGCGGCGAAGTGCGCATCAATGGCAGCCGTTGTCAGCCTGATCAACGCCTCAACGTCGGTGATGAGCTCCGTTTGCCGCCTGTTCGCCGCGAGGCTTTTGTCGAAGAGCGACCGCCGGTCGCGCCCGAAGTCGATTTGCCGATCCTTTATGAAGACGACGGCCTGCTGGCCATCAACAAACCAGCGGGCATCGCAGTGCACGGCGGCAGCGGGCTGGCATGGGGCGCGATTGAAGCGTTGCGCTCGCAACGGCCGACGGCCCGCTTCCTGGAGCTGGCGCACCGCCTGGATCGAGAAACCTCGGGCGTGCTCTTGATTGCCAAACGTCGCGCCGCGCTTGTCGGGTTGCATGAGATGTTTCGCAGTCAGAAAGGTGACAAGCGTTACCTGGCGTTGGTGGCGGGGGAATGGGCGCAGCAGAAATCAGGGGTGGCGCTTAAAGTGACCGAGCCGCTCTATAAATATCTGACAGCAGAAGGCGAGCGACGGGTACGCGTGGCGCGGGGACGTGATTTAACGCATCCGGAGACCCGGACTGCCGAAACCCATTTCCGTCTGAAAAAACAATATCCGGGCTATGCGTTGATCGAAGCTCAGCTAAAGACGGGGCGGACGCACCAGATTCGCGTGCATCTGGCCAGCCTGGGGCACCCCATCGTCGGTGATGACAAGTACGGTGACTTCCCCCTGAACAAGTCGTTGGCGGCCAGTGGCACCTTGAACCGAATGTTCCTGCATGCGGCTAGCCTGCGCTGTAAGCATCCGGTGAGTGGCGAACCGCTATTCATTGAGGCGCCGTTGCCGGATGAATTGCAACGGTTTCTTGATCATTGTACAAGCAAAAAATTATAGAAATAACATGAGCAATCGTTCGTATGATCTTGTTGTATTTGACTGGGACGGCACTTTGCTGGATTCCACCGGCGCCATCGTCAAGGCGATTCAAGCGGCCAGTCGCGACATCGATGTCACGCCGCCCACGGATGAACGGGCGCGTTATGTAATCGGCATGGGGCTGCGTGAAGCCCTGCAGTACGCGATACCCGATCTGGCGGAATCGCGCTATGACGAGCTGGTTAATGCGTATCGAAAGCATTATCTGTCCGGCGATCATGAATTGACCTTATTTGACGGTGTGGAGGCCCTGTTACAAGACCTACAGGCCGAGCACCGCTGGTTGGCGGTGGCCACCGGCAAGAGCCGGGTGGGGTTGGATCGGGCGCTGGGCCACAGCGGCTTGGGACAGTATTTTGATACCACCCGAACTGCCGACCAGACCCGAAGCAAGCCACATCCGCAAATGTTGCAGGAAATTATTGGCCAGTTCGGCGTCGTCCCGGAGCGGACGCTGATGGTCGGCGACACGACCCATGATTTGCAAATGGCGCAGAACGCCGGTGCGCATGGTCTGGCAATTACTCATGGTGCCCACCCTCTGGCCGCCTTGCTGGAATGTCGACCGGTGGGGGTAGTGGACTCGATTTCTGATTTGTCAGACTGGATTAAGAAGTCTGGCTAACATGCTGTTATAGCTTGAATAAAAATACAGCAGGTTGTTTGTTGAACGCCGGGATAGGTTCTTTGCGCCAGGCACTGACCGGCAGGGTACAGATGCTTTCTTCGGGCGTGGTGAGCGCCATGGCGATACACAACCGGGTTTCCGGACGCAGGTGTTGGATCAGGCTACTGTATAGGCCGGCGTTTCTATAGGGCGTTTCGATGACGATCTGCGTTTGATCGGCGCTTTTAGAGGCGTTCTCCAGTCTTTTGATCGCATTTTGCCGCTCGGGCTCATCCTGCGGTAAATACCCGTGGAAAGCAAAACATTGGCCGCCAAGGCCGGAGGCCATCAGCGCCAATAACAAGGAAGAGGGGCCGATATGGGGGATCACCCGGCATCCCAGTGCGTGAGCTCGGTTCACCAAATCGGCGCCGGGGTCAGCCACGGCCGGGCAGCCGGCCTCGGACAGCAGGCCGATGGCGCCGGCGTCGCGAATCGGCATTAACAACGCATCAAGTTCTTGATGGTTGGTACTGGATTTGCCCAGTTTGCCGCGTCCAGGCAGTTCGCAAATAGTTAATTCAGCAATGGGCACGGGCATACCGACAGTTTTGAGAAAGGCCCGGGCGCTTTTGGCGTTTTCGACGACGAAATGCCGTAGTTCACGAATGATCGGTAGCACATGCGCCGGCAACGACTGTGCGGGATCGGCCGCGGCTAGCTCCGAGAGTGGCACCGGTATCAGGTGTAAAACCCCTGGGGGCATGGCATTGGGCGTCATCAGGCGTCGGTGAGCGGATTAAAACCCGCTTGTCGTAACAGGCGGCACAGCGCGATGAGCGGTAGACCGACCAAGGCGGTGGGGTCGTCGCCAGATAGGCGATCAAGCAAGGCGATACCCAGCCCCTCCGATTTGGCGGAGCCGGCACAGTCATAGGCCGGTTCTTTGGCCAGATAGGCTTCGATCTCAGTCAGTGTCAGTTCGCGGAATTCGACCTCGGTACTGACCAGTTCTTCGAAGGCGCGCCCGCTCGCGGCATCGAGGAGGCAGAGGGCTGTTTCAAAAACGACGACTTGACCGCTCAGCGTTTGCAGTTGCTGGACGGCTTTGGCATGCGTGCCCGGTTTGCCAAAGGCTTGATCGTTCAGAACAGCCACTTGATCGCTACCGATGATCAGGGCCTCCCGTGCGTTCGTCGGGAGCTGGTTGGCAATCGCTTGCGCTTTTTCCCGGGCGAGTCGACGCGCCAAGGCGGCAGGATGTTCGCCCGGTCGCATTGATTCATCAATGTCCGGAGTGATCACCTCGAAGGGGATGCTCAGGCGTTCCAGCAACTCGCGGCGGTAGGTCGAACTGGAGCCGAGAATCAATCTCGGGGATGTCGCTACTGGGGTCTGGCGAGTCATGTTTCGTGCGCTTTCGATAGCATTCAAGGGGTTGGCGTGCTTTATTGCCCGGTTTATTGCCAAAAAGTACTCAACAATTCAGCCTGCGGATGGTATCATTCGCCGTTTTTCAACGGGACAGATCTGGATGTCGTCTGCCAGTTTGCCGGAAAGTTTTGACCCGACCGTTGCCGCACGCGAGGCGTTTGCCTGGAGTGGTGATGTGCCGGTGTCCGATTTTACGCGCCTGGTCGATCTGCTCGTCAGCCAAACCGGTCAGGTTCGGGTGTCGTTGCAAGCCGCATTTACTGCGGACCAGCGACCGAGCATGACCATCGGGCTGGCGGCACAGCTGGAACAGTCCTGTCAGCGTTGCCTGCAGCCGGTGAGCGTGGTGATCCATCACGAGCATACGGTAGCGTGGGTGACGGATGAGGCGGTATTAGAGCGACTCGACGTGCTGGAAGAGAATTCGGACGCCAATGCGATCGAATACCTTCTGATGCCCGATTCGTTGCATGTGAACACGTTGGCGTTGGTGGAAGATGAATTGATGCTTTCACTGCCTATCGTGCCGATGCATGTGGATTGTGCGTTGCCGGTTCCGGTAACCGATTCGATCGAAGATCATCCGTTTGCGGCGTTGTCTCAACTGAAGACCTTGAAACACTAGGTCTGCAGAATTCTGGCCGAAGATTTCTCCGGCAGTGCAGTGGCAGTAACGATTTAAACCAGGAGTAAGCAAAATGGCAGTTCAACAAAACAAAAAATCCCCGTCGAAGCGTGGCATGCACCGTGCCCATGATTCGCTGAGCAACCCGCCGCTGG
>CAZSAE010000018.1:0-22990 GCA_964604765.1 uncultured Dechloromonas sp. | reverse complement strand
GTTCGAATCCTCTCACCCCGACCATCAAAATTCCACAATCATTGGCTCTGTCAGTGGCGATCTGTCGTCTCCGAGAATTCGTCTTTTAGAAAATCGATAAACGCGCGGACTCTGGCCGGCGTATATTGTCGCGATACTCTGACGGCATAAAGTGGCGATGGCGCGGGTCGAATGTTTTTGAAAATCTGTACGAGGCTGCCGTTTTTGAGGGCATCTTCCACGGAAAACGCAGGCAGCACAGTGATGCCCATGCCCTCAACCGCCAGCGCGCGCAAAGCCTCGGCGTTGTTGGCGGCAAAGACGTAAGGTATTTCGGGAACCTGGTCGTCGCTACTGAAAAGCCAGGACCATTCGTCTTTCATGCTGATGTTGCTGTAATGCAGTAGCTTGTGCGCCGCTATGTGTTCGGGCTTGGTAGGTGTTCCGTGTGTCTTTAAATAATCTGGCGAGGCGCAGCAGATTTTGCCGATCGAGGTGATTTTGGTAGCTACCAGCGTCGAGTCGGCCATCATGCCGATGCGAACCGCGACATCGATGCCCTCGGCTTGCAGATCGGTGATTCGGTCTTCGAGCTTGAGGGTGACTTTTAGCTCTGGGTAAAGACGAATCAATTTTGGCAGCAACGGTGCAACTTTTTCAAAGCCGAAACTCAAGGGCGTGGCGATACGCAGGGTGCCTTTGATGCTCTCACGACCGGCCCGGACACGTTCGTCGGCCTCGTTGAGCATCTGAAAAACATGGATGACGTCTTCATAGAACATCTTTCCGGCATCGGTCAGGTCGAGACGTCGGGTGGTTCTCGAGATAAGCTGACTGCCCAGCGCTGCCTCCAGTGAGGCGATGCGTCGACTGACCGCGGCTGTGCTGATATCCAGCTGTTCCGCCGCTTTGGCGAAGCTGCCCGTCTCAACGACTGTGATAAAACTGCGCAGTTCTAATAAATCGTATTCTTGCATTTTTTGTAACAATGTTTTGATTGAATTGACATTGATGATTTATTTGCAACGCCTCAATATACACCCCATCAACATTTTGGAACACACAGGTTCTTCGATGACGACTCAATACACCGCGACCGCAAAGTTTTTGCACTGGGCCATGGCCTTGGCTCTGGTGGCACTCTTTGCGCTGGGCATTTATATGCATGACCTGCCGTTTTCGCCAATGAAGCTGAAGCTTTACTCGTGGCATAAATGGGCGGGCGTGTGCCTTTTCTTACTGGTTTTCGTGCGCTTGGCATGGCGCGCCTTGCACCGGCCGCCGGCCTTGCCTGAGCATATGTCCCGCCTGGAGCGGGTTGTCGCAGCGGGAGGTCACCACACGCTGTACCTGCTCATGATCCTCATTCCGCTGTCGGGGTGGCTAATGAGTTCGGCCAAGGGGTTCCAGACCGTGTTGTTCGGTGTGCTGCCGCTTCCTGACTTGATCGAAAAAAACGAGGCGTTGGGCGAGCTGCTGCAACAGTTGCATCTGGGGCTAAATCTGTTCTTTGCCCTAGTAGTGATTGGTCATGCCGCTGCCGCGTTCAAACATCACTTCGTTGATAAGGACGATGTGTTGACCCGGATGTTGCCGTTCAGATCCCGCTAACGGTTAGGTTATTTCGATACCAAGGAGTTTTGTCATGAAAGCATTGAAGCTTGTAACGCTCGGTCTCACGCTCGTCGCCAGCAGTGCGCTCCACGCCGCTGAATTCGGCAAAGTGGATGCCGCCAAGAGCAGCATTTCGTTCAACTATAAACAAATGGGCGTCAACATGGACGGCCGCTTCAAAAAGTTTACGGCGGATATCAAGTTCGATCCGGCCAAAGCGAGTGCGGCGACCGCTTCCCTGGACGTCGAGCTAGCCAGCATTGACGTCGGCTCGCCCGACGGTAACAGCGAGGTTGGCGGCAAACTGTGGTTTAACACCAAGATGTTCCCGACGGCCAAGTTTACCTCCACTGCGGTTAAACCGCTGGGCGGCGAAAAGTATGAAGTCCTCGGCAAGCTCACCATCAAGGGCAAAACCCTGGATGTTGTCGCGCCGACTACCGTCAAGATTCAGGGCAATACCGCCCAATTTGATGGCACTTTCACGATCAAACGCAACGACTTTGCAATTGGTGAAGGCATCTGGTCGGACACCAGTGCAGTCGCCAATGAAGTGCCCGTCAAGTTCCGCATTATTACCACCAGCAGTAAGTAGGTCGCAGTTCGTTCTTTGTAGTCCCCCGTTGTAAATCAACCCCCCAACTTCCATAGGAACAACACCATGAAACAAACCACTCGTCTGACCCTGATCGCCGCTGCTTTTGCCACGATTTCTGGCGCCGCCTTCGCTGCTCCGGAAACCTACGCGATTGACGGCTCGCACACCTTCCCGCGCTTCTCGTATAGCCACTTCGGTTACTCGAAGCAGCTGAGCAAGTTCGACAAGACTTCGGGCACCATCGTGATCGATCGCGAAGCCAAGACCGGTTCGGTCGAAGTGACCATCGATACCAAGTCGGTGGATACCGGCTACCCGCTGTTCAATGAGCACATCCAGGGTGAAGACTTCCTGGATACGGCCAAGTATCCGACCGCCACCTTCAAGTCGACCAAGGTGCACTTCAAGGGCAACAAGCCGGTGAGCGTTGATGGCGAACTGACGCTGAAGGGTGTGACCAAGCCGGTCGTCCTGAAGATCGAATCCTTCCAGCAGATGCCGCACCCGATGGTCAAGAAGGATGCTGTGGGCGCTAATGCTACGGCCAAGGTCAAGCGTTCGGACTTCAACATGGGCAAATACGCACCGCATGTTGGCGATGAGGTCACCATCGACATCGCTGTCGAAGCCATCAAGCAGTAATTTTTAAAGGCCGGGTAGCCACTGTCTCCCAATGACCGGTTATCCGGCCTTTTTCTTCATCCGAGAACGATATGATCGAACTACGTCCGTCATCCCAGCGGGGAATTTCCAACCTCGGCTGGCTCTATTCGAAGCACACGTTTTCGTTTAGCAGTTATCAGGATCCGCAGCACATCGGTTTTTCTGATCTGCTGGTCATCAATGACGACATCGTGATGCCGGAGATGGGATTTGGTACGCACCCGCACCGGGACATGGAGATTTTTTCCTATGTGCTGGAAGGCGGCCTGGCGCACAAGGACACGATGGACAAAGACACGGTGATCCGGCCGGGTGATGTCCAGATGATGAGCGCCGGCACCGGCATTCGTCACAGCGAATACAATGCCTCTTCCAAAGAGCAGGTCCACTTTCTACAGATCTGGATTGTTCCGGATCGTACGGGTGTGGAACCGCGCTACGAACAAAAGCATTTTCCGGACGCAGAGAAGCGCGGAAAATTCCGCCTCATCATTTCGCCGAAGGGCGACGAAGGCTCGCTGCCGGTCTATCAGGACGCCCGTATCTACGCGAGCCTGTTCGATGATCGGGAGCAACAAACGTTTCACCTGCCACCCAATCGCTACGCGTATGTGCATGTCGCCCGTGGCTCCATCGACGTCAACGGGCAAACCTTGTCGTTTGGCGATGGTGCCAAGTTTCGTGAGGTCGATACACTGAATTTCAGCAACGGGCATCAGGCCGAAGTCTTGCTATTCGATCTGCGACCGAACGAGTTGCCTGCGTACTATCGCTGACCTGTCACTGGCGGGCGTTGCGTGAGGTTTTGTTACGCCCTACGCAACAAATATTTGCGTAGGCGACTATTAATACTTTTGGCGCAAGACCTTATTATTCTCACATCGACTTGTTGTTCAATAACCCTCTCACGGAGATCCTCATGAAAATTCTGCAAATCAACGGTGCGGCCCGTTCAAATGGCGCCAATTCGACCAAGCTGGCTGATTCCATCACCACACGTCTCAAGAGCAAGCATCCGCAAGCGACCGTAGAAGTCCGCGACTTGGCGGCAAACCCGCACCCCGTGCTCGACGAAGCGGCGCTGGGCGCGCTCTTCACACCGGCTGATCAGCGTACCCCCGAGCAGGCCGCACGCGTTGCGCTGGATGATGCCCTGATTGCACAGGTCCAGTCGGCGGATGTGATTGTGCTGGGTGTGCCGATGTACAACTTCGGCATCCCGGTTCAGCTTAAAACCTGGATTGATGCGATTGCGCGCGCCGGGGTGACCTTCCAGTACACCGCCAATGGCCCGGAAGGACTGATCAAGGGTAAAAAAGTGTATCTCGCACTGGCCCGTGGCGGCATGTACCGCGATACGCCGAATGACTCGCAGGTGCCGTATCTCAAGACGGTGCTGGGTTTCCTGGGCATGACCGATGTCGAGTGCGTTTACGCTGAAGGCTTGGCGATGGGCGCCGAAGGCGCGATTCAGTCGTTTGCCAAGGCTGAAGAAACGCTGGATACGATGTTTGCCTAAACCGTCGTTTGCGGTCGGCGAGTTTTCGCCGACCTGCTGACTCAAGGAGCGCGTGATGTCCACCCAAAATTTCAGAAGCGTTGAAAGGCTCGTGCAGGGTATCCAAACATCCGATGGCGCGGGTGTGCGTCTCACGCGCGTCCTGACCCAGAATCTGCAGAAGCGGCTCGATCCGTTTCTGATGCTCGACGCGTTTCGTAACGATAATCCGGATGACTATATCGGGGGCTTCCCCGACCACCCGCACCGCGGTTTTGAAACGGTGACCTATATGCTCGCCGGCCGGATGCGTCATCGCGATAACGCCGGTAACGAAGGGCTGCTGGAACCGCAGGGTGCCCAGTGGATGACAGCGGGCAGTGGCCTGATCCATTCGGAATTGCCGGAACAGGAAGCAGGCCTCATGGAAGGCTTTCAGCTGTGGGTCAATCTACCGGCGAAGAATAAAATGATTGCGCCGTTCTACCGTGATATTCCGCCGTCGGCCATTCCTGAATTCACCACGGATCAAGGCGTTCACGTACGCGTCATCGCCGGAAGTAGTCACGATGTCGCCGGGGCTGTGCAACGTCCTGACACTGAGCCGCTTTACCTGGATATCCATTTGCCCGCCGGCAGCAGTTTCAACCAGCCCGTTGATGCCGGCTTTAACGCGTTTACCTACACCTATCGTGGCGTCGTTATGATCGGCGATACCAAGGTGCCTGATCGGCACATGGCTATTCTATCCAACGATGGCGCTGAGCTAGTTCGTGTTGAAGCGCGGGAAGATGCCCGGCTCATTTTGGTAGCGGGCAAACCGTTGAATGAACCCATTGCCCAGTATGGCCCCTTTGTCATGAATACGCCGGAAGAGATCCAGCAGACCTTGCGTGATTACAAGGACGGCTACTTTGATCGGGTCGCGGTAAAGTCGCTCTGACTGGACGGATTCCTGCCAGGCGCGGCGGTTGATGCTGCTGCGCAGGCCTGCTTCTGCAGCCAACCAACACCCACATCCGCACTCATTGGCATCCCGCCCTATCGTGCGGGCGTCAGTCGCCGGATATAAAATGCAGGCTTTGATGCCCGCGCGGTGGGGGGTTGCTTGAATCGCTCGTTGTTGATTGATGGTTTAAAGGCGCTGGCAGCGCAGACCATCGTGATTCATCATCTGGTGTCATACGGTCCGATGGCCGCTGTGGCCGGATTGGCCGCGCCCGATTTTGCGGCCTGGTTTTTGACCTATGGTCGTTGGGCCGTGCAGGTGTTTCTAGTGGTTGCCGGCTATCTGACGGCGCAAGCTTTCTGTGAGCGCCCGGGGGCGTTGTCGCGTCCTTGGAGCCTGGCGGCGAAGCGCTATATCCGTTTGGTTTGGCCGTTTGGCGTTGCCGTTACGCTGGCCGTGTTGGCGGCTGAGTTGGCCCGCTTCTGGACAGATGACGCCATTCTGCCGGGTGAAGCCAGTCTGTCCCAGTATCTGGCGCACTGGCTGTTGATCCACGCTGTGGTAGGGCATGAGTCGCTATCGACGGGCGTTTGGTATGTGGCGATTGATTTTCAGCTGTTCGTGCTGACCATCGCTTTGCTCTGGACCGCGCAGGCTTTGCGTTGGCCGGGTTGGGCACCGTTGCTGATCGCTCTGTTAACGACAGCGTCATTGATCTGGATCCGCACCTGGCAGGATTGGGATAACTGGGCGCCGTATTTTTATAACGCTTACGGTGTCGGGCTGCTCGTCGGCTGGTTGGGGCTGCGCGAGCATGCCGGATTGCGCTGGGTGCGTTGGATGCTGATCGCTGTGCTGGGCGTGTTGTGTTGGCAGTTACTGGTCACGCTCAATGGCCGTTTGGTCGTCATCCTGTTGACGGCAATGCTCTTGTGGCTCTCCAGTCACCCGGTCGGCCGGGCGACGGCCGCTTTGCCGATCTGGGAAGGCCGTCTTGGCGCCGCTATCCATTATTTGGGCGCCACGTCGTACGCTCTCTTTTTGCTCCATTTTCCGGTGAGCATGCTGGTCAACGCGACGCAAGACCGTTTCGATTGGACGACACCGGCGGCTGGCCTGATGGCGATGGGCCTTGCTTGGTTGGGGAGTATGCTGGCGGCCGACGTGTTTTACCGGACAGTCGAACGGCAGGGTGTGGCACTGAGCCGGCGCATCCGCTGAACCAGGGTAGTAAGGCAGGATGGTTGTTGGCCGGCGAATGCGGCACAATAGAACTGGATTGGTGAAGGAGCGCCTCATGGAATATCGATTCATCCGGCTTATGGCTGTGCTGGTGTTGAGCATGTTTGCGGCCGTGGCACTGGCTACCGATAAGAGTGAAGGCGTTGGCCTATGGCTGCGAGACGGAGAGGGTAAGGGTAGGGGCAAACCGTTGCCGGTGGCGCAACAGGCGGTGCAGATTCTGCAGCGGGCGGGCGATGAAGGTCTGAACCCTCGGGACTACGATGCCGCCGGTTTGGCTAAGGCGGTCAATCAGGCCGAAGAGCAGGGGGTGCCGTCCGCGTCGGCGCAGTCCGAGTTGGCACAGGCGCTCAACCAGGCCGTGACGCGATATTTACACGACTTGCACTATGGCCGCGTCGACCCGGCGTCGGTGTACGCTAATTTCAACGTGCCGCCGAAAACGCTGAATATCCCGGTCACCTTGAACGCCGCGCTGATGGCCGGTAATCTTGAGCAAGCCGTCAAAGCGGCAACGCCGCAGTTCCCGATGTATCAGGCATTACGTCCCTGGCTGGCACGCTACCGCGCGTTGGAAAACGATCCGGCCTGGAGTGGCGTCTTGCCGCCATTGCCGGGCAGCAAACTTGAACCGGGCGCCGCCTATGCCGGTACGGCCAAGCTAACAGCGCGACTTGTGTCGCTGGGCGACTTGCCATCGGATTTTGTAGCGCCGGAGCGTTATCAGGGTGCGCTCGTCGATGGCGTCAAACAGTTTCAGAAACGTCATGGTCTCGCAGCCGATGGCGTGATCGGCAAGACGACCTTTGAGCAGCTCAATGTATCGCCGGCGGCGCGCGTCGAACAGATTGCGCTGACCATGGAGCGCTTGCGCTGGACACCATTGATGACTGATAAACGCATGCTTGTGGTGAATCTGCCCGAGTTCGAATTGCGTGGTCTGGAGATCGACGGTTCGCAGGTGAAAGTGCCGCTACAAATGCACGTCATCGTCGGTAAGGCATTGAATACCAGAACGCCGATGTTCGACGAACAAATGCGCATGATCGAGTTCAGCCCGTATTGGAATGTCCCGCCGTCGATTGCGCGGGGCGAGACAGTGCCCAAGTTGCGGCGTGATCCCGGGTATTTCCACCGGCAGGGCTTCGAGATTGTGACACGTTCGGGCGAGGTGGTGACGCAGCTCAACGATGAGCAGCTGGGCGCCGTGCAGCGCGGCGAAGCGCGCATCCGTCAACGGCCGGGCGCGCAAAACGCGTTGGGTGACATCAAGTTCATTTTCCCGAATAACGACAATATTTACATGCACCATACGCCGTCGGTCGGATTATTTCAGCGCGACCGGCGCGATTTCAGTCACGGCTGTATACGCGTCGAAAACCCGGTGGCCTTGGCGGAGTTTGTGTTGCAGGATGAGCCGGAATGGACGCAGGAAAAAATTCGTGAGGCGATGGAAAACGGCAAATCGCGCACGATTCGTATCCGCAACCCGATCATGGTCGTCATTGCTTATGGCACCGCGATCGTGAAACAACGCGGTGGCCCGATTTATTTCTACGCCGACATCTATGGGCACGACCGGCGATTGGAAACCGCTTTGCGTCGATACAGTCAGGCCTTGCAGGGCAGCCCTGGTAATTTGGCCCGATTGGATTAAAATAACCCCATGAAATCAAAACGTTTTGATCGTCGCGGTTTTTTCAAACAAGCTGTCAAGTTGGCTGCGGGTGGCGTTGCACTGCCACTGGCGGGGATAAACCAGGTCCAGGCTTCGAATCCGCGTTCACTGATACAGACGCCGGCGTCGGCCTTGATGCTGTCGAGTAATCGCTCCCTGGCTTTTGATCACACGCATACGCGCGAGCGCATCAATCTGGTGTATGCCGTGGATGGCGATTACGTACCGGATGCATTGACGAGCCTGAACCGGTTTCTGCGCGATCATTATTCCGGTACGGTTGGAAGAATGGATCCGCAGCTGTTCGATCTGTTGCATCAGGTACGTTTGGCCTTGGGTGGCAAGTCGCTATCGGCCTTTGAAGTGATTTCCGGTTATCGTTGTCCGGAAACCAATGATCATCTGCGCAACTCACGCGGCGGCGGTGTTGCCAAACGCAGCCTGCACATGGAAGGCAAAGCCATTGATGTGCGCATCCCCGGCGTGCCGTTGGCCGAACTGCGTGACGCGGCACTGTCGCTACAGGCCGGTGGCGTGGGGTATTACCCACGCGAACAATTCGTGCACATCGACACCGGGCGCGTCCGCAATTGGGGTTGATGCCTCACTGGCGCTTCCATGAGCGCTTCATCGACTGAGATCGCAGCCGCGCGTTTCGGGTAGCCAACGCAGCGCCACCACGAATGCGACCCCGAGCAGAATGGTCGGATACCAGAGACCGGCGAGCGGGTCGCCACGTTGTTCACTAATGAAGGTCACGATCAGGGGCAGCAGCCCACCGATCCAGCCGGCCGCAAGATTATGGGGCAGCGCGGCAGCGCTATAGCGGGTGCGGGCCGGGAACAGTTCGGCCAATAGCGCAGTTTGCGGGCCAGTGACCAGCGCCAACGGTAACGTGATGAGCATCATCAGCAACGCAGCCGTCATGAAGGATGGCGATAGCGATGTGGCCAAGGTGAGCCATTGGGCGAAGACCGGATAAATGCTCAGGCCACCGAGCAGTAAACCGGTGATGACAACCGGCCGCCGGCCAACATGATCGGACAGCCAGCCGGCCAGCAAGGTGAGCGGAAACAGAACGGCTGTGCCGACGGCGACGAGCAGGCTGCTGTCGGCGCCGCTCTGACCGGCCACCGTTTTGAGGAAGACGCCGCTATAGACCTGCGCTGAAAAGAAGAGCACAGCACCGCCAGACGAGATGCAGAGAAAGAGTATGCCCATGCGCGCCAAGGTTTGTCGGTCACGAAAGCAGTCACGGAGCGGCGTGCGTGATAGCTTGGCCTGCGCCTGCAGTTCGTGAAAGATCGGCGTTTCATGGAGTGCAATGCGGGCCTTGATGGAGATCAGCAGGAGCAAAAGCGACACCCAGAATGGCACGCGCCAGCCCCACGCCAGAAAATCTTCGGCGGGCAACCAGCGTTGCAGAAACGCAATCTGCAGCGTCGAGGCAAGAATGCCCAGCGGCCCCATCAATTGCAGCACGCTCGTGAAGAGGCCACGTGACTTCACGGGGGCGTGCTCAGTCAGATAGACCGCGCTCCCACCGATTTCGCCGCCTGCCGATAGCCCCTGCAACAGGCGCAGGGTGAGCAGCAGAGCCGGCGCCCACAGACCCGCTTGCGCGTAAGTGGGCAACAGGCCGACCGCCAGCGTGGCGCCGCCCATGAGCGCAATCGTGATCATGAACACCTTGCGCCGGCCGATGCGGTCACCCAGCGATCCGAACAGTGCTGCACCGAGCGGGCGGACCACCATGCCGGCGCCAAAAGTGGCGAGGCTGGCCAGCAGCCCGGCCGTCGGATCGTCCGCCGGGAAAAAGAGCGGGCCAAACCATACGGCCAGTGCGGCGAAGGTCAGGAAGTCGTACCACTCCAAAAACGTACCAAAACACGCCGCGACGGCGACGCGACGCTGGTCGTTTTTGCGGGGCACGGCGAGGTCTGAAACGGGCGAAGCGTGCTGACGCATGGCTGCAGTCGGAAAGTCTGGTCTAAAGCCGTGATTATCCGTTAGTCTTCGGGTTTCGCTAGCAAGAATGCATCAGGATGATTCATGGGCAGTTTCCGCGAGGACGTCAGAGATCAGATCGTCGCCATCCGTGAGACTCTGGTCGACGGTTGGAACGATCTGCGCTTATTCGTTCTAGAAACCTGGCCGGCGCTCGTTGTGCTGCTGGTGATTCTGGGTGTCGCCATATGGATGGCCGACCCGGCGCCGCCAAGACACGTGTCGATGGCGACTGGCCCGGCCGGTAGTTCGAACGAGGCGCTCGGTAAAAAATATGCGGCGTATTTTGCGCGACAGGGCATTCGTTTGGAGCTGGTGCCGACCGAAGGTTCGGTGGAAAACGTCAAGCGTTTGCAGGACCCAAGCGACCCGGTGATGGCGGGTTTTGTGATGTCGGGTGCGGCTGAGCCGCATACCCCCCGGATTCAGACCTTGGGCAGTATCAATTATCAACCCTTCTGGTGCTTCTACCGGAGTGCCGTGCAGTTGTCCAATAATCAACGCTTGGCCGAAATCCTCGGCAACAAGGTGAATGTCGGCACACCCAATAGCGGTACGTACTTACTGACGCAGAAGGTGCTTGAGCTGAATGGCATCAATCCGGATCGTTCCAACTTTACGCAACTCTCGGATGAGGCAGCGATTGATGCATTGGCTGATGGCCGGATTGAATCAATGTGCATCGTCGACACCTATGATTCGCCGAACGTCCAGAAGCTGCTGAAGCTCGACGGCCTGCAGCTGACCAATTTCGGTAGAGCGGCGGCCTATGAGCATCTGGTGCCCTCCATCGCTAAAGTGTCGATCCCCGAGGGGGGGTTGAGTCTGGCCAAGGATCGTCCGCAGCAACCGATGACTTTGATCGCCGCGACGACAGAGATCATGATTGATGAACGATTGCATCCGGCGATACAGACGTTGTTTCTGATGGCGGCGACATCGATCAACGGCAAGCAGAGCTTCTTTTCGCAAGAGGGCGAATTTCCGGCCTTCAAGGATACGAGCCAGCACCGTAGTCGGGAAGCCGAGATTTTTTACGAGAAAGGCACGCCGTGGCTGGTGCAGTTCATGCCATTCTGGTTGGCTGAATTTATACGCAGGCTGGTGCTGACTTTGCTGCCGTTTTTCGCGATTGCCTACCCGGTGATTCGTTCGATGCCGAACTATCACAAGAATCGGGTGCGCGGTCGCATCAACCGGGTGTATGGGGCGCTCAAGTTCTTCGAACAGTCGTTGGTGGCCAGCTTTGATCCCGCGCAGAAGCCGGCCTATCTGGCGCAATTGGATCGGATGGAGCAGGAAGCGCTGACGATGAAGGTGCCCAAATCCGTGGCGGGTGACTACTACACGCTGAGAAGCTCGATCGACTTCGTGCGTAGCCGCATCCTGCGCGATGGTTATGGCGTCACCCTGATGGGTGCGCAGCCCGATGCCGCAGCTAGTGACTGGGATAGCGGGGGCGATGAGGATGTCTAAGGCAGCGGCCGAATCCTCGTGGCAGAACGGCTGGTATCGCTCGGCGCAGCAGATCGAATCGCCGAACTGCGATGCACGACCGGTGAACGCGCTCATCGATCTCGTGGTCATTCATGCGATCAGTCTGCCCCCCGGGATGTTTGGCGGTGATGGTGTCGCCCAACTGTTCACAAATCAATTGGACCCCGCCGCGCACCCTTATTACGCCGAGATCGCCGGATTAAAAGTCTCGGCGCACTTTTTCATTCGTCGCGATGGGCAGCTGATCCAGTTTGTGCCGATCACGGCGCGCGCCTGGCACGCCGGTGTGTCGACTTGGGAAGGCCGCGAACGTTGCAATGATTTCTCGGTCGGCATTGAACTCGAGGGCGACGATGACACGCCCTTTGCGCCAGCGCAATACGCCACGCTCCACGGTTTGTTAGCGGCGCTGATGCATGTTTTGCCCTTACGCGCCGTCACCAGTCATGCGCATGTGGCGCCCGGCCGCAAAACTGATCCGGGTCCGCATTTTGACTGGACGATGGTGCGCACCGTCTGTCCAGACCTCCAGGTTATTCCCTGAACCAAAACAAAAGCCACCCGCAGGTGGCTTTTGTGGTTGTGCCATCCTTAACCGATCGGCTTAGGCGGCCTGCTTGTTGGTTTCGGCCATGCTCAAGGTGCTGAGCTGACGAATCAGCTCCAACTCCTGCGGCAGGCGTTCGGCGAGCTTGTCGAACCACTCTTTGTGCGACTCGAGTTCCTTCTGCCAGCCGGCGGTATCGAGCTGGGTCAGACGTTGGAATTCTTCGCGCGTCATGTCCAGGCCCGTCCAGTCGATGTCCTCGAAGTTCGGGGTCCAACCCAGCGCGGTCTCCTTGGCGGCAACACGACCCTTGACGCGATCGATGATCCACTTGAGGACACGCATGTTGTCACCAAAGCCCGGCCACATGAACTTGCCATCTTCATCAACACGGAACCAGTTGACGCAGAAAATGCCTGGCGGGTTGTCGACGGTCTTGCCCATTTCCAGCCAGTGACGGAAGTAGTCACCCATGTTGTAGCCGCAGAACGGCAGCATGGCGAACGGATCGCGGCGGACGACGCCTTGCGCACCGAAAGCGGCGGCAGTGGTTTCCGAACCAAGCGTCGAGGCCAGGTAGACACCGTAGTTCCAGTTGAAGGCTTCATAGACCAGCGGTACGGTCGTAGCGCGACGGCCACCAAAGATGAAGGCCGAGATCGGTACGCCGGCCGGGTCTTCCCAGGCAGCATCGACCGATGGGCACTGCGCGGCCGGCGCGGTGAAACGCGAGTTCGGGTGGGCGGCCTTGCGACCGGTTTCCTTGCCGATTTCCGGCGTCCAGTCCTTGCCCTGCCAGTCGATCAGGTGTGACGGGGCTTCCTTGGTCAGGCCCTCCCACCATACGTCGCCGTCGTCGGTCAGCGCGACGTTGGTAAAGATGATGTTTTCTTTCAGCGTGGCCAAGGCGTTGTAGTTGGTCTTCTCGCTGGTACCCGGCGCGACGCCGAAGAAACCGGCTTCCGGGTTGATGGCGTAGAAACGGGTAACGCCGTCCTTGTCTTTACGCGGCTTGATCCAGGCGATGTCGTCGCCAATGGTGGTGATCTTCCAGCCGTTGAAGCTTTGCGGCGGAATCAGCATGGCGAAGTTGGTCTTGCCGCAGGCCGACGGGAACGCGGCGGCGACGTAGGATTTTTCACCTTCTGGCGATTCCACGCCCAGAATCAGCATGTGTTCGGCCAGCCAGCCTTCGTCGCGCGCCATCGTCGAAGCAATCCGCAGCGCGAAGCACTTCTTGCCGAGCAGGGCGTTGCCGCCGTAGCCCGAACCGTATGACCAGATTTCGCGGGTTTCCGGGAAGTGAACGATGTACTTGGTGTCCGGGTTGCACGGCCAGGCGACGTCTTTTTCGCCCTGACCCAACGGGGCGCCGACCGTATGCACGCACGGCACGAATTCGCCATCGGTGCCGAGCAGCTCAACAACAGCCTTGCCCATGCGGGTCATGGTGCGCATGTTGGTCACAACATACGGCGAATCCGAAATTTCGACGCCGATGTGTGCGATCGGCGAGCCGAGCGGGCCCATCGAGAACGGGATCACGTACATCGTACGGCCCTTCATGCAACCCTTGAACAGACCGTCCAGGGTCTTGCGCATCTTGGCCGGGTCTTCCCAGTTGTTGGTCGGACCCGCATCGATCTGTTTTTCCGAGCAGATGTAGGTGCGGTCTTCGACGCGGGCCACGTCCGATGGGTCGGAGAAGGCGAGGTAGGAGTTCGGGCGCTTGGCCTCGTTCAGCTTGATCAGTGTGCCCGCTTCGACCATCTGGGCGCAGAGGCGGTCATATTCTTCCTGGGAGCCATCGCACCAGACGACCTTTTCCGGTTCGGTGAGTTGGGCGATCTGTTCGACCCAGGTCTTGAGCCGCGTGTTCTTGACGTATTCCGGGGCGTTAATGGCGACCATGATTTCTCCTGTCTATCCTAGGCATGCTTGGGGTTTGCACTAAAGCTATAATTATCTCACTTCACGCAGGACAGAGAAAGTCGGCGTATCCTATCAGCCGCAGAAGACCTCTTGGAGAAAAGGCTGTGCCAGAAAAAAACAAACAAAATCAACAGAATACCCAACGACTGCGCGAGTCCGCCCTGTATTACCACCGCTTCCCCAAGCCGGGCAAGATCGCCGTCACCCCGACCAAGCAACTGACCAACCAGTACGACCTCTCCATGGCCTACTCGCCGGGTGTCGCGGCGGCCTGTGAAGAGATCGTTGCCAAGCCCGACGAAGCAGCGACGCTAACCTCGCGCGCCAATCTGGTCGGCGTCATCACCAATGGCACGGCCGTCCTTGGCCTCGGCAACATCGGCCCGTTGGCGGCGAAGCCCGTCATGGAAGGCAAGGGCGTGTTGTTCAAGAAGTTCGCCAATATCGACGTGTTCGATTTGGAGGTCAGTGAAAACGACCCGGACCGTCTGGTGGAAATCATCGCCAGCCTGGAGCCGACCTTCGGCGGCATCAACCTGGAAGATATCAAAGCGCCCGAATGCTTTTACATCGAGAAGCAACTGCGCGAGCGCATGAAAATTCCGGTTTTCCACGACGACCAGCACGGCACGGCGATCGTGGTAGGTGCGGCATTGTTGAATGGCCTGCATCTGCTGGGCAAGGATTTGAAGCAGATCAAATTGGTGACATCCGGTGCCGGTGCCGCAGCGCTGGCCTGCCTGGGCCTGCTTGTGCAGCTCGGTATTCCCGTCGAGAACATCTGGGTGACCGATATTCACGGCGTGGTCTACGAAGGCCGGCCGGAAGACATGGACTCGATCAAGGCGCGCTATGCCAAGAAAACCGATGCGCGCACTTTGACCGAAGTGATTGAGGGCGCGGATGTGTTCCTGGGGTTGTCGGCCGGCGGCGTGCTCAAACCCGAGATGGTGGCCAAGATGGCCAAGAATCCATTGATCCTGGCATTGGCTAATCCGACGCCGGAGATTTTGCCCAATGAAGTCCGCGCGGTGCGCGACGACGCCATCATTGCGACCGGCCGTTCGGATTACCCGAACCAGGTCAATAATGTGTTGTGCTTTCCGTTCATCTTCCGTGGCGCCCTGGATGCCGGCGCAACGACGATCACGGAAGAAATGAAACTGGCCGCAGTCAAAGCGATTGCCGATCTGGCGCGTGCCGAGCAGTCCGATGTTGTGGCGTCGGCCTACGGTGAAAAGGTCAGCGGTTTTGGTCGCGACTATCTGATTCCCAAACCCTTTGATCCGCGCCTGATCGTCAAGATCGCCCCAGCCGTGGCGCGGGCGGCGATGGATTCGGGTGTGGCGACGCGTCCGATTCGCGACTGGGAAGGCTATCTGCAGAGCCTGAACGAATTTGTCTATCACTCCGGCATGATCATGAAGCCGGTATTCGCGCAGGCGAAACTCTCGCCCAAGCGCATCGTGTTTGCCGAAGGCGAAGAGGAACGCGTGCTGCGCGCTATACAGGTAATCTGCGACGAAGGAATCGCCAAGCCGATTTTGATTGGTCGCCCTGCCGAGATCGAACGCAAGATCGAAATGGCGGGACTGCGTATTCGCGCCGGTGTGGACTTTGACGTGATCTACAACGATGGTGAATTCTTCGAACAGCACTACGACGAGTTCTGGCAGGAGTACCATCGCCTGACCGAACGCAAGGGCGTGGCGCCGGAATATGCCAAGCGTGAGATCCATCGCCGGGCGACGTTGTATGCCGCATTGATGGTGCGCCTCGGTTACGCTGACGGCATGGTCTGCGGCACCTTCGGTCGTTACGAATTACACCTGACGCATGTTGAAAACATCATCGGTAACGCACCGGGCGTGACGCGCCTGGCGGCAATGAATCTGCTGATGCTGCCGGGGCGGACGGTGTTCGTGGCCGATACCTACGTCAACTACAACCCGACAGTTGAAGAGCTCGTGCAAACGACCTTGCTGGCGGCCGAAGAGGTACGCCGTTTTGGCATCGCCCCGAAAGTGGCCTTGCTGTCACATTCGTCTTTTGGCAGCCTGGATACGCCTACCGCCGAAAAGATGCGCGCACTCCTGGAGCGGCTGCGCGACGTGGCGCCTGGCCTCGAAGTCGAGGGTGAGATGCACGGTGACGCTGCCCTGGACGAACAGATTCGTGCCCAGGTCTTCCCGAACAGTCGTCTCAAGGGGCAGGCGAATCTGCTCATCATGCCGAATCTGGATGCGGCCAACATTGCGTTCAACCTGCTCAAGGTGGCGGCGGGGGATAACCTGACGGTGGGCCCGATTTTGTTGGGCTCGCGCAAACCGGCGCATATCCTGACGCCGACCGCGACGGTGCGTCGTATCGTGAATGTGACGGCGCTGGCCGTGGTTGACGCGCTTATGGATAAACAGGCCGTTAGCTGAGAAAACGCTGAAGTAGCTAGGCTATCTTGTTAATTTTGATCGTTTTTCGTCCCGGTTTTTTCTTGAAAACCGGGGCGTTTGCGCTAAAATATCAACCATTATCAGAATCCGGGTTTACGGCGCGTTTCCCGACGCTCCGTGAATCCCTCGCGGTGGTGTATTTATGATTCCATTAAAGCGTCCCATGATTTCCCGACTGTTGCTGACCTTATTGGTGAGTGGCCTCGTGGCGCTGCCCGTCCAGGCGGCCAGCAGCAAGGATGCCGATACCGGCAAGAATGCCAAGACCAAGGCTTCGGCGGCCAGCAAGAGTAATGCGTCGGCCAAGAACACGAAGTCGACGTCTGCTGCCAAGAAATCGGCCAAGCCCATCAAGTCGCAGGCGATGAAGGAAACGCCAAAGACCCTGGCGGCGCAGAAGGCGGCCAAGGAAAGTGTGGTCTCGGCGTCCGCTAAAAAGCCCAGCCGTCTGCTTGCCAGCAAGAAACGCCGCGACAATCCGCCGGATCACTGGGGCGAGTGGAACGGCCCGGTCGGAAGCCATCCGGGTTTGCATTCGCATGCCGCGTTGTTGCTCGACATGCAGAACGGTGAAGCGCTGTACCAGAAAAACGCCACACAGATTGTGCCGATCGCCTCAATCACCAAGCTCATGACGGCGATGGTGATGCTGGATGCGAACTTGCCCATGAACGAAGAGTTCTACATTACCGATGACGACGTTGATACGCTGAAAGGGAGTCGTTCGCGTTTGGCCGTCGGTACGCAGCTGACGCGTCAGGAAGCCTTGGTGCTGGCGTTGATGTCGTCAGAAAACCGTGCCGCGCACGCGCTGGGTCGCAACTATCCGGGCGGCATTACGGCCTTCGTGGCGGCCATGAACCGTAAAGCGCAAGAACTCGGCATGACCAACACGCGTTTTCTCGATCCAACCGGCTTGAATTCCGGTAACGTCTCGACGGCACGCGATCTGGCCAAGATGGTCACGGCTGCATCGAAGTATGCGCCGATCCGCGAAGCCTCGACGACCTCCGAAGCCAAATTCGATGTGCGCGGTCGTCTGCAGGAATACCGTAATACCAACCCACTTGTTCGCTCCGATAGTTGGGATATCGGCGTCACCAAAACGGGTTTCATTCGTGAGGCGGGTAAGTGCCTCGTGATGCAGGCCAAGGTGAACAACCGCCCGATGGTGTTTGTGTTGCTCGATTCGGAAGGTTCGATGACCCGCGTCGGTGATGCCAATCGCTTGAAAAAATGGGCGGAGGCGACCCGCAGTTAATGCGGACGGCGTTGGCTACTGGCTGGCGCCGAGGGCGTGAGATACAGCCTGGGCGCATTGCCGGAGTGCCGGTACCCAGATGGCTTCATGTTCGCTGAAGCGGTCGCTGGTCGATGAGACCGAAATTGCGGCCACCAGCTTACCCTGATCGTCGCGGACCGGCGCCGCGACACAGCGCAAACCCGGTTCGGCTTCTTCATTATCAAAAGCGACGCCGGACTGCTGAACGTCCTTCAATGCTTTACTGAGGGCATTGAGTCGAGTCAGTGAATGTTCTGTGTTGCCCGGCAGACCCGTGCGACTTGCATAAGCGGCGATTTGTTCGGCCGATTCTTCGGCCAGAAACAGCTTGCCGAGCGAGGTGAGATGCAAGGGCGCGCGTGAACCAACCCGGTAGAACACGCGAATGCGTGATGCATTGGCCGAGGCGCGATCCAGATAGATGATGTCGTCACCGTCACGAATCGCCAGATTGACGGGTTCGCCAATGATGTTGTGCAGGGCTTCGATGAACGGGCGCGCGACGTCGCGCACCTCCAGCCGTTCGCGCACCAGATTGCCATACTCGAGCCAGCGCAGCCCCAACCGGTAGAGGCCACCCGCCTGGTGTTCGACGAGCCCGATGGCGGCCAGTGCACCGAGAATACGATGCACCGTCGAAACGTGCAGGCCGGATTCGTTCGCCAGCGTCTTCAGGTTGGCGGGCGCGTACTGGTTGGCGAGCAGCGTCAACAGACAGTCTGCCCGATCAAAAACCTGAATGCCCGTGGTGTTTGCGCTATCAGGCTTGGGTGGTGCGGCTGGGGCGGTGGCGTTGCTCATGGCGGCAGGGTAGGGTTTGGGGCGGAGTCCGGATAAAATACGGGTCAACGCCCAAAAGACTATTTTACTATGTGAAAATCTCCGGATTGGGGATGAAACGTCAAAAGTGTCCATGCGACAGAAAAGAGTCAAAGAACGATGACAGGTTGTTGCACGCTGCCGCCGCGCGAAGCGCCGGCCATACCTTTGTGGATTAACGGCCGCCCCGTGTTGGCGATGGTGCCGGTCTTTCAGGAGATCCGCGAATCGGCGACGCAACGCTTGATCCGGCGCGTACCGCTGGTTGATCAGGTGCTGGCAGCGACGGCGATTAAGGCGGCCAACGAAGCGCCCGGCCTGTTACCAGCGGCGATGGCGAGTTTTCTGCAAGAACTGGCCGTTGCACTGGAAGAGCTGGAAACGCATTTCGCCGGGCTCTCAGCCGTGGAAAGCCAGACGCATCTCGACGCCGGCAAGGCGGACGTGGCCAATGCGCTGGCCTATGTGCGCGCGTTGCAATCCGAGCCGATGATTGGCGAGGTACGCGTTGGTGCAGCTGGCGCCGGCAACGATCACTCAACGCTGGCGCTGGCCGGCCCGGGCATACCGGTATCTGCAGCCATCAAGCTCGTGCTGCCGGTATTGATGCGCGGTGGTGCGGTCACCTTGATTCCGTCGCCGGATGCGCCATCGTGTGCACTGGCGCTGGCTGAACTCTGCGCTCAGTGCGGCCTACCCGACGGGCTGTTCAACGTGGTGTACGTCGATGAGGCGACTGCGTTGGCGCTCGTTAACGAAGCTGGTGTGCGTCAGGTGCGCCTGTTTGGGCCGAGCGCCTGGGCGCAACGTTGGCAAACGGCTGCCATGGATTGGTCGATTCCCTGCGAGCTGGTGCTGGCCTGACCCTATAGCGAAGACGGCACCCGCAGGTGCCGTCTTGTGAAACATCGCCTGACAGTGATCAGGCCATGGCTTCGTACAACGGCAGCGTCAGGAACTCCGGATATTCCGGAGTCAACGACATCTTGTCGAAAATGACCGCTGCCTGATCGTAGGTGTCGGTCTTTTCGCCCTGAGCGGTAACCGTGGCTTTTACCTTGGCCAGCTCTTCCGGGATCATGGCGCGAACCATCTCGACGGTCACCTTGCGGCCGTCATCCAGAACACCCTTCGGCGACACCACCCATTGCCAGACTTGCGAGCGCGAGATCTCGGCAGTCGCAGCATCTTCCATCAGGTTGTGGATAGGCACGCAACCGTTGCCGGCCAGCCAGCTGCCGAGGTAATGGATACCGACGTTGATGTTGTTACGCAGACCGGCTTCGGTGATTGGCTGTTCCGGTTGGAAGTTCAGCCAGTCCTTGGCGCCGAACTCTTCGGTGCGCTGCTTTTCCCACTGGTTCGGACGATCGCCCAGGACCTTCTGGAATTCTTCAGCAGCAATCGCGACCAGACCCGGGTGGGCCACCCAACCGCCGTCGAAGCCGTCGTTGGCGTCACGCGTCTTGTCGTGGCGAATACCGGCCAGCGCCTTTTCGTTGGCAACCGGATCGTTCTTGATCGGAATCAGCGCCGACATGCCGCCGATGGCCGGCGCGCCGCGCTTGTGGCACGCCTTGACCAGCGCCAGTGCGTACGAACGCATGAACGGCACTTCCATGGTGATGGCACCGCGTTGGGCCAGACAGAAATCCTTGTTCTTCTTGAACTTCTTGATGCAGCTGAAAATGTAATCCCAGCGACCGGCGTTGAGGCCTGCCGAGTGCTCACGCAGTTCGTACAGAATTTCTTCCATTTCGAAGGTGGCGAGGATGGTTTCAACCAGCACGGTGGCCTTGATCGTGCCTTGCGGCAGACCGATTTCGTTCTGCGCCATCACGAAGATGTCGTTCCACAGACGCGCTTCCAGGTGGCTTTCCATCTTGGGCAGATAGAAGAAGGGGCCAGCGCCGCGGGCGACTTGCTCTTTGGCGTTGTGGAAGAAGAAGAGACCGAAATCAAAAATACCGCCGGAAACGCGCTGGCCATCGACCAGCACATGCTTCTCGTCCAGATGCCAACCGCGCGGGCGAATCTGCAGGGTGGCGATCTTGTCGTTGAGTTTGTATTCTTTGCCGGCTTCGTTTTTGAATGCGAGCTTGCGACGAATGGCGTCATAGATATTGATCTGACCCTGGATCTGGTTTTCCCAGTTCGGGCTGTTCGAATCTTCGAAGTCAGACATGTACGAGTCAGCGCCCGAGTTGAAGGCGTTGATGATCATCTTGGCTTCGACCGGGCCGGTGATTTCGGTGCGACGACGCTCCAGTGCTTTCGGCAGCGGGGCGATTTTCCAATCGCCTTCGCGAATGGCCTTGGTCTCCGGCAGGAAGTCCGGCATCTCGCCGGCATCGATGCGTGCCTGACGCTCGACGCGCGCCTTCAGCAGTTCTTGGCGACGCGGCTCGAAAGCGCGGTGCAGCTTGGCGACGAATTCCAGCGCTTCCGGAGTCAGGATTTCTTCGTAGCGTGCGTTGATCGGGGCGTTGATCTGAACGCCGGCAGGCAGTTTGAGGCTCATCTGGAACTCCAGTCAGTCAATGAAAGATGGTTAAAAACGCTGTAGAAAATTTTGATGAAAAGGCATTCTATTGCATCCAAATTGGAATTAAAAGGTGTAAAAATATCCGTTCTTCTTATACTTAAAGTATTAAATTCTGGTGCGAGGTTGACGTGAATCCTTTCAAGGAAATGCAGGCGCTGGTGCTGGTTTCAACGCATGGCTCGCTGTCGGCGGCAGCACGCGTCGAAGGCGTTACGCCGGCCATCATGGCACGCCGTCTCGATGCGCTGGAAGAGCGCTTGGGATCGCGCCTGTTGCACCGGACGACGCGGCGCATCTCGCTGACCGAATCCGGCCAGAATTATCTGGAAGACTGCGTGCGCATTCTCAACGATCTGGCCAGTGCCGAAGCAGCGGCTTCCCGCGGCAGCATTCAGGCCAGCGGCCACTTACGCGTGACAGCGCCGGCCGGTTTCGGGCGCCGTCATGTGGCGCCGCATGTGCAGCGCTTTCTCGCCCAGCATCAGGATGTGAGCGTCACGCTCGATCTGTCGGATCGTCTCGTCGATCTGGTCAACGAAGGGTTCGACTGCGGCATACGTTTGGGTGAGCTGGCCGATTCGAATCTGGTGTCGGTGCGTTTAGCCGAAATGCGTCGGGTGGTCGTGGGCGCGCCAGACTATCTGGCGCGCCACGGTGTACCGCAAACGCCGGATGATCTGCTCAAACACGATTGCCTCGCGCTGGGGCCGCAGCGCGGTTGGACATTCCGTAACAGTCTGGCTTCCGGTGCGGGCGCATCCATCAAAACCCGCAGCGTGCGGGTCAAAGGCTCGATGGAATGCAACGACGGTGTCGTGTTGGCCGAGTGGGCGCGTTCCGGCGGTGGTCTGGCCTGGCGCTCGATCTGGGAAGTGGGCGAAGACCTGCAGTCGGGGCGACTGGTCAGCGTGCTCGACGACTGGGCCGCACCACCGGTTGGTATCTACGCTGTGTTCCCCGAGCGGCGCCACTTGCCGCTGAAAGTACGCGCCTTCGTCGATCTTTTGAAGGACGCGTACGCTCGGAAAGATTACTGGTTGCCGCCGGAAGCGAGCAAAGCAACGAAGTCGATTAAGCCAATGCCGCCAGCGCCGCGTCGTAATTCGGCTCGTTCTTGATTTCGTTAACCAGTTCGCTGTGCAACACGCGATTGTTTTCGTCGAGCACGACCACAGCACGTGCGGTGAGGCCAGCAATCGGACCTGATTCGATGGCGACACCGTAGTCTTGCAGGAACTCACGGCCGCGCATGGTCGATAGCGTCAGTACGTTGTCGAGGCCTTCGGCGCCACAGAAACGCGATTGGGCGAAGGGCAGATCGGCCGAGATGCAAAGCACGACGGTGTTCTTGAGCTGGGCCGCCTTCGTATTGAATTGACGCACCGAGGTTGCGCAGGTCGGCGTGTCGATGCTCGGGAAAATATTTAGCACCTTGCGCTTGCCGGCAAAGTTTTCCAATGTCGTGTCGCTGAGATCTTTGGCGACGAGCTTGAAGGCGGGTGCGGTGCTGCCGACTTGGGGCAAAGTGCCGCCGATTTGAATCAGGTTGCCGCCGAGGGTGACGGTTTGGGTCATGATGGGGTCCTTGTCTATGAGTTGTTCTATGACGGGAACTACGTGTTCAGTGTAGCGCTTAGTTTAGCCTTATGCGCCAGCACAAACAAAAACAGCACCCACTGAACTGACCCCC
>CAZSAE010000017.1:0-23777 GCA_964604765.1 uncultured Dechloromonas sp. | reverse complement strand
GCCGATGGTGCTTGTGTTTAAATTGCGCTAAGGCTTAGTGCAGAACGCCACCTTCGGGTGGCGTTTCTTTTTAGGCCGCCGGATTCGCTTGGCCGATCTGTTTGGCGACCTTAGCAACCCCATCTGCCCGTTTGCGCCACCCTTCACCAAAGTGCACATAGGTCGGCAACAGGCGATAAAAATTCTGGCGCGCTTCGGTATAGGCTTCGATCAGCGCATGTAAGCCATGAGTGGCGACATAGTCATTCACCGCAGCAATGGTCTTCGGGCCGATGCCACCATCGGCGGGCACACCGACGATCCGTTGCAACAGGCGCGCCGCCTGCCCGGGACCGGTGTTGACCGCCGTATCAAAGACGGCCAGATCCAGCCCATCCGGTAAGTCACTGCAGCGGCAGGCATCCCAGTAACGCTTGCGGTAAATGTCGGCCAGATGTGCATCGGGGATGTCGCGCAGTTCGTCATGACTAACGCTGCGGCCCAGATAGTCGGCGTAGGTTTTGTGGGTGACGCCCTTCATGGTGGCGCCGCCGGGATCGTGCGCGTGGTTAGCCCAGCCGCCCTCGAACTGCAGGGTATGCGCCAGCGCCTCGGGGAAATTACGTTCCATGGCGCTGAGCTTATCCGTTGGCCTTAGGCCGGCAGTTCGTCGTCGATGGCGAAGACGTGTTTGATGCGCAGCATGTCGCTACCGTTCTCAGCAATGTTGAGCAAGCGGTCGATGTTCGGGTGCTTGCCGGGGTTGGCGCGCGCGTCGACGGTATGCTCGGCAAAGATATCCAGCCCCTGTTTGGCGGCGTCGGTATTGATAGCGCCCCATAACTGACCCAGGTGGTTGTAGACGGCGAGCGAACCCTGGCTACCGGCCTTGTTCTCGATGATGCCGGCGAGATTACCTTCGCCGTCACGCAGTTCGATAGCAGCCAGATGCGAGATGCCCGGCAGTTTTTTGAGGTTGTCTGCGAATGCCATGTCTGTCGTTCCTTGGATGCTTTAAATACGCTTGGCCAGTTCGGCGGCTTTGCCGGTGTAATCCCACGGCGTCAGTTCCAGTAGTGCTTTCTTGGCGTCGGCCGGAATATCGAGCGTGTTCACAAAGGCTTGCATGCCTTCACGCGAGACGCGGGTACCCCGGGTCAGCTCTTTGAGCTTTTCGTAGGGATTGGCGATGCCATAGCGACGCATCACGGTCTGAATCGGCTCGGCGAGCAGCTCCCAGTTGGCGTCGAGGTCGGCCTTCATGAGGTCGGCATTGAGTTCGAGCTTGCCCAGCCCCTTGAGCAGCGAGTCGTAACCGAGCAGCGTGTAGCCCAGGCCGACGCCCATGTTACGCAGGACGGTGGAGTCGGTGAGGTCACGCTGCCAGCGCGAAATCGGCAGCTTTTCGGCCAGGTGCTTGAGCACAGCGTTGGCCAGACCCAGGTTGCCTTCGGAGTTTTCGAAGTCGATGGGGTTAACCTTGTGCGGCATGGTCGACGAACCGACTTCACCGGCTTTGACCTTCTGCTTGAAGAAGCCCATCGAGATATAACCCCAGACGTCGCGGTCGAGGTCGATGAGAATGCCGTTGACGCGCGCGAAGGCGTCGAACAACTCGGCCAGCGCGTCGTGCGGTTCGATCTGGATGGTGTAGGGGTTGAAGGTTAGCCCCAGCGATTCGACGAATTTCTTGGCGAAGCCTTCCCAGTCATAGCCCGGATACGCAGCAAGGTGAGCATTGTAGTTACCGACGGCGCCGTTGATCTTGCCGAGCAGTTCGACCTGGGCGATACGCACACGGGCGCGTTGTAGGCGGTAGGCGACGTTGGCCACTTCCTTACCCATGGTCGACGGCGTGGCCGGCTGACCGTGCGTGCGGCTCATCATCGGCACCTCAGCGTAGGCATGGGCCATTTCGGTGAGTTTGGCGATGACGCGATCCAGCGTCGGCAGCATGACCTGCTCACGGGCGCCCTTACACATCAGCCCATGCGACAGGTTGTTGATGTCTTCCGAGGTGCAGGCGAAGTGGATGAACTCGCTGACCTTGGTCACTTCGGCGTTGCCTTTGGTCTTGTCCTTGATCCAGTACTCGAGCGCCTTAACGTCGTGGTTGGTGGTGGCTTCGATGCCCTTCACCTCGGCGGCATCGTTTTCGGTGAAGTTACTGACCAGCGCTTCCAGCTCAGCAATGGTGGCCGGCGAGAAAGCGGGGATTTCGGCGAAATGCGGTTCAGCGGCCAGCGCCTTGAGCCATTCGATTTCGACCCGCAGACGGGCGTGGATCAAGCCGTATTCGGAGAAGTGCGGACGTAGCAGATCGACCTTGGCGGCATAGCGCCCATCAAGGGGAGAAAGGGCTGTTAAAGCACCAAGACCAATAGACATCTGTCGCTCCTGAATCCGAGAAAATCAAAGGCCAAATTTTACCATCTGGCGCCCTTGCCGCCGCGGTCGCCCGCCCTAGCGGCCGTCGACGCTGGGCATCACCGAGCATTCCGTGTAGGGTTTCGTTTTGACGCCCATCGCCTCTCGGAGACCCCCCATGAAACTGCTCGGCACCCCGACCAGCCCCTATGTGCGCAAAGTGCGCCTGATGCTGCTGGAAAAGAATATCCCGCATGAATACCTGATCGATCCACCGCGCGAGCCCGGTAGCCTAGTTGTGCGCGTCAACCCGCTGGGGCGTATTCCGGCGCTGATTCTGGATGATGAGACTTGCGTGTTCGATTCACCGGTCATCGCCGAATACGTGGATACGCTCAACGACCACCCGATCCTGATCCCGCGCAAAGATGCGCTCGCCCGCATGCGCGTTAAACGTTGGGAGGCATTGGCCGACGGCATCATGGATTCGGCGATTGCAGTACGCAATGAACGCATGCGCCCAGCGGACAAACAGGAGCCGGGCAACATCACGCTGCACAACAACGCGGTCAGCCGTGCGCTGGAGTTTGCCAGCATTAGTCTCGGTAACGACACCTGGACCAACGGCGATGAAATTTCGCTGGGCGACCTGGCCTTATTTGCCGCGCTGGTCTATTTGAATCTGCGTCAGCCGGAGCGTGATTGGCGCGCGCTGCACCCGAACCTAGCCTATCTGTTCGATCAGATGGCGCAACGCGCCAGTGGCCAGCAATCGGTGGCCGAACAGTAATCCGTCAATTGATCGTTCAGTCGCTCAGTCATTGAGCGACTGCAGATCCAAACCGGCGATATCCGGATTGCCCGCCATGCGCGTCGATTCGATGATGCCACCGCCCAGGCAGACGCGACTTTCGTACAACACCAGCGACTGACCCGGCGTCACGGCCCACTGCGGCGCCGCGAAACGGATCACGGCACGATCGGCGTCGATACGCTCGATCTCGCAGGGCGCATCCGGCATGCGGTAACGCGTCTTGGCGGTATAAACCCAGTGGGTATGCGGCGGTTCGCCGGCGATCCAATTGATGTCGGTGATCGTGACTTCGTTCACGTACAACGCGGGGTGATCATGCCCCGACACCACGTACAGCACGTTGGTTTGCATGTCTTTCGCGGCCACGTACCAGGCATCGTGCTCACCGGCAGTTTTGTCGTTGCCTTTGTCGTTGCCTTTGTCGTTGCCCTTGTTATGTCCTTTTACACCGCCGATGTGCAACCCTTTACGCTGGCCGATGGTATGGAAAGCCAGCCCCTGATGCGTGCCCAGTAATTGTCCGGAATCCAGGTCGCGGATTTCGCCCGGGTTTTGCGGCACATACCGCTGCAGAAAATCATTGAACGGCCGTTCGCCAATGAAGCAGATGCCCGTCGAATCTTTTTTGGCAGCCACCGGCAGGCCAGCGGTCTCGGCCTTGGCGCGCACTTCCGGCTTGAGCCAGTTGGCCAACGGAAATAACGCCGGCTTGAGTTGCGACTGGTTCAAACGGTACAGAAAGTAGCTCTGATCCTTATTGCCGTCCTCGGCTTTGAGCAGCTGACGCTTGCCGTCGAAATCCTGCACGCCCGCATAGTGGCCGGTGGCGATATAGTCAGCGCCCAGGCTGACGGCATGATCGAGAAAGGCCGCGAACTTGATCTCCGAATTGCATAGCACGTCCGGGTTAGGCGTACGGCCCGCGTTGTACTCCTGCAGAAAGGTTGAGAAGACACGATCGCGGTATTCTTTGGCAAAGTTCACGACTTCGACATCAATGCCCAGGATATCGGTGACACTCATCACGTCGATCAGATCCTGCCGCGTGCTGCAATACTCGTCGGTGTCGTCGTCTTCCCAGTTCTTCATGAACAAACCGATGACGCGATAGCCCTGCTCCTTGAGCAGCAACGCGGCGACTGAAGAATCAACGCCGCCAGAGAGGCCGACGACCACGGTGGGCGATGGTGACATTTTTATTCCTGAGACAATGACAACAGTGGAAACAGAAGACTTAGCGCGCCAGCGCGGTGGGTGACGCAAGCGTGTGGTGCTGCGTTTCCAGCGTATAGAAACGCGGCCCCGCCCATTCTCTCACGGTCTGTACGGGCGGCGATGCGCTGCGGTCGCTATCCCATGGGTCGACGGTGTACATCCGCTCGTCCTCGCTGCCGTCCGCCTCGGTTTCGATGAGCGTGGCGCTGTAATGCGACAGTACCAGCACGGTTCGGTGGGCATAGGGGCCGATGACATGCCAGCGCAGCAGTTTACGGTGCTGGAGGTAGGACAGTATGTTTTTGGTGCTCGTCGAATGATCGATGCAGTCCATGCGGCCGTTGACGGTGTCATCCTCGGGATTGCCCGGTTCGTCGCTGGCGATCGGCGTTTGTTCGGCCGCTTTGAGATAAAACCGGTGTACGACCTCGGCCACCGCCGCGCGTTCGGCTTCTGGCGTCTTTGCCTGGCGCAGCGGCTGCACGGCCTTGCGCAACCAGACATCGCTATAGCTCACGGCTTGTTGATCCTTGCAGCCCCAGTTGTAGCAAAACACAATCAGCGCTTGCGCACTGACACAGGTACAGGCAAGGCTCAATGCCGCACCAAGCAAGATTTTTCGTAACCAGTGCGCCGTAGACATGAGCGTGTTCGTCGTTTAGTTGTAGTGACGGATGCTATCCAGAGGCAAGCGGCGGCCGGCCAGCCAGTCTTCCACGCATTGCAATACCAACGGGCTGCGATGCCGCTCGCGGCTAGCGTGCAGCTCTTCTAGTGTTAGCCAGTGCGCGGCAACAATGCCGTCGTCAAGCCGGCGCCCCGCTTCAATCTGATCCAATCGGCAATCGAAGGCAAAGCGCAGATAGGTCAGCTCACCGGACGGCACCGGCCATTGATAAATCCCCACCAAGGCCTGTGGCGTCACATGGCAACCGGTTTCTTCTAGCGCTTCACGGGCGCAGGCGGCGACCAGCGATTCGCCTTCATCCAGATGGCCGGCGGGTTGATTAAAGCGCAACCCGGCCGAGGTTTCTTCTTCGACGACCAGAAAGCGGCCGTCCCGCTCCACCAGGGCGGCCACGGTGACGCTGGGCTTCCAGCGATGCTTTGGACTATTCATGACGGGTATTTTACCGAAGCCCCTGAAAACGGTTGCCCAGACACAGCGCCGGACCTGATTTCCGGACGGAAATCGGCTAGAATTGGGGCCAACTGCTCGGCGACCGAAGCATGGACTGTGTTGGGGTTTTCGCCGATTTTATTGCGACGCTTCACCAAAGGATTCACATCATGTCGATGTCCGACCGCGACGGTTTTATCTGGCTGGATGGCAAGCTCATCCCCTGGCGCGATGCCAACACGCATATCCTGACCCATTCCCTGCATTACGGCATGAGCGTCTTTGAAGGGGTACGCGCCTACGATACCGGTCGCGGCACGGCGATCTTCCGCCTGCAGGATCACACCCGCCGCCTGCTCAACTCGGCGCACATCTTCCAGATGGATGTCCCCTTCGACGAAGAGACCCTTAACGAAGCACAGAAGGAAGTCGTGCGTTCGAACAATCTTGAAAGCGCTTACATCCGTCCGCTGGTCTATTACGGCTCGGAAAAGATGGGGGTATCGCCGAAAGGCGCCAAGGTGCACGTCGCCATCGGTGCATGGCCGTGGGGCGCCTATCTGGGCGAAGATGGTCTGAAGAAAGGCATCCGCGTCAAAACCTCGTCGTACACACGTCACCACGTCAACGTGTCGATGGTGCGCGCCAAGGCCAGCGGTCACTATGTCAATTCGATTCTGGCGAACAACGAAGCCGTGGCGGATGGTTACGACGAAGCCCTGCTGCTCGACACCGAGGGCTATGTCTCCGAAGGCGCCGGCGAAAATCTGTTCATCATCAAGAGCGGTAAGGTCTACACCCCGGAACTGTCATCGTGCCTGGAAGGCATTACCCGCGATAGCGTAGTAACGCTGGCGCGCGAACTGGGCATCTCGGTCGAAGAAAAGCGCATCACGCGTGACGAAGTCTACTGCGCCGACGAAGCCTTCTTTACCGGCACCGCCGCCGAAGTGACGCCGATCCGCGAACTCGATAACCGCAAGATTGGTATCGGTAGCCGTGGTCCGGTCACCGAGCGTATTCAGTCGGCCTATTTCGACGCCGTCAACGGTCGCGATGCCAAGCATGAAGACTGGTTGAGTTTTATCTGATTTTTCTGAATTTTTCTGACGCACCTTTGACCGATTGACGAGGCCCAGACAATGAACGCACCGCTCGAAAAAACCCTGTCGGAAACCGCGCTGACCATTACCGCGGCCGATCTGCCGCTGCACTGCCCGCCCAAGGGTGTACAGCTGTGGTCGGGCCATCCGCGCGTGTTTCTCGACGTCCTGAAAACCGGTGAAGTGTCATGCCCCTACTGCGGCACCCAATATACGTTTGCGGGTGAAAAGCCTCACGGTCATTAATCAACCGCGACGCGCAGGTTGGCTGCCGCACCGATGAACGCAGTCTCCCTGCTGGTCGCGCCCGCCTGGGTCGGTGACGCCGTGATGAGCGAACCGCTGCTACGCAGGATCGCCGCACAGGATCAGCAACCCGTGGATGTCCTAGCACCGCCCTGGGTCGCGCCGGTCTTTGCACGGATGCCGGGCGTCGGTCGCGTGATCCCGGCGCCGTTTGCTCACGGCAAGCTTGATCTGGCCGGCCGCTGGTGTATCGGCAGACTTCTGAAAGCGCACGACTATCGCAAGGCCTACGTACTGCCGAACTCGCTGAAATCCGCGTTAGCCGTTGCCTTTGCCGGCATCCCGCACCGCATCGGCTTTACTGGCGAGTGTCGCTACGGCTTATTAAACCGCCGTTACCCGCTCGATAAACGGGCACTGCCGCGCATGGTCGATCGCTTTCTGGCGTTGGCGCCTGGTGCGGCGCCAAGCGCGCCGGACCAGGCGATCCCTGCCCTGCAGGTCGCGCCGGGCGCGTTCAATGACATCTGTCATCGTCTCGGGCTCACGCGGGGCCAACGTCTGGCCATTCTGTGCCCGGGCGCTGAATACGGCCCAGCCAAACGCTGGCCGGCCGAACACTTCGCCACGCTGGCGCGTGCGCTGGTTGATCAAGGCTGGACGGTCTGGACCGTCGGCTCGAACAAAGACGCGGCGATCGGCGAATCCATTCATGCGTTAAGCGATGGTGCCGCCGTTAACCTCTGTGGCCGCACCCAGCTCGCCGACGCGATCGACTTGCTCAGCGGCGCCGATGTCGTCGTCACCAACGATTCCGGACTCATGCATGTGGCGGCCGCGCTGGATCGGCCACTGATTGCGCTCTTCGGTTCATCGTCGCCCGATTTCACGCCACCACTGGCCAAACGCGTGGCGATTCTGCAAAACCCGGTACCGTGCAGCCCGTGCTTTGAACGCACCTGCCGTTACGGACACCTGGATTGCCTGACGCAACTTCGACCACAGCGTGTTTTTGAAGCCGTTCAATCGTTCAATCATTCGATCTCTGACCCGGACATTGCCTCATGAGTCTGCCACCGCCCACCGCCCCGGTTCCGAACTTTTCCACGCCGGAGGAGGCCGAACAAGGCTTCTACCAGAGCGTCGCCCAGGCCAACATCGACGCCCTGATGACGATCTGGGCGGATGAAGACGAGATTGTCTGTATCGATCCCGACGGCCGTCGGGCAGCGGGTCATGCGGCGATCCGCCAGGGGTGGCAATCAATCTTTGCCGGCTGCCACCATTTGGAAATCGAAGTCACCAATGTCATGCGTTGGCAGAGCGGGCTCGTCGCCGTGCATCTGGTCCAGGAAAGCGTCACGATGTTCAGCGTCCCGGAAGCCCTGACCGATACCGAGCACCCGAACGCGCTGGTGAAACGTAACGGCATCACCACCGCCATGAATGTCTATGTGCGCGGCGCCAATGGCTGGCGGCTGGTCTGCCATCAGGCGACCGCCCAACTCGCTTCGATCGAAGCGCAAACCGTCGCCGCGGCTCACACACTGCACTGACCCATGTTGCCGCTAGCGCAGGGAGCTCACCAACCCTATCAGCCGCCGTTCTGGTTATTTAACGGACACTTGCAAACGCTGTGGCCGGTCTGGAAGACGCTGCGTCTGCCAGCGATCCCCTGGCCGCGCGAGCGCTGGGAAACGCCGGATGGTGATTTCATCGATGTCGACTGCATTAGCCAAGGCACCACCGACGCCCCCGTCGTCGTGCTTTTTCACGGACTCGAAGGCAACGCGCAATCCAACTACGCCCGAACCATGGCGCAGCGATTGCAGCAGGTCGGCTGGACAGGATTTGTTCCGCACTTTCGCGGCTGTAGCGGCGAACTGAACCGGCGGCCGCGCGCCTACCATTCCGGTGATTCGAGTGAGATCGACTGGATTCTGCGTCGCTTTCGTGAGCGCACACCAGATCGCATCGTCTGCGCTGCTGGCGTGTCGCTGGGCGGCAACGCGCTCATGAAATGGTTGGGGGAACAGGGCGGCGCGGCGGATAGCGTCATTGCAGCGGCGGCCGCCGTCTCACCGCCCATGGACGTTGCCGCTTGTGGCGCCTGGCTCGATCACGGCGCCAACCGGTGGGTGTACACGCAGCACTTTCTGCGCACGATGAAGCTGCAGAGCGAAGCACGCTTGCAGCAGTTTCCCGAACTGTTTGATGCGTTCCGCATGCGCGCCGCAACGACGCTGCGCGAATTCGACGACACGGTCACGGCGCCGCTGCATGGTTTCGCTGGGGTCGACGATTACTGGCGCCGCGCTTCGGCGCTACCACTGCTGAGCGGTATCGAACTCCCGACGCTCCTGCTTATGCCGCGCAATGATCCCTTTCTGGCCGACGCCTGTTATCCGCAGCTTGAACAGTGCCCGCCTGCCGTGACGCTGGAAACACCGGCCGCCGGCGGTCACGTCGGTTTCAGCGGTGGCCACGGCGCCAGCCGCGATCTATGGCTGCCCACCCGTATAATTAATTTTTTTGCACAATCGCTCGGCCTGTCCCTGAACCCGACTTCGAGCAACGTCGCCCCAACCACCTGATTAACGAGAATCTCATGTCACGCTTTTCCATTCCCGCCCTGCCCGCTTCGATCTTCAAAGCCTACGACATTCGCGGCATCGTCGACGACACGCTGACGCCGGACGTGGTGCGCGCTGTCGGCCTCGGCCTGGGCACGCTGGCGCATGAGAAGGGCATCAAGGCGATCGCCGTCGGTCGAGATGGCCGTCTATCCGGCCCGAGCCTGTCGCAGGCGCTGCAGGAAGGCATCGTCGCTGCCGGTGTTGATGCGATTGATGTGGGCTGCGTGCCGACGCCAGTGACCTACTTCGCCGGTTTCCAACTCGAAACCTATTCCTGTGTGTCCGTCACGGGGAGTCACAACCCGCCGGACTATAACGGTCTGAAGATGGTGATTGCCGGCGAGACCTTGGCCGGTGACGCTATCCAGGCGCTAAAGCAACGGATTGAAACCGGCAAGGTGTACTGGGCCGATCAGCCCGGCACGATGCGCACAGCCGACGTCAAGGACGCTTACCTGGATCGTATCGTTGGCGACGTCAAACTCGCCCGCCCGATGACGATTGCGGTCGACTGCGGCAACGGTGTCGCCGGTGAACTGGCTCCCGAGCTCTTTCGTCGCATGGGCTGCAAGGTCATCCCGATGTACTGCGAGATCGACGGCACGTTTCCGAACCATCACCCGGACCCGTCCAAACCCGAGAATCTCAAGGATCTGATCGCCGAACTCAAAACGAGCGACGCTGAAATTGGCCTCGCCTTCGACGGCGACGGTGACCGCCTGGGTGTCGTCACCAAGGACGGCGAAGTGATCTTCCCCGATCGTCAGATGATGCTGTTCGCGCGCGATGTGCTGTCCCGTTGCCCGGGCGCACAAATCATTTTCGACGTGAAATGTTCGCGCCTACTCGGCGATGCTATTCGTGCCGCCGGCGGTCAACCGCTGATGTGGAAAACCGGTCACGCGCTGATCAAAGCCAAACTCAAGGAAACCGGCGCACCGCTCGCTGGCGAGATGAGTGGTCACGTGTTTTTCAAGGAGCGCTGGTTTGGTTTCGATGATGGCCTCTACACGGGCGCTCGTCTGCTGGAAATTCTGTCGCGCTCCCCGGATGCCAACCCGGTACTGACCAATCTGCCCAATAGCCAAAGCACACCGGAATTGAATATCGCCATGAAGGAAGGCGAACCGCACGCACTGATGGCCGAACTGGCGGTGGCGCCGGACTTCCCGGGAGCACGTGATGTGATTACGATCGACGGACTGCGCGTCGAATATGCCGACGGCTTTGGCCTCGCCCGCCCATCGAATACGACGCCGGTCGTTGTGTTGCGTTTTGAAGCGGATACCCCCGAAGCCCTGGCGCGCATTCAGGGTGAGTTCCGCCGCGTACTCAACCAAGCGCGCCCCGGTCTGGTGCTGCCGTTCTAAACCGGCGCAATCACTTGGTACCAGCGCGCCAGCCTATCGTCGAACGACAGGCTGGCATGCGCCGGGCTGGTCGACGTTAGTCGCCGGGAGCCGAATCAGCGACCGGCAACCCAGGCGCTGACCGAAGCCAGCGCGTTCGCCAGATTGGCCGGTTGCGTCCCGCCGGCTTGCGCCATATCCGGACGACCGCCACCCTTGCCACCGACCTGCGCCGCGACATGGTTCACGAGTTCACCGGCCTTGAAGCGGCTGGTCAGATCGGGTGTCACGCCGGCGATCACGGAGACCTTGTCGCCTTCGGCGACACCGAGCACGATCACACCCGACTTCAGTTGTTCTTTGAGTTTGTCCAGCGTTTCACGCAGGCCGGAGCCGCTCACGCCTTCCAGCTTCACGGCGAGCACGGCGACACCATTGACTTGTTCGGCCTTGCTGGCCAGATCGCCGCCTTGCGCAGCGGCCAGCTTCGATTGCAGGCGATGGATTTCCTTCTCCTGCGCTTTCTGGCCTTCGATCATGGCATTGACGCGCGTCGGCAATTCGGCCGGTTTGCACTTTACCAGACCCGCGACTTCATTCAACGCCTGCCGGCGGAACTGCACGGCGGCCAGTGCGTAATCGCCAGTCAGCGCTTCGACGCGCCGTACGCCCGCCGCCACGCCGGACTCCGAGAGGATCGTAAAGAGACCGATGTCGCCGGTGCGCGCCACGTGCGTACCACCACACAGTTCACGCGAGGTGCCGATATCCAGTACACGGACCTTGTCACCGTATTTTTCACCAAACAGCATCATGGCGCCCAGCTTCTGGGCGTCTTCGATGGCCATCTCACGCGCATCGGTCGGCAGGTTACGCATGATCTCGCGGTTGACGATGTCTTCAACGGCGCAGATCTGCTCCAGCGTCATCGGGGCGTTGTGGGCAAAGTCGAAGCGGGTTTTCTCGGGATCGACCAAGGAACCCTTCTGCTGCACGTGATCACCCAGCACCTCGCGCAACGCCTTGTGCATGAGGTGGGTCGCCGAGTGATTGCGCATGGTGCGTTCGCGGTCGAGCACATTGACGCGCGCGTCGACCGTGTTCCCCACACTCAGCGAACCCTGACGTAGGGTACCGTGATGACCGAACACCTGCGGTTGAATCTTCTGTGTGTCCTCGACCAGGAATTCGCCATGGACCGACGTCAGCAGGCCGTCGTCGCCGACTTGGCCGCCCGATTCGGCGTAGAACGGCGTTTTGTCGAGTACGACGACGCCCGTGTCACCGGCTGCCAGACTGTTCACGGCCACGCCATCTTTGTACAGCGCGACGATGTTCGATTCCGTCGCCAGCAATGCATAACCTTCAAACTGGGTCGCCGGGCCATCGTAGGACAAGGCAGCCGCCATGTGGAATTTACCCGCAGCACGGGCCTGCTCACGCTGCCGCGTCATCGCGGCGTCGAAGGCCGCTTCGTCGACATTGAGCTCGCGCTCACGGCACACGTCGGCTGTCAGGTCGAGCGGGAAGCCATAGGTATCGTGCAGCTTGAACGCGGTCTCACCATCCAATACGCCGCCTTCCGGCAGGCTGGCCAGTGCACCGTCCAGAATTTCCATGCCATGGGCGATCGTTTCGAAGAAACGTTCTTCCTCCAGGCGCAAAATATCGGTCACGCGGTGTTCGGCGCGCGCCAGTTCCGGATAAGCATCGCCCATTTCGGCAACCAGTGCCGCGACCAACGTGTTGAAGAACGGGGTGCGGGCGCCGAGTTTGTAGCCATGGCGGATAGCACGGCGCACGATCCGGCGCAGCACATAACCCCGGCCTTCGTTACCCGGAATCACACCATCGACGATCAGGAAGGCGCAGGCGCGGATGTGATCGGCAATCACTTTTAACGAGGCCGCATCAATGGCCGCTTCACCGCCGGCGATATGCACGGCCTTCTGGGCGGCAGCAATGAGGTTCTGGAACAGATCGATCTCGTAGTTGCTATGCACATGCTGGAGCACGGCGGCAATGCGCTCCAGACCCATGCCGGTATCGACGCAGGGGCGCGGCAGCGGGTGCAGCACGCCGTTCTCGTCGCGGTTGTACTGCATGAACACGAGATTCCAGATTTCGATGTAGCGGTCGCCGTCTTCTTCGGGCGATCCCGGTGGGCCACCCCAGATATCCGGGCCGTGGTCATAGAAGATCTCGGTACACGGACCGCAGGGGCCCGTATCGGCCATTTGCCAGAAGTTGTCCGAGGCGTAACGGGCACCCTTGTTGTCGCCGATGCGGATGATGCGCTCAGCCGGTACGCCGACTTCCTTCGACCAGATGTCGTAGGCTTCGTCGTCTTCCTGATAGACCGTGACCCACAACTTGTCCTTGGGCAAACCGTACACGCCGGTCAGCAGTTCCCAGGCGAACGCAATCGCATCACGTTTAAAGTAATCACCGAAGCTGAAGTTACCCAGCATTTCAAAGAAGGTGTGGTGGCGCGCGGTGTAACCAACGTTTTCCAGGTCGTTATGCTTGCCACCAGCGCGCACACTACGCTGCGACGAGGTGGCGCGCGTGTACGGCCGTTTGTCCTGTCCCAGGAAGACATCCTTGAACTGGACCATCCCCGAGTTGGTGAAGAGCAGTGTCGGGTCATTCCCCGGGACCAGCGAACTCGACGGCACGATGGTGTGCCCTTTGGATTCGAAGAAACGGAGAAACTTGTCCCGGATTTCGGCGCTTTTCATAACGGGGAGGTCCTAGTACTTGTGCTTGGGAATGTTGAATGCGTGTGTCGCGAATTATTTGCGCTTTTTGCTGGTCGTCGCGACGGTCGGCAATGGTTCGTAAACCGCCTGACCACGGGCAACAGCACTATCCAGGGCGCTCTTGGCAGACTTCTTGCCCATGAAGACGGCTTCCATTTCTTCGTTCACGATCTGACGCAATTTCGGGTTGAACGAAATCCAGCCGACATTGGCGCCAGCGGCAGCCGGTTTCATCACGTTGGCCAGTCCCAGATCCTGGGCTTTCAGATCGTCGCGCAGCAGCCTACTTTGCGCACCGGCCTGAGCCGCCGGCGTCAGCGGCAGGAAACCGCCCTGACGCGCAATCAGGAGCTGCGTTTGCGGCGTTAGCGTGTATTCGAGAAATTTGGCGGCGGCTTTGTACTCATCCTTGCTATGACCCTGGCCGACCCAAATGGCGCCGCCCGAAGCCAGCGTGTTGAACGGCGCACCGGTGTTGTCGTCGATCACCGGCAATGGCGCCACACCGAAATCGAATTTGCGCGCGGCTTGCAGCTCGGAGACGATTTCGGCATTGGTCGTGATCATGCCGCATTCGCCATTGACGAAGTGGGCATCGGCTTCGTTATTGAAACCGAAGCTCGTGAAATATTCCGTCTTGTACCAGGAGGTCAGACGCGCCAGATGCCGGACCTGGATCAGCGTATTGAACGCCAGCTTGCCATCGCTACCGACCGTGGGCGAACCCGCCCAGGCCGATACGTTGTCGATATGCACCCACACCGGCCACGACGTCGTATAGGAACAACGCGCTTTCAGCTTGCCCGAGACATCCTGCAATTCTTCCCAGGTTTTCGGCGGCTTATTCGGATCAAGGCCGGACTCCTTGAACAATTCCTTGTTCCAGAACAACAGCGGTGTCGTAAACGCCACCGGCAGTGCTTGCAACTGGCCCTTCACCGTCACCGAATTGCGCAGAGGTTCCGCAATGGTCTTAGGGTTGAACTTGACTTTGTTGTCAGCCAGCAGTTTTTCGACAGGCACATAGGCATCCGGCTTGCCCAGATAGCGGGCCAGATCGGAACGCGTCGCCAGATTCAACACAGCCGGTTTGCCATTCGGCGAACGTTTGACCAGATGAATCGACACATCCTTGCTCTCGACGTTGAAGGCGTTGACCAATGTTTCTAGTTCAACGGCGTGCTGGCCTTCAAGCTGATGCGCCATCGTCAGTTCGGTTTTGGCAAAAGTCGTCGCCGACATGGCCAGCATGCCGAGCGTCAGCAGCGAACGCACCGGTGTCATTCGTGAAGTGCGGATCAGACGGTTCGTGAACATAACGGATTCCTATCGTTGAACTATTGAATTCGCGGACGTTAAAAACGTCCCAAAACCCTGAATTATACGGATTTAAAGACCGATTCTGGGGGTTACGCTGTGTATAATCGGTCCATGACTGAATTGAATGCGGAAATAGCAACCAACACAGCAACCGACGCAGCAGCACACGCAGCGACAGAAGCTCTGGCCGAAGCGCCTGAAACCACCACACCGCCGACGCCAAGCTTTGCCGAACTGGGTTTGGACCCGGCGATCATGCGCGCGATTGCGGAAACCGGCTACACCACGCCGACACCGATCCAGGCGGCGGCGATCCCCGCCGTGATGGCTGGGCGTGACCTCAAGGCCTGTGCTCAGACCGGCACCGGCAAAACTGCCGCCTTCAGCCTGCCGCTCTTGCAGCGCCTGTTGCCGCATGCCAATAGCAGCACATCGCCGGCCAAACACCCGGTGCGGGCCCTGATTCTCACGCCAACGCGGGAACTGGCCATTCAGGTATACGATAACCTCAAAACCTACGGCAAACACCTGCCTTATCGCATCGCCTGCGTGTACGGCGGTACCGACATCAAACCGCAGATTGCCGAATTGAAGCTCGGTGTTGAATTCCTGGTTGCCACGCCTGGCCGCTTTCTTGATCTGGTTGAGCAGAAAGCCGTCAACCTGCAATCGGTGCAGGCCATCGTACTCGACGAAGCCGACCGCATGCTGGACATGGGCTTCATTCCCGATGTGCAGCGTATCCTGAACCTGCTGCCGAAGACACGGCAGGGCTTGCTCTTCTCCGCCACCTTCTCGACCGAAATCCAGAAGCTGGCTGACACCATGCTGCAGCAACCTGAGTTCATCGAAGTCGCCCGCCGCAACAGTGTGTCGGACACCATCACTCATCAGGTGCACCCGGTCGCCGAACACCGCAAATTGCCCCTGCTGGTGAATCTGCTGCGCACCGGGACGATGGCGCAGGCGCTGGTTTTCGTTCGCACCAAACAGGGTTGTAGCCGTCTGGCGCGGGCCCTGGGCCACGCTGGCATCAAAGCCGACGCCATCCATGGCGACAAATCGCAAACTGAGCGCATGAAAGCGCTGAATGCCTTCAAGAACGGTGAGATTCAGACGCTGGTCGCCACCGATGTCGCCGCGCGCGGCATCGATATCGAGGAATTGCCCTTCGTCGTCAATTACGAGCTGCCGCACACGCCGGAAGACTACGTGCATCGGATCGGCCGAACGGGCCGCGCCGGCAACCTGGGCAATGCCCTGTCGCTGGTTTCCACCGATGAAGTCGGCTTTCTCGTCGATATCGAAAAGCTCATCAAAAAGCCTATCCTGCAAAGCATCGTGCCGGGCTTCGAACCTGAAGATGATTGGTGTTACCCCCCTTCGGGTAAAAAGCGGGATCGCAGCGCACTCAACACGCAACGCGCGCAGGATAAATCCATGCGCAGCGATCGCAACGAGCGACGCGAAGGCGAAGGGCGTCGTGCGCGTGAACGCGATGGCCGATCGGATCGCTACGAACGCGAGACCTCGGATCGACCGCGTTCCATGAACGCCTACACACCGCCGCGTCTGAACAAAGTGGCAGCGGACGGTTTCGATTTCACCAAACCCTACGAATCGACGACGGCAGACAAGGCCGGGGCTACCACGTCGAACAGCGGCATCGCGGCAACGCCAACGCGACGCCCCACGCGCATGGTCGCAGCACTGCTGGGCGGCGTAAAAAAACCGACTACGACCGAAGGAAACTGAGATGGGGAATCGACTGAGCAAAATTGTCACGCGCACGGGCGACGCCGGCACCACGGGTCTCGGCGACGGATCGCGCGTCGGCAAGGACAGCCCGCGTATCGATACACTGGGCGAAATTGACGAGCTTAACTCTTCGATCGGCGTACTACTGGCCGAGGCGTTCCCCGCAGGCAATGACGACGTCCGCGCCGCCCTGCTGACCGTGCAGAATCATCTGTTCGATCTGGGCGGCGAGATCTGCATTCCGGGGCACAAGAGCATCAGCGAAGCGCATGTCACACAGCTGGAAGCCTGGGCCGAAGCCTACAATGACAGGCTGACGCCGCTTAAGGAATTTATTCTTCCCGGCGGCACCCGTGCGGCGGCGCTCGCGCATCTGTCGCGTACGATCTGTCGTCGCGCCGAGCGCTCGATCGTGCATCTGGGGCATAATGAAGCCGTCTCCGAATTCGCCCGGAAATATCTGAATCGACTGTCCGATCTGCTATTTGTTATCGGTCGGACACTGAACCACGCCGGCGGTAACGGCGACGTGCTCTGGAAGAATACGCGCAGCAAATAACAGAAAAAACTACGATGTAAAAAAGCCCGGAGCGCTCACGCGGCCGGGCTTTTATTCTTGGCACGATGCGTCTTACTTATCAGTCACCGCCAGTCGGCGCTGACGCACACCGGCCGCCAGCTGATCGAGCAGCTTGACGCTGTCGTCCCAGTGAATGCAGGCGTCGGTAATGCTCATGCCGTAGGCCAAAGGCTTGCCCGCAATCAGATCCTGACGGCCGGCGTTGATGTGCGATTCCACCATCACACCCATGATGCGCTCTTCGCCGGCGGCCAGCTGGCCGGCGACATCGGTGCTCACCTCCATCTGCCGTTGATATTCCTTACGGCTGTTGCCGTGCGAGAAGTCGATCATGACACGCGCCGGAATGCCCGCCTTGGCCATTTCGGTACAGGCGGCGTCCACACTGGCGGCGTCATAATTGGGTTCCTTACCGCCACGCAAAATCACGTGACAGTCTTCATTGCCCAGCGTCTGCACGATGGCGGCGTGTCCCGATTTGGTGACCGACAGAAAGTGATGCGGCGACTGCGCCGAGCGAATGGCATCCATGGCGATACGCACATTGCCGTCTGTGCCGTTCTTGAAACCGACCGGGCACGACAGGCCCGAGGCCAGTTCGCGGTGCACCTGCGATTCGGTGGTACGGGCGCCGATAGCGCCCCAGCTAATGAGATCGCCCACGTATTGCGGCGTGATCATGTCGAGGAATTCAGTGGCACACGGCAAACCAATGGTGTTGACGTCGAGTAGCAGTTTGCGGGCACGACGCAAGCCTTCGTTGATGTCGAAGCTGTTATCCAGATGTGGGTCGTTGATCAGCCCTTTCCAGCCCACCGTCGTGCGCGGCTTTTCAAAGTAGACGCGCATGACGACCAGTAGATCGTCGGACAAACGTTCTGCTTCAACGGCTAGACGGCGCGCATAGTCCAGCGCTGCCTCCGTATCATGGATCGAACACGGCCCGATCACCACGACCAGACGGTCATCAGCGCCGTGCAGCACGCGGTGAATGGCCTGGCGGGCTGCGGTCACCCGCTGTGCAACGGCGGCGCTGACCGGAAAGTCATGCAGCACAGTCGCCGGCGGTGCCAATTCGCTGATGGCGCCGATACGCACATCGTCCGTATTGAGTGCGCGTTCTTTGTTTTGAATGTCGACCATTTACAGCTCCCTAGACGCCTTCCTGCGGGCTTAACTTAGCCGGCTCGTTATGCAAACGATTCAGCGCATTGAGGTACGCCTTAACCGACGCGATCACGATGTCGGTATCCGCGCCGCTTCCGTTGACGACGCGACCACCCTTGGCCAGGCGCACGGTCACATCGCCCTGAGCATCCGTACCCGAGGTGATGTTGTTGACTGAGTAAAGCAGGAGCTCGCTACCGCTGTCGAGCACCGATTCGATGGCCTTGAAGGTGGCGTCAACAGGGCCGGAACCGGTGGCTTCGGCTTTTTTCTCGGCGCCACCAACCGACAGCGTCAGGCGGGCGACCGGCGTTTCACCGGTTTCCGACGTCACTTGCGAATAGGTCAGCTTGTAATGTTCGTTTTCGGGCGTCACGGCTTCATCAGAGAGCAACGCCTGAAGATCTTCATCAAAAATCTCGTGTTTTTTGTCAGCGAGTTCCTTGAACTTGGCAAAGGCTGCGTTGAGCGCTTCTTCGCTTTCGAGCACGACACCGAGCTCGTTTAAACGCGACTTGAACGCGTTACGACCGGAGTGTTTGCCGAGCACAAGCTTGTTCTGCGACCAGCCCACGTCTTCGGCACGCATGATCTCGTAGGTCTCGCGATGCTTGAGCACGCCGTCCTGATGAATGCCAGACTCATGCGCAAACGCATTGGCGCCGACGATGGCCTTGTTCGGTTGTACCGGGTAACCCGTGATCTGCGAAATCAGTTTCGAGGCTGGCACGATTTGCGTCGTATCGATGTGGGTTTCCACCGGGAAGATGTCGGCACGCGTTCGCACGGCCATCACGATTTCTTCCAGCGAGGCATTGCCGGCACGTTCGCCCAGTCCGTTGACCGTGCACTCGACCTGTCGGGCACCCGCCATCACGGCAGCCAACGAGTTGGCCACGGCGAGGCCCAGGTCGTTATGGCAATGCACCGACCAGATCACTTTGTCCGAATTCGGGACGCGCTCGATGAGCTGACGGATGGTGTCGGCATACTGACCCGGCACGTTGTAACCCACGGTGTCCGGCACGTTGAGCGTGGTGGCGCCCGCCTTGATGACGGCTTCGAACACACGGCAGAGAAAATCGATATCCGAACGTCCGGCATCTTCGGCCGAAAACTCAACGTCATCGGTGTACTCGCGCGCCCAGCCGATGGCCTTAACTGCCTGCTCGACCACCTGATCGGGGGTCATGCGCAGCTTTTTCTCCATGTGGATGGGGCTAGTAGCGATGAAGGTATGCACACGCTTGCGCGGCGCCGGCACAATCGCCTCACCGGCTTTGCGGATGTCGTTTTCGTTGGCGCGCGCCAACGAGCACACCGTCGACTCGCGAATGACCTGGGCGATCGAATGAATTGCGTCAAAGTCACCCGGCGATGCGGCAGCGAAACCGGCCTCGATCACATCTACACGCATACGCTCGAGCTGGCGCGCGACACGGATCTTTTCGTCCTTGGTCATGGACGCGCCGGGGCTCTGTTCGCCATCGCGCAAGGTGGTATCAAAAATAATCAAACGGTCTTTTTTCATGTCAGGCTCCTGATGGCCGGGTCTTCAATAACCCAACCCGAATTCGGTCGGTGATCTCAGACGCTTCTACGGAAGCGTCCGGAATAGTCTTTGGCAATGGGGGTGTTTAATATGTGCGCGCCACGCGCAGCAGCGGACGTGCACCCAGCAATAGATGCAGCCAATAGGTCGCCCGACCACCCAAGATGGCCTTTTGAGCGAGAAACATCGTGAACATTGCAGACATGGGTTGTAATATAAGCCCAAGAAGCGCCGCTGGCAATTGTTTTTACCTATAACTTCAATAGCTTCGGTTCCATTCCGGGGCCGACCGAGGAGAAGACCGCATGAAACTCGATGCCGCCCGATCTGTCCTGCTGATCGTCGATCTTCAGGAGCGCCTGCTACCCGCCATCACGCAGGGAGACAGTGTGATTGCGCATGCCGCCTGGCTAATCGGCGTCGCCCGTCAGCTGCAGGTGCCGGTATTGCTCACTGAGCAATATCCTAAGGGCTTGGGCCCCACGGCCCCGGCCATCGCCAGTCTCATCCGCCCCGAAGAGCGCATCGAAAAAATTCACTTTTCAGCGGTGGCCGAGGGAAATCTGCTCTGCCAGCCGGCCGCACAGCGCAAGCAATGGGTCGTCTGCGGTACCGAGTCGCACGTCTGCGTGCAGCAAACCGTGCTGGATCTGCTGGCCGCCGGTCGCGACGTCGCCGTTGTGGATGAAGCCGTGGGCTCGCGGTCGGTGCACGACAAAGCACTCGCTTTGGAACGCATGCGCCAATTTGGTGCACAAATCGTCAGCCGGGAAATGGTTGCCTTCGAATGGCTACATCGAGCCAATACACCCGAATTCCGGGCGGTGCTGCAGTTTATTCGGTAATCGCTCAGACCGCTCAGACGCGTTCAGAGCTGGGCAAAACCAGCATCAACCTCGCGTTGCGTCGTCGCCCGAATCACGCGCGCGACTTCCTGACCATCCTTGATAAAGATCAGCGCCGGCCAGAGTTTTACGGCAAAAGAGCGCCCCAAACGGCGCCCTTTTCCATCTTCAATGCGCAGATGACGCACTTCCGGGTGACGCTTCAGCGCATCGGCAATCAGTGGTTGCGCCACCTGACAATGCGGACACTCGTTGATGCCGAACTCCAGCAGCACGGCGCCACGCATGGCATCCACATCTTCTCGGGTCGGCTCAGGGGTCGTAAAAGGAACGGTGGTCATAGCGCACTCCTCAATCATCAACGGCTATCATAGCGCCCATGCAGCCCGATCAACTAGAACTTCTTGCCCCTGCCCGCGATGCCGACATCGGTATCGAAGCCATCATTCATGGTGCCGATGCCGTTTATATCGGCGGCCCCTCGTTTGGCGCGCGTGCCGCAGCCGACAACTGCGTGCAAGACATTGCCCGGTTAGCCAACTTTGCCCACCGCTACAACAGCCGTATCTTCGTCACGCTCAACACTATTCTTCGTGATGATGAGCTGGAACCCGCCCGTAAATTGGCCTGGCAGCTATACGATGCCGGTGTTGATGCGCTGATTATTCAGGACATGGGCCTGCTCGAACTCGATCTGCCACCCATTCAGCTGCACGCCAGCACACAAACCGATATCCGCTCGCCCGAGAAAGCACGATTCCTGCAAGACTGCGGCCTCTCGCAGATCGTTCTGGCCCGCGAGCTGACCCTTGAACAAATTGCCGCCATCGATGCCGCCCTGGGTCCGCGTGATGCAGCGGGCCGTGCCACTCTCGAATTCTTTATCCATGGTGCCTTGTGCGTTGCCTATAGTGGCCTCTGCTATATCAGCCATGCCCACACGGGTCGCAGCGCCAACCGGGGTGACTGTTCGCAGGCCTGTCGCCTGCCCTATGAAGTGAAAGACGCCCAGGGTCGCATCGTCGCCCACGGCAAACACGTCTTGTCGATGAAAGACAACAACCAGAGCGACAACCTGCGTGCGCTCATTGATGCCGGTATACGCAGCTTCAAGATCGAAGGCCGCTACAAAGACATGGCCTACGTCAAAAACATCACGGCGCATTACCGGTTATTGCTTGATCAGATCCTGGAAGAACGCCCGGAACTTGCCAGAAGTTCCAGTGGCCACAGCACGTTCAGCTTTAAGCCCGACCCCAACCAGAACTTCAATCGCGAGTTCACCGAATACTTCGTCCAGGGTCGCAAGGACGATATTGGTGCCTTTGATACTCCCAAAAACCCGGGGCAGCCCATTGGCTGGGTCAGCAAGGTACGACCGGATCATCTGGAGCTCACCACCGACCGACCGGATACGCAGCTTAACAACGGCGATGGGCTGTGCTACTACGATCTGCAAAAAATCCTCGTCGGCCTGCAGATCAACCGCGCCGAAGCTACCGCAGACCCCGGTGTCTGGAAGCTCTGGCCTAAAGACCCCATGAGTAGCTTCAAAGATTTGCGCACTGGTGTACAGGTCAATCGCAATCGCGACATGCAATGGACGCGCGCTCTGGACAAAAAATCGGCCGAACGACTCATTAATGTGTACATGGCTCTGCGCGATGAAGGGCAAGGCTTGCGCCTCGAACTCATGGACGAAGAAGGCCACAGCGGCAGCGCCACCCTTGATGGCCCCTTCCAGATCGCCAGCGACCCGGCACAAGCCGAGGCCAAATTGCGCGATGGCCTGCAGCGTCTCGGGGGGACGATGTTTAAACCAGTCAGCATTGAACTCAGTCTGACACAACCTTGGTTCATCCCCGCTTCGCAGCTAAACGCGCTACGCCGCTCTGCCGTCGAAGCCCTGGAAACAGGACGCACCGAAAACTGGCATCGCCTACCGCGTGCCACCCCGGTCACACCCCCGGCTCCCTACCCGGAAGACTCACTCAGCTATCTGGCGAATGTGTTCAACCAGCATGCACGGGACTTCTATGCAAAGCACGGCGTTCAGGTGATTGACGCTGCCTACGAATCGCATGAAGAAGAAGGCGAAGTCAGCCTGATGATCACCAAGCATTGTGTTCGCTTCTCGCTCAACCTCTGCCCCAAACAGGCCAAGGGCGTTACGGGGGTACAAGGCACGGTGCGTGCCGAACCGCTACAACTGATCAACGGCAAAGAAAAACTGACCCTGCGTTTTGATTGCCGCCCTTGCGAAATGCATGTCATGGGCAAAATAAAACCGAGCGTACTTAAAGCCGCTTTGGCCAGCCCAGTTACCTTCTACAAAACCCGGTCAGATGCCAAAGGCGCGCACTAAAGGTTACTTGGCCGGCTTTTAGCCAGCAGGCGATCCAGCTGATTGGCAAATGCCTGCACATCGGACTTGGACAACCCCGACGGCCCACCCGTATCAACGCCGCTGTTACGCAAGCCTTCCATAAAATTGCGCATGGTTAGCCGCCCCTCGATATTGTGCGCATCCATCAGCTCACCGCGCGAATCAATCACAAGCGCCCCCTTGGCAACGACTCGTGAGGCCAGCGGAATATCAGACGTAATCACTAGATCACCCGACGCTGCTTCCTGAACAATGCGCTGATCCGCCACATCAAAACCTACCGGCACCTGTACTGCACGAATCCACGGCGATGGCGGCACGCGCAGCATCTGATTGGCAATCAGGGTGACCGGCACTTTAGCGCGATTCGCCGCCCGATACAGTACTTCCTTGATGGAAATCGGACAGGCATCTGCATCGACCCAGATTTTCATGTGCCAACCCTGACGAAAAAGCCCCGGCGAAGGCCGAGGCTCTGAATGGAGATGGTGCCGATGGCCGGAATCGAACTGGCGACCTTCGCATTACGAATGCGCTGCTCTACCAACTGAGCTACATCGGCTCCAAGCGCGAAATTA
>CAZSAE010000016.1:20123-24406 GCA_964604765.1 uncultured Dechloromonas sp. | reverse complement strand
CGGATACCGCCGATGCCAAGCTCGCCATCATGGAAGAGTGCGGCTTCACGGTGACGCGTAACCCGTCTGAAATGGCCAAGCTGCTCAAGGGTCTGCTGTAATCACGCGCTGATTGCATCAATCCCAGGAAACCCGGCTTCGGCCGGGTTTTTCGTTTTTGTGGGATAGTAAGCATCCATGGAACAGAAATTTCATCGGGTCGGGCTCACGGCCCAAGAAGCGGCGCGTCGTCTGCAACAGGACGGCCCCAACGAACTGTCGCTGGAAAAAACGCGCGGCCTGCTCAAGATCTGCGCTGAAGTCGTCACGGAACCGATGTTCATGCTACTGCTGGCGGCGGGCGGTATTTATCTGCTCATGGGCGACGTGCACGACGCACTCGTGCTGGTGGGGTTTGTCGTCATCATCATCGGTGTCACCATCGCTCAGGAACAACGCACCGAACGCGCGCTCGAAGCGCTGCGCGATCTATCGAGCCCACGCGCACTGGTGCTGCGCGAGGGTGTGGAAACCCGAATTGCCGGACGCGAAGTCGTGGTCGGCGATGTCCTACTGCTCGCTGAAGGCGACCGCGTGCCGGCCGATGCCCGCGTGCTGGAGTTTCACGAACTGTCGGCCGACGAGTCCATGTTGACCGGCGAATCGGTCAGCGTGCCCAAACTATCGATGGAGGCACTGGTCTACGCCGGCACCATGATTGTGCGCGGCCAGGGTATGGCCGAGGTGATCGCCACGGGCAAAACAACACGTTTGGGCAGTATCGGTAAGGCGCTGGAGGAAATCGACCCCGAAGCCTCGCCGCTGCACCAGCAGGTCAAACAGCTGACGCTGCGCATTGCCGTCATCGCGCTCGTGCTGTGCGTTGGCCTCGCCTTGCTGTATGTCTTGCAAACGGGTGACTGGCTAGAAGGCGTCTTGTCCGGCATTACGCTCGCCATGGCCGCCTTGCCGCAGGAGTTTCCGGTCATCATGATCGTGTTCTTTGCGTTGGGCGCGCGACGCATTGCACAGCATCGAGTGCTGACGCGCAACCTCAACGCCGTCGAAACGCTGGGCAAGACCACCGTGCTCTGCGTCGACAAAACCGGTACGTTGACCGAAAACCGGATGAAGGTTGCCTCGCTCACGATCGACGGCCATACGCTGGCGACCGATGGGCTGAGCGCCTTGCCCGCGGCGTATAACGAACTCGTGCGCTTTATCGTGCTCGCTAGCGAGATCGAACCGCACGACCCGATGGAGCACGCCTTTCATGACTTTGCGCGGCAGCACCTGCATGACGCCTTGCGCCCCTATCAGGATTGGCGGCTGGCCCGCGAATACGAACTGAGTGCCGAACTCATGGCGATGACACATGCCTGGGCAGAAGCGCAACGCGCGCACTATGTCGTCGCCGCCAAGGGCGCGCCCGAAGCCATCGTCGCGTTGTGTCATTTGCCTGATGCGCAGCGACGGCTGGTCGAAGCCGAAGCCATGGCCCTGGCCGCCCAGGGATTGCGCGTCCTCGCTGTGGCCAAGGCAACGTATCCGCTGACGCAGGATTGGCCGTCAAACCAGCACGACTTCGATTTCGAATATCTCGGCTTGGTCGGCCTCGAAGACCCCGTGCGCCCGGATGTGCCCGCCGCCGTGGCGGCCTGCCAACGCGCCGGTATCCGCGTCGTCATGATCACCGGCGATCACCCGGTTACGGCCGACGCGATTGCGCGCAAGGTGGGCATCGCACCGAACGACGTGCATGCCCGCATCACGCCGGAGCGCAAGCTCGCCATCGTTACGCAATTCAAAGAGGCCGGCGAAATCGTGGCCATGACTGGTGATGGGGTCAACGACGCCCCGGCTCTGAAGGCGGCGCATATCGGCATCGCCATGGGCAAGCGTGGTACCGACGTGGCGCGCGAAGCGGCATCGCTCGTGTTGCTCGAAGACGACTTTGCTTCCATCGTCACGGCTATCGCGCTGGGCCGGCGCATTTTTAGCAACCTGCGTCAGGCCTTGCTGTATACGCTCACCATCCACATCCCCGTGATCTGCTTGTCGATCATGCCCGTACTGCTCGGCTTGCCGCTGATCTTGCTGCCGATCCATATCGCGTTTTTGGAACTGGTCTTTGACCCCACCTGTTCGCTGGTCTTCGAAGCCGAGCAGGGCACCGGTAACGAGATGACCCTGCCACCACGTGGTGCGGCCGAGCCCTTGCTCACGCTGTCGCATCTGGTGCTGCACACGCTGCTGGGGCTGGTAATCGGTGGCCTGCTCACGGTAGCCTACCTAACGCTCTATAACGATGGCCAGGCCCTGCAAGACATTCGCGCCATGATCTTTACCTTGCTGGTATCGACCACCATTGGTTTCGTGCTAGCGCTGCGCCAGCACCGCGTCTATGTCTTCAGGCTCTTCTCGCGCTTGCCGAAGTTGAGTGTCATTGTGCTCGGCGTTACGCTTGCGGGCCTGCTTTCAATCACGGGTATCCCCCTGCTGGCCGACCCGTTCTCGATGAGCACATTGTCGCTGCAGCAAACAGGCGTGCTTGTTTTAGTAGCGGTGGTCGTCACTGTATTTATTACCGGTTTGATTCAACAACTCCAGCAGGCATTCGCTATAAAAAAGCCAGTAATTAATTAAAGACGGTCGCTAGCCCGGCCTCGGCCGGATTTTATGTTGCAGCACAAGGTGTTCTTGATTTCGATGTCTGGCAGGATGGCCAGGTGGCGAGTTGCCACGGACGCAAAAATAACGATAGCGACCCATCAAGGAGACAACCATGAGCATCACCATCAACAACATTACCGTCGATAACCCGTTCAAGCAGCGCTATGCCAACTACATCAATGGTCAGTGGGTGGCGCCCGTCGACGGTCAGTATTTCGAGAACGTCACGCCGATTACCGGCAAGGTACTGTGCGAAGTGCCGCGCTCCAACGACAAGGACATCAATCTGGCGCTGGATGCGGCGCACGCCGCCAAAGCGGCCTGGGGCAAAACCTCGCAGGCTGATCGCGCCAATATTCTGAACAAGATCGCCGACCGCATGGAGGCGAACCTCCAACTCATCGCCACCGCCGAAACGCTTGATAACGGCAAGCCGATTCGTGAAACGATGGCGGCCGATATTCCGCTGGCGATCGACCACTTCCGTTACTTCGCCGGTTGCGTGCGCGCCGAAGAAGGTGGCATCAGCGAGATCGATCATCAAACCTACGCCTACCACTACAAGGAACCGCTTGGCGTGGTCGGTCAGATCATTCCCTGGAACTTTCCGATTCTGATGGCCGTCTGGAAGCTGGCGCCGGCGCTGGGTGCGGGTAACTGCGTGGTGCTTAAACCGGCCGAACAGACGCCCGCCTCGATTCTGGTGTTGGTCGAGTTAATTGGCGATCTGCTGCCGCCCGGCGTGCTCAACGTGATCAATGGCTTCGGCCTGGAAGCCGGCAAGCCGCTGGCCTCCAGCCCGCGCATCGCGAAGATCGCCTTTACCGGCGAAACCACCACCGGTCGTCTGATCATGCAATACGCCAGCCAGAACCTGATTCCGGTGACGCTGGAGTTGGGCGGCAAGAGCCCGAACATTTTCTTTGATAACGTCATGGCCGCTGACGACAGTTATCTCGACAAAGTGCTGGAAGGGTTCACGCTGTTTGCGTTAAACCAGGGCGAGGTCTGCACCTGTCCGTCGCGCGCCTTGATCCAGGAATCGATCTACGAAAAACTCATGGAACGCATTCTCAAGCGCGTCGCCGCGATTAAGCAAGGTAACCCGCTCGATCCCAACACCATGATCGGCGCCCAGGCATCGAACGAGCAATTGGAGAAGATCAACTCCTATCTGAAACTGGGCAAGGAAGAGGGCGCCCAATGTCTGATCGGTGGTTCGCAAGCCAATCTGGACGGTGATCTGGCGGGCGGCTATTACATTCAGCCGACCGTGTTCAAGGGGCACAACAAGATGCGCATCTTCCAGGAAGAAATCTTCGGGCCCGTGGTGTCAGTCACGACCTTCAAGGATGAAGCCGAAGCCATCGAGATCGCCAACGATACGCTGTATGGCCTCGGGGCCGGCGTCTGGACGCGCAACGGCAATCAGGCTTTCCGCGTCGGGCGCGCCATTCAGGCCGGCCGCGTCTGGACGAACTGCTATCACGCGTATCCGGCGCATGCCGCCTTTGGCGGTTACAAGCAGTCCGGTATCGGACGCGAGAACCACAAGATGATGCTGGATCACTATCAGCAGACCAAGAACCTGCTGGTCAGTTACAGCGAATCGCCGCTCGGCTTCTTCTGAT
>CAZSAE010000016.1:0-20023 GCA_964604765.1 uncultured Dechloromonas sp. | reverse complement strand
CAGACCAAGAACCTGCTGGTCAGTTACAGCGAATCGCCGCTCGGCTTCTTCTGATGTGCTCTAATGTCTATCGATAAAACACCGTCCTCGCCCAAGGTGTCGCGCGTCAGCGCGACACCGGCGGCATTGGCGCTCATTGAGCAGCTCAAAAAGCAGCATGGCGCGTTGCTGTTTCATCAGTCCGGTGGCTGTTGTGACGGCAGCGCCCCCATGTGCTTTCCGGCCAATGAATTCATCATCGGCGATGTCGATGTGAAGCTGGGCGAAATCGGCGGGGTGCCGTTCTACATGAGCGAATCCCAGTTCGCCTATTGGGCGCACACCCATCTGATCATCGACGCCATTCCCGGTAGCGGTGGCATGTTTTCTCTGGAGCGGCCGACCGGGCTGCGCTTTCTGACCCGATCACGCCTGTTTAGCGACGAGGAACTGGCCGCGCTAGATGAGGGCTGACCGTGAATCCTTCATCCGAGGTTCGGAGCATGAATACTGTCAATACCGACGATCCCGCCCATCCCGACGATCATCCCCTCGGCACGCGTTTTCTGGCCTACGCGCCGGCACAGATGCAGGCTGTGGTTGATGGGATGGCGCGGCAGGCGGCGCCGCTGCTGATGGGCCGTGAACGGATCGCCATTATCGGTATTCTGCGCCGCGGTGCGCCGTTGGCCGATCGGCTGACCCAATCGCTCAAGCAGCAGTTTCGCTTGCCGGAACCGCTGCGGTTGGATTTGAAGGTGAAGCGTTACGCTGACGATCTGACGCTGTTGCACCCTGAAACGAAGCTCACCGAGTCTGCCGGCCAGGCCGAACTGGATCTGCGCGATTACACCCTGTTGGTGGTCGACGATGTGTTGTATACGGGTAGTTCTTTGCTGCGCGTGCTCGAGTGGCTCAACGCCAAGTCGCCGCAGGCGATTTATACGGCGGTCTTGGCGGATCGTCATGTTGCGCAGTTGCCGGTACGTGCCGATGTGGTCGGGGTGCATCTGCAAGTGGCGCCGCCGGATGTGGTGGAATGTCACGTACCGCCCTATGAGCCGTCCTTCCAGATTGAATTGTTGCGATTGGATAAGCCGAGATGATGATCTTCAGAGATCGCCTCGATGCCGGACAGCAGCTGGCGGAAGCGCTGGCGGCTTACCGCGAAACGCACCCGTTGGTTCTGGCGATTCCGCGCGGCGGCGTGCCGCTCGGTCGGGTGATTGCCGATGCACTGAATGGCGATCTGGATGTGGTGCTGGTGCGTAAGCTCGGCGCGCCGTATAACCCGGAGTTTGCCGTGGGCGCTATTGGCGAGTCGGGCAAGGTGTTCGTTGCGGATTATGCCGAGCACGCCGGGGCGGACAGTCGCTACCTCGCCAAAGAGGCAGACCGGCAGCTGGCCACCATCCGTCGTCGCCGGGCGCAATACGATCAGGTGCATGCGCCGGTTAGTGCGACAGGCCGCACGGTGATCGTGGTGGATGATGGCCTGGCGACGGGCGCGACGATGGGGTCAGCCTTGCAGGAAGTGCGCAGCCACCAGCCGGCCAAGCTGATCTGTGCGGTGCCGGTGGCGTCGCCGGAGGCGATGGTAGCGGTCCGTGCGCTGTGCGACGACGTGGTCTGTTTGCAGGTCGAGGCGGAGTTTGGTGGGGTGGGGCGTTTCTATGCCGATTTTCGGCAAGTCGAGGACGACGAAGCCCTGCGTTTGTTGGCCGATTCACGATGATGGTTGCCATATCGACTGGACGCATTCCGTTGTCGGTGAAGTTGCTGTACACGCTGTTCGTGGCCGTGCTGGTGCCGGTTTATTTGCGCACCTACGGACCGACGAACTTTTTGTATTTCTGTGACATCGCGCTGTTTATGACCTTGGCGGCGCTGTGGCTGGAGAGCGCGTTGCTGGTCTCGGCCGCCGCTGTCGGTATTGTTTTGCCGCAGGCGCTGTGGGCGGTGGATTTTATCGCGACCAGTCTGGGTTGGCCGCTACTGGGTCTGACCGCGTATATGTACGATGACGCCTTGCCGTTATATGCGCGCTTTTTATCGTTTTTTCATTTCTGGTTGCCGTTTTTTCTGCTCTGGCTACTGAAGCGGACCGGCTACGATGCGCGTGGCCTGCCGTTGTGGACGGTGATTGCTCTGGTCGCGCTCTACGTCTGCTATTTCTGGATGCCGGCGCCGCCCCCGCCGGCCGATAACCCGGCGTTACCCGTCAACATCAATTATGTCTATGGCTTCAACGATCAGGCGGCGCAGACCTGGATGCCCGCCTGGATGTGGTTTGCCGGGTTGCAGATCGGGTTGGTGTTTCTGATTCTGTTGCCCACGCACGCGATTCTCAAACATTTTTATCGCCCTGCAACCCGATGAATCTTGCGGTAAGATGCGCGAAGTGATTTTGCGATTTTATTCATGAAGCAACAGATGCGGGAGAAGCACATGCGCAAGTCGATGCAAGCGGGTTTTACACTGATCGAGCTGATGGTCGTGATTGCCATCGTGGGTATTCTGGCCGCTGTGGCATTGCCGGCGTATCAGAACTACACGATTCGCGCCAAGGTGTCGGAAGGCCTGCTGGCCGCTTCGGCCTGCAAGGTTTCGGTGACCGAAGCCGTGCAAAGCGGTAACACGACAATTCCGAACAATCTGTGCTCGGGCAGTTCGCAATACGTAGAGAGCGTGGCTTCGGGCGGTGATGCCGGTAACGCCACGGTGACGGTGACCATGAAGGGCATCGACAAGAATGTGGACGGCAAGACTATTGTCTACACGGGGTCGATTGCCAATTCGAGTATTTCGGCCTGGGCCTGTACCTCGGCCATGGAGCAGAAGTATCTGCCCTCAGGCTGCACCGGCAAGTGAGTGAAACAGCGCGTAACCGCGCGCGGCCTTACTCTCATTGGCGGGGGTGAGGTCAACCAACGCTTGTAATTGTGCGGCCAGGGTCTGAAGCGCCCGTTCGTTGCCGGATTTGAGTTCGAGTTCCAGTTCGCAGATCGGGGTACTGGCCTCACGGCCATAACGTCGGGCCAGAATCGCGCCGCGATCCAATGCAACTTCTATCGCGCCATCTGGCACGTTGATGTGCCAGCTGAGGCGCTCGAAGTCCGTGGCGAACACCGGCACCAATCGGGTGGCGAGCGCGCTTAGTGTGGTGGCCAGCGCTGCGTCGTCGACCAAGGCAGCAAAATCGAAGCGGCCGGGCTGGGTCGGTGCTTCCCATTCGCGCCGCCGACTGAGTCCTTGTTGGCTTTCGCCGGCGGTTTTGACGGTCAGTAGCGTTTGTTCATCCTGTGTCGTGTCGCCCACGCGCCGCTCGCGTACCGCGACCTTTTGGCGCGTGAGCGCCAGATCGTCAGTGTCGAAATAGGTGTTGGATAAATGCTGGCGGCACGGCGCGGCGGCCAATAAGGGGTGCTGGAGCAACGCCTCGACCGCTTCGGGAGGAATGCTGAGTTTGAGTTCGGTTTCAGTTGTCATGACAATCAGACACGCCGGGATAAAAAAACCCGCAGGTGGTGTGCCGGCGGGTTGTTAGATTCGCGCAAAGGCGAGAATGGTGCTGAGTTAGGTTTTCAGATCGCCGGCGATATAGCCGGCCAGCTGCTGAATGGTGCTTTCCTGATCCGAAATGATCGACTTGACGACATCGCCGATGGAGATGAGGCCGACGATTTTGCCGCTATCGAGCACGGGCAGGTGACGGATATGACGTTCGGTCATAATGCTCATACAGTCGGCGATGTTTTGCTGCGGCGTGATAGTGATGAGCTCGCTGGTCATGAGCTCGCGAATCACGGTGTCGCGCGAGTTGCGGCCGCGCAGCGTGACCTTGCGGGCATAGTCGCGTTCGGTAAAGATGCCTTTGAGGTCTTCGCCTTCCACGACCAGCACCGAGCTGATGTCTTCGCGGGCCATGAGCTCCAGCGCTTCGAGGACCGAAGCATCGGGGCGAATCGAATAAATGCCGGACGATTTACGATCCAGCAACTGGCGTACGGTGAGCGGCATGTCTGTCTCCTGTTTGACGGGTTCGGATTGGACCCGTTGGTATTTAAGCGGCCTGTGCTGGAATACCGTTGCCGATACGGGCGATACGGTTGTTGGCGTCGGCATACACCAGCTGCGGTGCGTAGTTGGCCAACTCCACTTCGTTGTAGACGGCAAAGGTGGCAATGATCAGCAGATCGCCGGGCGCAGCGCGGCGCGCGGCCGAACCATTGACCGAAATGATGCCCGAACCGCGTTGGCCGCGGATGGCATAGGTCGTGAAGCGCTCGCCATTGTTGATGTTCCAGATGTCAATCTGCTCGTATTCGCGGATATTGGCTGCGTCGAGGAGATCTTCGTCGATGGCGCAAGAGCCCTCATAGTGCAATTCCGCATGCGTGGTGGTCACGCGGTGCAGCTTCGACTTGAGCATGGTTCGTTGCATGGTTTCTTAACCCTAATCGGCAAAAGAAATCGCATTGTGTCGCGTCAATTTATGCCTGTCAACCATTTTTTTTACTGGAAAATTAGCCTAAAAAACCCATATAAATCAATCGGTTCGGATCTCTAGGTTGTCCAGAAGGCGGGGGGTGCCCAGGCGCGAAGCGGCGACGACGACCAGATCGCGATCCTCCGGGCCGGCCGGCGCCAGATCTTGCTGGCGGCGCACGCTGATGTAATCGGTTTGCCAACCGTGGTTGGCGAGTTCATCGATGGCGTTTTGGCACAGCGCCGTATAGTTTTTGTCGCCGGCCAGGACGGCCTGGCGGATATTTTGCAGGCAACGATGTAGACGTGGCGCTTCGGCGCGTTCGGCCGGGCTCAGGTAGCCATTACGTGACGACAGAGCCAGACCGTCGTCGGCGCGGACCGTTTCGCCGCCCACGATTTTGATTGGCAGCATGAACTGACGGCTCATGTTCCGCAGCACCATGAGCTGCTGGTAATCCTTTTTGCCAAACAGTGCAACATCGGGCTGCACGATCTGGAACAGTTTCATGACGACGGTGGCGACGCCGCGGAAGTGGCCGGGGCGACATTCGCCTTCGAGCATGAACTGAATGTCGGGGGGCTCGACCGTGTAGGTCTGCGGCTCCGGGTACAGATCGGCTTCGGTCGGCGCGAACAGCACCTCGACGCCGGCTTCGCGCAGCTGGGCACAATCGGCGTCAAAGGTCCGCGGATATTGGTCGAAATCTTCGTTGGGGCCGAACTGCAAACGGTTGACGAAGATACTGGCGACGACGAGGTCGGCGTGTGCGCGCGCTTGCCGCATGAGGCTGATGTGTCCGGCATGCAGGTTGCCCATGGTGGGCACGAAGGCGATGGTCTGGCCGGCACGGCGAACCTCGTTCAGCGCCAAACGCAGCGCGTCGACGGTGGCGTGGATTTGCATCGGTTAGTCCGGGTATTGCTGATCTGGGCCGGGGAAAGTGCCGGCACGGGTTTCGCTCACATAGGCGGTGATGGCGGCTGCCACGGAATCCTTACCGGCCATGAAGTTCTTGACGAAGCGCGGCTTCTTGCCCGGCGCAATGTCGAGCATGTCGTGCAAGACGAGCACCTGGCCCGAACAGTGGGCGCTGGCGCCGATGCCGATGGTCGGGATCTGCAGATGATTGGTCACGAAGTCGGCCACCTTAGCCGGCATGGCTTCGAGCACGAGCAGGCTGGCGCCGGCTTCTTCCAACGCCATGGCGTCGGCCAGCAGACGTTCGCGGTCGCCGTCGGCGCGGCCTTGCACGCGATAACCGCCGAGCTGAAAGACGGATTGGGGCGTCAGACCAATGTGACCGCAGACCGGGATGCCGCGCGCCGTCAGGAAGGCCGTCGTGGCTGCCATCTCGCGGCCGCCTTCGATTTTGACCATCTGCGCACCGGCCGCCATGAGTTGCGCCGCATTGCGGAAGGCCAGTTCCGGGCTTTCCTGATAGGTGCCGAAGGCCATGTCGGCGATGATGAGCGGGCGCTCGCAACCGCGTGCGACGCAGCCGGTGTGATAGATCATGTCGGCCTGCGATACTGGCAACGTGGAGTCGTGGCCCTGCAACACCATGCCGAGCGAATCGCCGATCAGCAGCGCATCGACGCCGCTGGCTTCGGCCACGCGGGCGAAGGTGGCGTCATAGCAGGTCAGCATGACAATCTTCTCGCCGCGTTCGCGTTGGCGGGCAAGATCCATGGGCGTCAGACGTCGCTGGGCGGTTTGGGCAGACATGCGAATTCGAACTCAATAATGGCTGAGAATTATCTAGGATACACAGCTGATGATTTAGGGCAACCCCTGGCGTCAGTCCGGCAGGCGGGCGATGGCCTGATCGGCGACGGCGGGCAGATACGCATCGAGTCGGCCAAGCTCGGGCAGCTGGGCGTCCGGCAGCAGATCGAGCAGCGGGCGCAGCACAAAGGCGCGCTCGTGCAAGCGCGGATGCGGCAAAGTCAGTAGGGGCGTGTGTATGCGTACATCGTCATAGAGCAGCAAATCCAGATCGAGCGTGCGTGGCGCGTTGCGCGCAACATCGTGGCTACGATCGCGGCCGAAGTGACGTTCCGTATCCAATAACCATTGCATCAGCGCTTCGGGCGTTAGGGTGGTTTGGCAGACGGCGACGGCGTTGACGTAGTCGGGCTGTGCGGCGTCGGCGCCGACAGGGGCCGAGCGGTAAAACGGCGAGATGCGCCAATCGCTGGTCTGCAGCTGCGTGCGCAGCGTGTCGACTGCGGCGCGCAGGGTCGTCACCGGGTCGCCCAGGTTGGCGCCCAGTCCCAGGACAGCCAGTGCCGCCCGATGCGATGGCTGGACTTGATTCATTAGCTGGCGCTATTGTCGGGAGCGTTGGACGCACTCGACGATTCGCCGCTCTGGCCGCGTCGGCGCCGGCTAGTGCTGCTGCGTCGACGTTTTTTGGCGGGCGCTGTGTCGCGCGGGGCGCTGGCGATCAGGCTTTCCTGATCGTTGTGGTCGCCCTCGTTGAAGGCGGTCCACCAGTCGGCCAAGTCGTAGTCGATTTCGCCAGATTCCGCGCGCAGCAGCATGAAGTCGTAACCAGCGCGGAAGCGGGGGTGACCGAGCAGCGCATAAGGGCGCTTGCCGCTGCGTTGTTCGAAACGCGGTTGCAGCGACCAGATCTCCTTGATGTCGCCGACCAGACGTTTGGTGATGGCGAGCTTTTCGGCCTGGCGGTCGAGCACGTCGCTCATGGCGGCGAACAGCGCCGGAATACTGACTTCGCCGTTTGCTTTGCGCTGGTTCCAGTTGGCCAGCACTTCATGCCAGAGCAGGGCGGCGAACAGGAAGCCCGGCGAAATCGATTTGCCTTCGCGAATGCGCTGGTCGGTGTTGGTCAGCGCCTGGACGACGAAGCGTTCGCCCAGGGGTTGTTCCAGAATCACATCAAGCAGCGGTAGCACGCCGTGGTGCAGGCCTTCGGCGCGCAGGCGCTTGAGACAGGCCAAGGCGTCGCCGCAAGTGAGCAGTTTGAGCATTTCGTCGAACAGTCGCGCCGGCGGCACGTGATCGAGCAGCGGCGCCATGCTGCGGATGGGTTTGCGCGTGGCCGCGTCGATCTCGAGCCCGAGTTTGGCGCCCAGACGCACGGCGCGCAGCATGCGCACCGGATCTTCGCGGTAACGCACTTCGGGGTCACCGATCATGCACAGCTTGCCGGCTTTGAGGTCGGCAAAGCCGTGGTGGTAATCGTGAATCGTTTCGTCGTACGGGTCGTAATACAGCGCGTTGACTGTAAAGTCGCGGCGTGCGGCGTCGTCGGCCTGCGAGCCGAAGGTGTTGTCGCGCAGCACGCGCCCGTGGGCGTCGGTAGCGGTATCGTCATCATGCAGCGCACGGAAAGTGGTGACTTCGATGAGTTCCTGTCCGACCATGACATGCACGATCTGGAAGCGCCGTCCGATGATGCGCGACCGACGGCAGACGCGTTTGACTTGCTCCGGCGTGGCGTTGGTCGCGATGTCGAAGTCCTTGGGGTCGCGCCCGAGCAGCAGATCGCGCACGGCGCCGCCGACCACGAAGGCTTGATAACCGGCGCGCTCCAGGTCTTCGCAGACACGTTCGGCGCCACGGCTCAGCATGTCGTGTGTGATGCCGTGTTTTTTAACTGGAATGATTTCCGGTTCTATGCGCCGCGTCGGATGACCGGGTTTCTGAAAGAGTTTTTTGACGAAACGGCGAATCATCCGGCGAGTCCGATCTGCTTGAAAATATCGGCGGGCGGCGTGTCGTCCCGCAGGGTGATGACCGGCCAGCCGGCAAGGGTGGCTTGGGTCGTGAGCGTGTCGTCGGCATCGACGGCGACGGGGTGGGTCGACCACGCCAGCAGCGGCAGGTCGTTGTGCGAGTCGCTGTAGAACCAGCGTTGGGCGAAACTGCCTTGCCACAAGCCCAGCGATTCCAGCCAGGCTTCGACGCGTTCGATCTTACCGCGTTGAAAGGATGGCGTGCCGACCGATTTGCCCGTGAATTGGCCGTCCCGGATGCCGGGGATGGTGGCGATTAGATGCGGGATGCCGAAGGCGCGGGCGATGTCGCCGGTGACGAAGGCATTGGTGGCCGTGACGATGGCACATAGATGCCCCAGATCCAGGTGCCTTTGAACCAGCGCGCGGGCGTTGGCCAGCATGATCGGGCGGATGTGTTCGGCCATGAACTCACGGTGCCAGGCATCGAGCTGTGCGCGCGGATGACGTGCCAGCGGCGCCAGCTGAAAGTCTAGGAAGGCGTGGATGTCGAGCGTGCCGGCTTTGTAGTCGGCGTAGAACTGGGCGTTCTTGGCGGCCTGCAGTTCGGGATCGACGACGCCCTGCTTGATCAGGAACTGCGCCCATTCAAAATCGGAGTCGCCACCGAGCAGGGTGTTGTCCAGATCGAAAAGCGCGAGATGGGGTTGTGCAGTCATGGCGACCAATCAAAAAAGGGTGTTGGTTTCGGTCAGCGCGGTACGCAGCAACGGCAGCGTGATGCGACGTTTCTGCTCCAGCGAAAGCTGGTCCAGTCGTTCGATCAGGCGCGTCAGGCTCGACAGATCGCGCGGCGCTCGTTGATACAGCGTATCCAGAACGTCGTCGGTGAGTTGCCAGCCGCGCAGCTGTGCGCGTTGGGCCAGCAGCGCGCGTTGCTGACTTTCGTTGAGCGGCGTCAGGCGGTAGATGTGTCCGGCGCCGAGCCGGGTGCGTACGTCTTCACGCAGCCCGCGTTGCATATCGGGTGCGACATCCATCGTGACCAACAGCCGTTCGTTAGTCTGTGCCAGATGAATCAACTGACGGAACAGATCCTGCTGGCCGGTTGCGTCGAGCTGGTGGGCATCGTCGAGCAGCCAGCCGGTTTGCATCGGGGGTAATGACGGTTGCGCCAGCTGAAGCGGTGCAAAGCCGTTTTCGACCAGACAGCGGCAGAGAAAGGATTTGCCGGCGCCGCTCGCGCCCCAGATCACGAAAAGATTACCCGGATAGGTTTGCGGGCTATCCTGCCACTGCAGTAGCGCATTGAGCAACTCCGTATTGTCACCGGGCAGAAAATGGCTCAGTGACGGTGTGGGTTCCGGTAGTAGGTTCAGCAGCAGTTGTTGCATGGGCGCCTGCTCGAAAGGCAGGAGGGGCAAGAGAAGGTCTCGATCGGGTACAATTTAGGCCTAACGGCCGCAAGCCGCCATTTTACACGGCATTGCGCCCAACTTTGCTTGAGGAATGCTCATGTTTTGCCCGCTCCCGCTGAACCCCTCCCGCCGATTGTTTGCTGCTCACGACGCCAAAGCTGGCGGCGGCCTTTCTTATCGGGACGCTGGCGTGGATATGGAAGCCGGCGACGAACTGGTCGAGCGCATCAAGCCGCTGGCCAAGCGCACCATGCGCGAAGGCGTCATGGCGGGTATCGGTGGCTTCGGCGCGATGTTCGAGGTCTCGAAAAAATACAAGGAGCCGGTGCTGGTTTCGGGCACCGATGGCGTGGGTACCAAGCTGCGCCTGGCCTTCGCCTGGAATCGCCACGACACCATCGGCCAGGATCTGGTCGCCATGAGCGTCAACGACATTCTGGTGCAGGGCGCTGAACCGCTCTTCTTCCTTGATTACTTTGCCTGCGGCAAGCTCGATGTGGATACCGCCGCCGCCGTCGTTGGCGGCATCGCCAAGGGCTGTGAACTGGCCGGCGCCGCGCTGATCGGCGGCGAAACCGCCGAGATGCCCGATATGTATCCGGCCGGCGAATACGATCTGGCTGGTTTTGCCGTCGGCGCCGTTGAAAAATCACAAATCATCGACGGGAAGAACATCAAGGCTGGCGACGTTGTGCTGGGCCTCGCTTCCAGCGGCGCCCACTCGAACGGCTACTCGCTGATCCGCAAGATCATCGAGCGCAGCGGCGCTCAGCCGAGTGATCTGCTGGATGACGTTACGTTGGGCGATCGCGTCATGGCGCCGACGCGTATTTATGTGAAGCCGGTTCTCGCGGCCTTTGCCGCACTGCCCGGCGCCATCAAGGGCCTGGCTCACATCACCGGCGGCGGTATCACCGAAAATGTGCCGCGTATTCTGCAAGCGGGGCTGACCGCCGAGATTCAACGTAACAGCTGGGAGCGTCCGGCGCTGTTCAACTGGCTGCAGGAAGCCGGTGGCGTCGCCGACGATGAAATGCACCGCGTCTTCAACTGTGGTATCGGCATGGTCATCGTGGTGGCCCCGGAAAACGCCGACGCCGCCACCAAGGTGCTGGCCGAACATGGCGAGCAAGTGAGTCGTATTGGCGTGATCCGCGCCAGCGAGCCGGGTGAAGCGCCGACTGTTGTTGTCTAATTAGGCCTTCAGAAACGCCGCAACGCGCCGACCGATGAGGTCGGCGTTGTTGTTTTGCAGGCAGTCAAATTTTTCGCAAGCAATTGAATTGGTGAGCCAGGTGATCTGACGCTTGGCCAGTTGCCGGGTGGCATAGATGCCGCGTTCTTCCAGTTCGTTGGCGGCTAAGGTGTTTTCCAAAACCTCCCAGGCCTGGCGATAACCGACACAGCGCATCGAGGGTAGATCGGCATTAAGCGTGTATTTGGCACGCAGCGCTTCGACTTCCTCGACCAAGCCCTGTTGCAGCATGAGTTTGAAACGCAGTGCGATACGCTCGTGCAGCCAGGCGCGGTCGCTCGGAAGTAATGCCAGCGACAGAAAACGGTAGGGCGGCGCGGATTGCTGCTGTTGTTCGGCATAGAGTGCCGAGGCGGGGCGACCGCTGAGCAGACAGATTTCCAGTGCGCGCTGAATGCGTTGAGAATCGTTGGACGCCAGTCGCGCGGCGGTGACCGGATCCAGGTTCATCAACTCCTGATGAATGGCTGGCCAGCCGTGTTCTCGGGCGCGGAGGTCGATCTCGGCGCGGAGTTGCGGGTTAGCTTGCGGTAGATCGGAGAGGCCTTCAAGCAACGCTTTGACGTAGAGCATGGTGCCGCCGACCAGCAGCGGGATGCGCCCACGCGCCGTGCTGGCCGCCATCGCGGCTAGCGCGTCATCGCGAAAGCGGGCAGCCGAATAGCTTTCTTCCGGCGTAATGATATCGACGAGTGCGTGCGGATAACGGCGCAGGGTATCGGCGTCGGGCTTGGCGGTGCCGATGTTCATGTCTTTGAAAACGAGTGCTGAATCGACGCTGATGAGGTCGATGGGGTATTGATCGGCGAATCGATCAACCAGTTGCAGCGCGAGGTCCGTTTTGCCGCTGGCCGTGGGACCGAGCAGCAGAATCGCCGGCGGCAGTGATGCCGTATTAGCGCCCATGCAAGAAGAGGGCGTCGATGGCCGGCAGATCAACGAGGATCCAGGTCGGGCGGCCATGGTTGCACTGGTCAGCGCGTTCCGTCGCTTCCATCTGGCGCAGTAGCGCGTTCATCTCGATCAGGCTCAGACTGTGTTGACCACGAATCGCCGCGTGACAGGCACAGGTGCCGAGCAGGCGTTCCTGTCGCGTGCTGAGGGTGGCCTGTGCCGGCGATGTCTGCATGGTGTGGAGCAGTTCTTTGAGCAGCGCCGCAGCGTCGATTTTGCCCAGGCCAGCGGGGACCTGACGGACGACCAGAGTGTTTGGCCCGGCTTCGGAGATTTCAAAACCCAGCTCGGTCAGCGCTGCGGGTTGGTCCTGCCAGGTGGCGATATCCAGATCGCTCAGGCTGACCGAGACGGGAATCAACAAGGGTTGCCGTGCCGGTGCGTTTAGGCCGCAACTGGTTTTGAGTTTTTCATAGAGCACGCGTTCGTGTGCGGCGTGCTGATCGACGAGGATCATGCCCTGCGCATTCTGCGCGACAATGTAACGGTCGTGCAGCTGGCCGATGGCGAAGCCCAAAGGTGGTATGTCGACATCGTGGTTTGTCGATGCGGACGCGGGCGCCTGCCAGGCCATGGCGGCATTGACGTCCGCGTGCGTGGGCGCTGCCCCCGATTGGTAGGGGGCGCGCGATTGTTCACTCTGGGCCAGATGGCGATTCAGTCCCAGCCCCTGCTGATAACTCGGCGCCTGAGATGCGCCACGCACGATGCGCTCCAGCGTGATCGACGGTGCGGCCTCGGTACTCACGGCCAATACCTGTTTGAGCGCGTGATAGATGAACTGATGGACGGCGCGGCTGTCGCGGAACCGCACTTCGGTTTTGGCCGGGTGGACGTTGACATCGACGAGGGCCGGGTCGATGCTCAGAAACAGGCAGCAGCCAGGTTGGCGACTGCCGTGCAGCTGGTCGCGATAGGCTTCGCGGATGGCATGCTGGATCACCTTGTCGCGGACGTAACGACCGTTGACGAAGGTGTGTTGCGCTTCGCGCTCCGACAGAATCGCCGTGGGGATCATCGCCCAGCCGCGCAACTGCAGCAGGTCGTTACCCAGGTCGACCGGGCGACAGGCTTTGAGAAAATCGTCGCCGAGCACCTGACGGATTCGTGCTTCCTGCGTGTCTGCCGGCCACAGATGCGCTTGTTTGCCGTCGCGGCTGACCGTGAAACCGATCTCGGGGTGCGCCAACGCCTGGCGGCGGATGGCGTCCATGCAATGCGCCTGCTCGGTTGCGGCGCTCTTCAGAAATTTGCGCCGGGCGGGGGTGTTGAAATACAGATCGCGCATTTCAACGATCGTGCCGGCGGGTAGGGCGTCCGGCGTGAGTTCGCCGTCGGCCGTGATGCGCCAGGCGTGGTCGCTGTGGCGCGCGGCGCTGATCAGCGTGAGACGCGATACGCTGGCAATCGCCGCCAGGGCTTCACCGCGAAAGCCCATGGTGGCCACCCGTTCGAGGTCGTCGAGTGAGCGGATCTTGGACGTGGCGTGCCTAGTCAACGCCAGGCCAAGCTGCCCCTGTTCGATGCCGCAACCGTTGTCGGCAACGCGAATTAGACGCATGCCGCCTTCTTCGAGATCGACACGAATGCGCGTGCTGCCGGCATCGATGGCGTTTTCGAGCAACTCCTTGAGCACCGAAGACGGGCGTTCTACGACTTCGCCGGCGGCGATCTGGCTGATCAGATGATCGGGCAGGGCGCGGATGGTGGGCTGTAAGACGGTGGGCTGTGAGACCGTGGGTTGCTGGTCGGTGGGGAAAGGCGCATCCATGCCCGAGATTATAGTGGGATCGGCTAAAATAGCGCTTTTGTGACTTTGCTGGGGCGTTCCTTTGCTGGGGCGTTCTTTTCCAGCGCGAAAGACCCCGTATGGAATGGCTGACCTCGTTTGCTGATCTGGTGCTGCATCTGGACAAGCACCTGCTGTTTTTTGTGCAGCAGTATGGCGACTGGGTCTATGCTTTGTTATTTGCCATTATTTTTACCGAGACGGGCGTGGTTGTCGCACCGTTTCTGCCGGGCGACTCATTGCTGTTCGTGGCCGGCGCGTTGTGCGTGACCGAAGGCATGAGCTTGCCGTTGCTGATCGTCCTGCTCGTTGTCGCAGCGATTCTGGGCGACGCCGTCAATTACTCGGTGGGCCGCTGGTTCGGTGACGCACTGATCCATCGGACGCGCTTGATCAGCCCGGAAAAACTTCAGTACACGCAGCACTTCTTTGAAAAGCATGGTCCGAAGACCATCGTCATTGCCCGTTTTCTGCCGATCGTGCGCACCATGGCGCCGTTTGTCGCCGGCTTCAGCGGTATGCAGGCGAAACGCTTTCTGACGTATAACGTTTCGGGTGGCGTGCTGTGGGTGGTCTCGCTCACCGTGGCCGGCTATCTGTTCGGCAATATTCCGCTGGTTAAGAACAATCTGACGGCGGTGATTCTGCTGATCATTTTTTTGTCGATTCTGCCGGGCATCATCGCCTATTTGCGAGCGCGTGCCGCCGGTAAAGCAGAAACACCGACGGGTCTTTGATTCATGACCACGATGAAAACCCGTTGCGTCGTGCTGATTTCCGGACGCGGCAGCAATCTCTCGGCCATTCTGCAAGCGACTCGGGCATCGGATTATCCGGCGATGGTCGTCGGGGTGGTCTCCAACAAGGCCGAAGCGGCGGGCTTACAACTGGCACGCGACGCGGGGATACCTGTGTCGGTCGTACCGAATGCCGATTATCCGGATCGCGCCAGCTACGACCAGGCATTGCAAGCTGCGGTCGACGCCTATGCGCCCGATCTGGTCATCCTGGCCGGCTTCATGCGGATTTTGACGCCGGGTTTTGTGGCGCACTACGCCGGCCGCATTATTAATATTCATCCCTCCTTGCTTCCGTCGTTCACCGGCCTGCATACGCATCAGCGTGCACTCGATACAGGAGTGCGACTGCATGGCTGTACGGTGCACTTTGTCACGGCCGAGCTCGATCATGGTCCGATCATCGTGCAGGCGGCGGTGCCGGTGCACGATGACGATGATGCTGAAACCCTGGCTGCACGCGTGCTGGCTCTCGAGCATCGGCTTTATCCGCAGGCTGTTCGCTGGTTCGCCGAAAACCGTTTGCATATTATCGGCGAGCGGGTTCGCGTGGCACGGGCGCGGCAGTCGGAGCTGCCGATCACTGCGCCGATGATGGAATGATGCTATGAATAAAAAAACCGTTGGTCGCAAGTCGTCTGCAAATACCCGTCCTGCTCGTAAATCGGCATCGGGGCACAAAGAGCTGCCGCCGAAGAGTCCGGCCGAACAGGCATTGCCGCGCCCATTCATCGGGCAGGCGATCAGTCTGCTGGCCGAAGTGCTCCGCTTCGAGCGTCCGGCGGACGGCGTGCTATCGCAGTACTTCAAAACACATCGCGAACTGGGGCATACCGATCGCGGGCGTCTGGCCGAGCTGATCTACGCCGTGTTGCGTCATCTGGCTAGCCTACGTGACGTGGTCGGTCGTTCCGCTCCCCCCGAGGGTCACGAAGCGCGTTATCTGGTGCTGGCCGCATTGGTGCGTTTGCAAAGCCGCAACCTGCGCGAAATCGAACACCTGCTCAAGGGTGATGAGACCGAATGGTTCGCGCGTCTCAAGGCCGCCGGTCAGGCAAAATCGGAGACCGTCACGCCGGCCGTACGCCATGAGTGGCCCGAGTGGCTTGAGGCGGCACTGTCGGCGATGCCGGATTCCGAACGTGATGCGTTGGCGCGCGCGTTGTTGCAACCGGCCCCGCTCGATCTGCGCATCAATCCCCTACGCGCCAAACGCTCGGAAATTCTGGCGCAGCTGGAAAAGCACGGCATCGTTGCCCAGGAGACGCCGTATTCGCCCTGGGGCATGCGCGTCGAAGGCAAGCCAGCCATTCAGCGACATCCGGCCTTCGAGAAGGGCGACATGGAAGTCCAGGATGAGGGCAGTCAGTTGCTCGTCGCCCTGTTGGCGCCTAAACGCGGCGAGATGGTGCTGGATTTTTGCGCCGGCGCCGGCGGTAAAACGCTGCTCATGGGCGCGCTCATGAAGAACACCGGCCGTTTATACGCCACCGATATTTCGGAGAAGCGGCTGGCAAAACTGGGGCCGCGCGTGGCGCGTGCCGGTTTGTCGAACGTACAGGCGATTCGTCTCGCGCATGAACGCGACGATCGTATACAGCGCCTGGCCGGCAAATTCGACCGGGTGTTGGTCGATGCGCCGTGCTCGGGTACCGGTACCTTGCGTCGTAATCCGGATCTGAAGTGGCGGCAAACGGCAGCGGGTGTGACAGAGCTCACCGAGATGCAGACGAAGATTCTGGCAGCGGCGGCACCCTTGGTGCGCCCGGGCGGCGTGCTGGTCTATGCGACCTGTAGTCTGCTCAATCAGGAAAACGGTGCGATTCAGCAGGCCTTTACTGTGCGACACCCGGAGTTCGAGGTCATCGACCCGGTCCAGCAATTGGCCGCCGTCGGCATTGACCTGCCGGCCGATGCCGTGACGCGTAGCGAGGACGGTCTGCCCGGTTTGCAGCTACTGCCGCACCGTCACAATACGGACGGGTTCTTCGCGGCAGTCTGGCGCAAAAAAATTTAAGCCTCGAAATAGCTGAATTCTGTTGCTGACAGATGCTCTACGAGGCGAAACGCGCACAGCGATCAAGACATATCACGTGGATAGGCGAGGGAGCGAGCCCGTTGCAACGAAGTAGGGCGCTGTCAGTGGCAGAATTAATTACTTGCCGCCGAATTCTTCATAGGCGCGCATCGTCTCACCGGCATACATCAGCGACGGGCCACCGCCCATCATGACAGCTACGCCGAGCATTTCGGCCAACTCGGCTTTGGTCACACCGAGCTTGATAAGCGCCTGGGTATGGAAGCCGATGCAGCCATCGCAGCGGGCGGCTACGCCAATACCCAACGCGATGAGTTCTTTGGTTTTGGCGTCGAGCGCGCCGTCTTTCATCGATGCCTGATGCAGTGCGCTGAAACCGGCCTGAACCTCCGGGACTTCGGCGCGAAATTGGGCAAGGCCCTTGCTCAGCGACTGTGTCACGGTTTTGAAGGATTTTTCAGACATCATTGACTCCTTTTGTTGAATTGCTAAGTTATATAATTGTATATAATATCAGCCTATGGTGTATAAAGAGCGTGTCATTCATCAAGGAGAGCAAAATGATTCAGAACGTTGGTGGTTTGGACCGTGTCTTGCGTATCGTGGTCGGTCTCGTGTTGATCGGCCTTGCGGCAACGGACAACATCGGTGCCTGGGGTTATATCGGCGTGGTGCCGCTGCTGACGGGCTTGTTCCGTTTCTGCCCGGCTTACAGCATTTTCGGTTGCAAGACCGGCTCCTGCGGCACGAGCGCTAAAACCGACAGCAAGTAAATTGTTCTTCTGACGCGGCGCCGCTTCAATCCGCAGCGGTGAGTTGCGCCAGCGCCCAATCGATATGCTCCCGAACCAGGGGGCTCGCATAGATCGGTTGGGCGCTTTTTTCTTTGAGCGCCCGGATGTGTTCGATCGTGGGCGTGGCGTTGCCGAGGGCGACGGCCAGATTGCGTTGCCAGCGTTTATAACCGATGCGGCGGATCGGGCTGCCGGCGAAGCGGCTAAGGAATTCTTCTTCGTTCCAGGCAAACAGTTCCGTGAGTGTGGCGGCATCCAGCTGATGACGCGGCTTGAATTCGGCGTCGCCTTCGGGGCTGAATCGATTCCACGGACAGACCAGCTGACAGTCATCGCAACCGTAAATCCGATTACCCATGGCTTTGCGCAATTCGATGGGAATCGCGCCGTCATGTTCGATGGTCAGATAACTGATGCAACGGCGGGCGTCGACCCGGTAGGGTGCTGTGATCGCACCTGTGGGGCAATGGTCGATACAGCGCGTGCAGTCGCCGCAATGCGACGCCGTCCGTTCATCATGTATTAACGGCAGATCGCAGAGGATCTCGCCAAGAAAGTGCCAGGAACCCTGACGGTCGAGTGAAAGCGTATGCTTGCCGACCCAGCCCAGCCCGGCCTGGGTGGCCAACGCGACTTCCATAATTGGCGCCGAGTCTGTGAAGACTCGATAAGTGACGCTGCCAGCCGCCGCCGTCAGATGATCGGCCAGACGCTGTAAGCGATTGCGAATGACCTTGTGATAGTCGCGCCCCAGGGCATAACGCGATACGTAAGCGGCATCCGGATCGGCCAGTTGTTGATCGGCCGGTTTGGCCTCTGTCGGCCAATAAGTCAATCGCACACTGATGACCGTGAGCGCGCCGGGCACCAACTGCTCCGGATGTTTGCGCAACGCCGCGTGGCGTGCCATGTAATCCATGCTGCCGTGACAACCTTCATGCAACCAGGCATCAAGTTGGGCGCGCGCGTTGTCGGGCACGCGCGCGGGGCCGATGCGAACGCCGCTGAAGCCGAGTTGTTCGGCTTCGCGGGCGATCAGAGCTTTGAGCGCGGCGGGGTCGGTCAAAACAGGCTCGTCATTCGAAGCGGGTGCGCCATGTCTGCCAGAGTGCGGCCGCCGCCGGCGTGCCTTCGGCGGGTGACCAAGGGGCGATTTCCGCATCGCTGAGCGGCACGAAGGGACCGGCCTTGGCTTCGAAGAAGACGCTGTCGGGTTGCAGCGCCAACAGCGTGTGCGTGGTGCCGTGCGGAATATCGACGCCGAATACGGGGCCATGCGCCGATAAGGTCAGCGCCTCGACGACCGTGCCGTCATCGGCAAAACTCAGGTAGCCGAAGCGGCCGCGCAACACCACGATACTTTCGTCCTTGTTCGCATCCAGGTGACGGTGCGGACGGACGTAGGAACCCGGCTGCATGGCGTTGATGAGCCGATGCGCTGGAAAGTCGTCTGCCGGATGAAAGTTGGCGTTTTTGCGTAGGCGATCCGAAGCGGCTGCTGTCTGGCTGGTTTGATTGAGCAAAGCCTCATCAATGCGGCGTGTCGTCATAGGGTGAAGATATCCAGGTGAACAAATCGTAAATACACGGTGCGTGACAAAGTTTACACAAACAGGGGCAACGCAATGTTGCGATGAGGGGTGCGGTTGTGGCTGTCACGGCGGCTGAGCGCGTGCCAAGCGCGGGTGTCGGGGCGATCAAACACGTTATTTTATTTTGCGATAGGATATGAATAAATTAACTATCGTTGCATTCATCGTTGCCAGGAGGTGAGACATGAGCGATCAACCTGTTAAGAAACCCATGCTGGAGATGCCTATGCGCCGCCGTGTCCTTGCCGGCATGGTCGGTGCCCCGGTGGCGGTTGCCCTGGCCAGCGGCAGCGCACCGGTGCAGGCCGCGCTTAAAACCTCGGCACGTATTGTGATTCTGGGCAGTGGGCTCGGTGGACTCGCCGTGGCCAACCGGCTGGTGCGCGAATTGGATGGTGCCCAAATCACCATCGTCGACCGCAAAGAAATTCACAATTACCAGCCTGGTTACACGCTGGTCGGCACGGGGATCTGGCCGGTCAGCAAGGTGGCGGACCGTAATAGCGAGTTTCAACCGGCGGGGGTGAACTGGGTTCAGGAGATGGCGACTGAGGTGGACGCGGATGCGCAGGTCGTCGTTACCGATGCAGCAACACGGATTCCTTATGATTTCCTGGTGGTGGCGACTGGTTTGCATCTCGATTTTGCGCAAATCGAAGGCATGGATACCAACATGATCGGTAGCCATGGTCTGGGCTGTATTTATCCGAGCCCGCAAGCAGCCGAGGCAACCTGGCATGCCATGGACGCTTTTCGTCAAAAGGGCGGCGACGCCATCATGACCTTACCCGCTACGCCGCTAAAATGTGCGGGTGCGCCATTGAAGATGACCTTCATGGTCGATGATCGGCTGCGTCAGGCCGGCACGCGTGAGCGCAGCAAGGTGAGTTTTCATTCGGCCATCGGCAATATTTTCAGCGTGCCCAAAGTCGCCGAGAATGTGGTGGCGCGCTGGTCGAAAAAAGATATTCCCATCGTTTATCACAGCAAGCTGGTGGCCATCGACATTGGCGCCCGGCGCGCCACCTTTGCCAATCAGGCCGGTGAGCGGACCGAGCTGGGTTATGACTTCATTCATGCGGTACCGCCCATGCGCGCACCGGATGTGATCAAGAATAGTGCGCTTTCGATCAAGGAAGGGCCCATGGCATCGGGTGGTTGGCTGGAAGTCGACAAGTTCACGCTGCAACACAAGCGTTATCCGAACGTGTTCG
>CAZSAE010000015.1:0-24985 GCA_964604765.1 uncultured Dechloromonas sp. | reverse complement strand
GCCAAAGCCGGTGAAGTAGGCGTTGGCATGCGCTGAGCGGCGCGAACCATCCATGACGAAGAGACCGCTTGCGTTGAACTGACAGTGTTGCAGCAATGCCTCCAGCTTGGCCTTGTGGGCGGATTCCGGCATGGGCGTGAACTTGTTGAACAGCGGTGCGATGAGGACGGGGTAGAGAAATAACAGCAGCGCATTAAAGCCCATCCAGGCCAGCCAGGCCCAGAGCCAACTGTTGGGGCCGGCATCCTGCAGCAACCAGAGCAGCAGCGCGAGGATCGGGCCTGCGATTAGCGCGCCAACGAGCGTGCTGCGGATGAGGTCGCTGATAAACAGGCCCGGTGTCATGCGGTTGAAGCCGAAACGCGTTTCGATACCGAACTGGCGGTAGATCGTGAAAGGAAGATCGATGATGCCTGAAACGAGACCGAGCAGCGCAAGGAAGATCAAACCGCTCAGGATGAGTGAATCAGCCGGTGCCCATACGGCCGCAATGCCGTAGAGCAGGTTGATGCCGCCGCCCAGGGTCAGCAAAAGCAACCAGGCCGATTCGACCAGGAGTTGGGTCTGTGCCAGTGCCATTTTGGCACTGGTGTAAGCGCCGGCCTTCTGGTGATCGGCCAGTGCAATCTGATCGCTGAAGGCGACGGGCACTTGCGAAGCATGAGCGCGCACCGATCGAATCTGCCGTTGGCAGAGCCAGAAGCGGATCATTAGATTAACGAGAACCAGGGCAAGAAAGGCGAGCGTGATATTGGACATCGGAAAACTGAGTTGTGACACAATGCCGAATCTTATCGTGAGCAGACGCAATTTGCGCTGCGCGAATGAATGTTATTGAGGTAAATGAGCATGGCAATCGATCAACGCCGTCTGGTCTGGCTAGATATGGAAATGACCGGCTTGAATCCGGATTCGGACACGATTCTGGAGTTGGCGATGGTGGTCACCGATGCTGACCTCCAAGTGGTGGCGGAATCGCCGTCGTGGGCCGTGCATCAGCCGGATGCCGTGCTGGCTGCTATGGACGACTGGAACACGAAAACGCATGGGGCTTCGGGCTTGACGCAACGCGTGCGCGAATCGGCCATGGATATGCGTGCCGTTGAGATAGCCGCGATCGAATTCATGCAGGCCTGGGTCGGTAAGGGCATCAGCCCTATGTGCGGCAACTCGATCTGTCAGGACCGTCGCTTCATGGCGCGGTACATGCCTGAACTGATCGATTGGTTTCATTACCGCAACCTGGATGTCAGCACGCTCAAGGAGCTCTGCCGACGCTGGCGACCGGATCTGGCGGGGCAGGTGCAAAAGACCAGCGCACATACGGCACTGGCCGATATTCACGAATCGATCGACGAACTGCGGTTTTACCGGACTAATTTTATCAAGGCTGATTGAGCGTGCTTGAGGCGCTTGGTGACGTAGGGACCGCCGCGCGACGATAGAGCGTGTAGCGTTCGGCGCGGTTGCCGCGGCGATGGCCGGCCCAGACTTTGTTGGCACCTTCCCAGCCATTGGGCAGCCTGACTTCAGGCTGATTGCCCGGCGCTTCCACCAGTAACCACGCGCAATTTTTGCTGGCATTCAGGCGGGCACGGGGCAGATCACGCTTTAGCTGGTAAGCCAGCGCGGCTCGGGCATCATCATCGACTTTGTAGGTGGCCACACAACCGGCAGTATCTAGCTGGGAGGCCAGTTGGTTGCCTAGTCGTGTGAAACTCATGCCGTGATCGATCCAGGGCAGCCAGAGTGCGACGACCAGCGCCCAGATCAACGTGATGCCCGTGAACCAGTGCTGAATGCCGCGCACGGGTGAGCGTGGGATGTTGCGCATGAGAACAAACCAGCCGATCGTTAACAGAAAAGCAATGGCGGGCGGCAGCAAGGTGAGCGGCGTGCTAAAGCCGGGCTCGAGGCGGGTGACGGTTTGCGCTAGCGCTGCCGGCCAGCCGAAATGCATGGCGACCCATCCTAGCCAGACAAAGCCTGCCGTCAGGGTGAACAGCGTCAGCGTAAAGGCATCGAGCAGATTGGCAGCGCCACGGCGCAAATGGGTCAGGGATGCGGCGGCCAGCAGCAGCATGGGCACGAGCAGCACCAAGGTTTTTGAAGGACGGGCAGCTGCAGTGCTGATCTGAAGTATCAGCGCCAGCAGCAGCACGGACAACGGAATGATGTTTTCGCGCCGCCAAAAGGTTAGACGGCGGCGCCAAAGGGTCCATGCCGCGATTGGCCAGGCTGGCCAGGTGCTCCACGCAAGGAGCTTGATGAAATTGATCAGATGCGCCGGAATGTCCTGCGCGGAACGCAACGATGAGGCGGGCCAGATGGCTTCGAACAGGGCGTCAGCCAGGTTGGTACTATTGACGTCAGCAAAGGCGGCGGCGTGGATAAACCAGGCGAAGCCGAGCAAGAGCCCCAGCATAAGCCCGATGAGCGTGTTGAGGCGTAGCTTGGGCTTAACCAGAAAAATGCCGAGCAGCACGACGACGAGTGGTAGCGCGACCGGCAGGCCACCGGCCAGTAGCGTGATGCCGAGGCCCAAAGCGGTGAGCGGCGAACCGGGCACCACGCTCTCAAAGCAGAGTCGACTGTTGCCCCAGAAAAAGACGGCGTAGCCGGCCATGATGGCCAGATCCGGTTGGGTTTCATGCGCGGTGAGCATGAGCCCCGGGGCACCGAGCATGAGAAAAGGCAAGACGTGCGCGTCTTCGGCACTGAGAGTGCTGCGTGCCGTTTCATAAAGGGCGTAAACGCTGAGGCCGACCCAGAACAGGTTGCCGATACGGGCAGCATCGGGCAGGCTCAGAAAAAAACTGAATGGCCAGGCGATCAGCGCGTTGACCCAGTAGTACAGGGGTGACTGGTTCCAGACTTCCTGCTGGAAGATCGGCGTGAGCCAGCTACCTCCCTGGAGCAGATTGGCGATGATGCCGAACTGTTCGGCGTCGTCTCCACGCCATGGCTCGCGCCCGATCAGGCCGGGCAGCAGCAGAATCAACGCCAGACACAACGCGACAGGCCAGCCCATGAGGAGCGGCTGGCGCGAATAGGTGCTCCAGCGAACGGGAGCGTCCGGTTGAGCGGATGGCGGCGTCGGGCGGAGGTCTAGAAAGGACATGATTGGCTCATCATACAAAAAAACAAAGGGCAGCCGGAGCTGCCCTTGTTATGCTGCCAAGTACGACACTTAGGCCGACTTGCGCAGACCGCCGAATTTCTGACGGAACTTCTCGACGCGACCGGCGGTATCGACGATCTTTTGCTTACCGGTGTAGAACGGGTGGCAGTTCGAGCACACTTCAACGTGCAGCGCCTTGTTCATGGTCGACTTGGTCGTAAACTTCTCACCGCAGGAGCAGGTGACTTCGATTTCGTTGTATTCAGGGTGGATGCCAGAGCGCATGAGAGTTTCCTTAGGGAGTTGCGTGCCGATCCGGCGATTGTGGCCGGATCCCATTAAGCTTTTAATTATCGCTGGTTTTTCAAGCCATTGCAACTATCCTCGACGCATGGCGTCGAAGAATTCGGCGTTGTTCTTGGTCGAGCGGACCTTGTCGAGCAGGAATTCCATCGCTTCGATGTCGTCCATCGGGTAGAGCAGTTTGCGCAGGACCCAGATCTTCTGCAGGATTTCCTGTGGAATGAGCAGCTCTTCGCGACGGGTGCCCGAGCGATTGACGTTGATCGACGGGTACAGACGTTTTTCCGACATCTTGCGATCCAGATGGATCTCCATGTTGCCAGTGCCCTTGAATTCTTCGTAAATCACGTCGTCCATACGGCTGCCGGTGTCGATCAGCGCGGTGGCGATAATGGTCAGCGAGCCGCCTTCCTCGATGTTACGCGCGGCGCCAAAGAAGCGTTTCGGCTTCTGCAAAGCGTTGGCGTCAACACCGCCCGACAGCACTTTGCCGGAGGCCGGCTGGACGGTGTTGTAGGCGCGGGCAAGACGGGTGATCGAGTCGAGCAGAATGACCACGTCCTTTTTGTGTTCGACCAGACGCTTGGCTTTTTCGATGACCATTTCGGCAACCTGCACGTGGCGGACCGGCGGTTCGTCGAAGGTCGAGGCGACGACTTCGCCGCGTACCGAGCGCTGCATTTCGGTCACTTCTTCCGGGCGCTCGTCGATGAGCAGCACAATCAGCACCACGTCGGGATGGCTGGCCGTAATGGCGTGCGCGATGTTCTGCAGCATGACGGTCTTACCCGATTTGGGCGAGGCGACCAGCAGGCCGCGCTGACCCTTGCCGATAGGAGCCACCATATCGATGATGCGCGAGGTCAGGTTCTCTTCGGTTTTGCTGTCGCGCTCGAGGCGCAGCGGCTCGTCCGGGTGCAGTGGCGTCAGGTTTTCAAAGAGGATCTTGTTCTTGCAAGCTTCGGGCGCTTGGCCGTTGATACGGTCCACCTTGATCAGCGCGAAGTAACGTTCGCCTTCGCGCGGCATGCGGATCTCGCCTTCGACGGTGTCGCCGGCACGCAGGTTGTAGCGGCGCATCTGAGAAGGGGAGACATAAATGTCATCCGAACTGGCCAGATACGACGATTCCGGCGAACGCAAAAAGCCGTAGCCGTCCTGCATAACTTCCAGGCAGCCGTCACCCCAGATGGTTTCGCCGGTTTTGGCGTGTTCCTTGAGGATGGCGAAAATCAGTTCCTGTTTGCGCAGGCGGTTGGCGTGTTCGATGCCGGCTTCGGTCGCCAGATCGATGAGCTGGCTGACGTGTTTCGATTTGAGTTCGGAAAGATGCATAGTGACGGTGCAGAAATGATGGGGTACCCGTTAGCGGCACCGCATGCGGGTACAAATGTCCAGCAAGGGTTTGATGCGTTTCGGGGGGTCGACGGCTGGAACAGCCGTGGTTGACGCGATGCAAGCTATAAGCCAGACGTCACCTGACAACTGATTGTCAGACTGGCCGGAATTGCTCCGGTCAGCGTGTTACGGTAGAGCAAGGTAGAACAGGTAAAAAACGCGGTAAAACACGGGGTGGAACGTATCCACCCCGTGGATATTACAGATGGCCGTCGAGGAAGGCAACCAGCTGCGATTTCGACAGCGCGCCAACCTTGGTGGCTTCGACGCTGCCGTTCTTGAACAGCATCAGCGTCGGGATACCACGAACGCCGAACTGGGCCGGGGTCTGCTGGTTCTCATCGATGTTGATCTTGGCAACCTTGAGTTTGCCGGCGTACTCCTTGGCGATATCGTCCAGAATCGGAGCGATCATCTTGCAAGGGCCGCACCATTCTGCCCAGAAGTCGAGCAAGACAGGGGTGGTCGATTGGAGCACGTCAGCGGCGAAAGCGCTGTCGGTTACGTGGACAATATGTTCGCTCATAGCGCATTGCCTCTAAAAGATGTGTATTGAAAGAATAAATACTATGCCTGTTTATCGGAAACGATACAACTCAGACGTGCGCAGTTTGCCGCAAGACGGCATAATGGGCAAGTTGTTATCAACAGCCTTGTCTGATCGCTTAGAGGAACGCCATGACGTACGTCGTTACGGATAACTGTATCAAGTGCAAATACACGGATTGTGTGGATGTCTGTCCTGTGGACTGCTTTCACGAAGGCCCCAACTTTTTGGTCATTGACCCGGATGAGTGCATCGATTGCACCCTCTGCGTGGCCGAATGCCCAGCCGAAGCGATTTATGCGGAAGATGATGTGCCGGCCGGCCAGGAGCTTTTTATCGGCCTCAACGCCGAGTTGTCGAAGCAGTGGCCGGTCATTGCGGAACGCAAAGAGCCGTTGCCGGACGCCGATACTTTCAATGGCCAGAGCGGCAAACTGGCCGATCTGCAGCGCTAAGCGCCAATTTTAAGAATTGCAGGACGTTTATGCTGGTTAAGGAAATACTTAAACTCAAGGGCAACGTGCTCTACACGATCCATTCGGGCGCCAGTCTCGGTGAAGCCGTTACGGCGCTGACCGAGCACGACGCTGGTTCGTTGGTGGTCATGGACGGTGGCGAGATGACCGGTCTTATTACCTTTCGCGAAGTGCTGCAGGCCGTCGGCAAGAACAAGGGCGATTTGACGGCGCAGACCGTTGCCGACTTCAAGATGAAAGAACCAGTAGTCGCGCGTCCCGATATGCCCATCGAAGGCGTGCGCGAATTGCTGGTCAGCCATCATCAACGCTACGTGCCGGTGATGGACGGCAAAGTACTGATGGGTGTCGTGTCGTTCATGGATGTGGCCAAGGCGGTCCTGGAAGAGCAGGGCTTTGAAAACCGCATGCTCAAGAACTTCATCAAGAACTGGCCCGCCGAGGACGCCAACGATTAATTAACGTCTTCGACCTTCGCAATCGCACACGGAAACTGACGTTGACTTTGAGCTTTACTTAAGAGGCAGGTTTTTGTTTTTTGCGGTTAGCGTCGGCCATCAAGACCGCGATCACGCAAGAGGCCATGCGCGTTTCCGCATTATCGGCGCGCGAAGTCAGAATGATCGGTACGCGGGCGCCCAGCACGATACCGGCGGGTACCGCACTGGCCAGATATTCCAGCTGCTTGGCCAGCATGTTGCCCGATTCCAAATCCGGCACCATCAGGATGTCAGCGAGTCCGGAAACCGGCGATTTAATACCCTTGGTTCGCGCTGCGTCGGCGGAGATCGCGTTATCGAAAGCCAATGGGCCATCCAGCACGCCGCCGGTGATCTGGCGGCGATCGGCCATCTTGCACAACGCGGCCGCGTCCAAGGTCGATTGAATTTTCGGATTCACCGTTTCAACGGCAGAAAGAATCGCCACACGCGGTTCGGCCACACCCAACACATGCGCCAGATCGATCGCGTTTTGAATGATATCGACCTTGGCTTCGAGATCCGGATGGATGTTGATGGCGGCATCGGTGATGAGCAATGGCTTGGCGTAGGTTTCGACTTCCATGCGGAAAACGTGCGACAAGCGGCGGGCGGTACGCAGGCCGCATTCGCGGTTGACCACGGCGCTCATCAGTTCGTCGGTGTGCAGACTGCCCTTCATCAGGGCTTCGACTTCACCCTTGCGGGCGAGTTCGACGGCCAGTCTAGCGGATTCATGGCTGTAGGCGGTATCGACGATACGATAGCCTTTGATGTCCAGACCAGCCTCGCTCGCCACTTTATGCAGTTTGACGGCCGGACCGACCAAGATCGGCTCAATCAGGCCATGCTCGGCGGCCAGCACGGCGCCGCGTAGCGATTCGCGGTCGCAGGGGTGCACGACGGCGGTGAGGACGGGGTCGAATCCCTTGGCTTGATTAAGGAAAGCCTGGAAACGTTCGTCGCGGGTGGAGATAATCGCTTCAGGAATGGTGGCGCGCGGACGGATGATCTTTTCCTTGGGCGCCAGCACTTCCAGCGTACCGGTAATCGAGCGCAGGCCGCTCTCCAGGATGACCTCGGCATCGAACAGCACGTGCTGCGTGCGTTCGTACTTGCGTTCGACCGTGACCTTGAACGTGGCCGTATCACCGACCATGATCGGGCGCAGGAAACGCAGGTTCTGATCCACCAGAATGGTCCCCAGGCCCGGCAATTGAGAGCCGAGCAGATTGACCAGCATCGCGCCTGACCACATGCCGTTGGCGACCACTTCGCGATAAATGCTGCTGTCAGCAAACTGCGGATCGATCATCGACGGGTTGGCATCCCCCGTGGCGGCGGCAAATAGACGCAGATCGTCGAGCGTAATCGTCCGGGTGATCTGGGCGCTATCGCCGATCTTGAGCTCTGCGAAGGGACGGTTTTCTACCAGCTCACTGGATGTGCCGAGGCTGGGGGCGTTGGTGGACATGCGGTTGATTTCCCGGAATTAGTAAACAATATGACGGCCCGCATCGATGACGACGACGTCACCAGTGATGCCGCGGCCGGCCGGGCTGGCCAAGAGCGCGGCAAGCGCGCCAACTTCTTCGATGGTCACCATACGATGCAACGGCGCGTTCTTGACGCTATCTTCCATTAGCTGATCGAATTCGAGAATACCTGAGGCGGCGCGGGTGGCAATTGGGCCCGGGGAGATGGCGTTGACCGAGATGTTGGCTGGGCCCAACTCGGCGGACAGCGCGCGCGTGGCGGCTTCCAGTGCGGCTTTGGCCAAGCCCATGATGCCGTAATTGGGAGCAACACGGTTGGCGCCTTCATAGCTCATGGTCAAGATGGCGCCGCCGTCTTTCATGAGCGGTGCCGCGAGACGAGACAGGCGGATCAAGCTATGACAGGAAATATCCATGGCGCGATTGAAACCATCGCGCGAAGAATCGACCACCCGGCCGTGCAAATCCTGTAGCGGGGCGAAGGCGATGGAATGCAGCAAGAAATCGAGTTTTCCCCACTTGGCTTCGATTGCTTCGAAAACGGCGGCCACTTCGGCGTCGTTTTCAACATCCATCGGTAGCGTGAGCGTTGCATCAACAGCCTCGGCCAGCGGGCGAACGTGCGGTTTGGCCTTTTCATTCAGATAGGTGATGGCCAGTTCGGCGCCGGCGGCCTTGAAGGCTTCGGCGCAGCCCCAGGCGATGCTATGAACGTTGGCGATGCCGACGACGAGGCCTTTCAGGCCCTTCAGACTGGTGCGGGGAGCGTTATGAGTCATGGTCTTTTCCTGAACTACGTATAATTACAAGCGTTATGTTGCGCTGCAACTATCTTTCTGGCAAGAGGTTTAAGCCGCGTAATTCATTAATTTTTTGTGACAGTATGACGACCGAACAACGCCATTACATGACGCCGGGTGGGCATCGCCGCTTACGCGACGAGTTGGAATATCTCGTGAAGACCGAGCGTCCCCGTATTGTCGAGATCGTGTCTTGGGCGGCGTCCAACGGCGACCGCTCCGAAAACGGTGATTATCTGTACGGCAAGAAACGACTACGCGAGATCGACCGGCGCATTCGCTTTCTGATGAAACGGTTGGAGCATGCACAGGTGGTCGATCCGGCGCACCAACAGCATCAGGCCCAGGTGTTTTTCGGTGCAACCGTAGTTGTGTGCGATGAAAGCGGCGCCGAGGCCTGTTACAGCATTGTCGGTATCGACGAAGCCGACCCGACCAAGGGCTGGATCAGCTGGGTATCGCCGTTGGCGCGGGCCTTGATCAAGCTGCGCGAAGGCGACGTCGCCCGTTTTGTTAGTCCGCAGGGTGAGCGAGAACTGGAAATTGTCGAGGTTTCTTATGTGACCTTGGATATGCCGGAATTCGATCCGAACGCCTGACTTGAAATCTGACACATTGGCCCAAAGTGTAATTCCAACGTGTTTTTTCTGTGTGTTTTTTTGTTTGACTCATTCGTTAATTTACTTGTTTAACGCCTTTAACTTCAGAGACTTATGACGACCACGACTGAAACCAAAGTATTTCAGGCCGAAGTGAAACAGCTGCTGCAGCTGATGATTCACTCGCTTTATTCCAATAAAGAAATCTTCCTGCGTGAACTCGTTTCCAACGCATCCGATGCCTGCGACAAATTACGCTATGAAGCCTTGGCCAATCCGGCTTTGTTCGAAAATGACCCGGAGCTGGGCATCCGCGTGTTGATTGATGCCGAAGCCAAGACAATCACGATTGCCGATAACGGCATCGGCATGACCAAGGATGAGGCTATTGCCCACCTGGGCACCATCGCCAAGTCCGGCACCAAGGAGTTTTTCTCGTCGCTGACGGGCGACGCCCAGAAAGACGCCAATCTGATCGGCCAATTCGGCGTCGGCTTCTACTCCTCGTTCATCGTTGCCGACAAAGTCACGGTACGCAGTCGCAAGGCGGGCACGCCGGCATCAGAAGGGGTTGAATGGGTCTCAAGCGGTGAAGGTGATTACACCGTGGCCGAGATCGACCATCCGGGGCGCGGTACGGAAGTGATTCTGCACCTGCGCGAGGAGCAGGCCGACCTGCTCAACGGCTGGAAGATCCGCGAAATCCTGCGCAAGTACTCCGACCACATCGCGCTGCCGATTCGCATGGTCAAGGAAACCTGGGACGAAGAGGCCAAGGCCATGAAGGCCACCGGTGAAGAAGAGACCGTGAATCAGGCCAACGCACTTTGGGCGCGCCCGAAAAACGAGATCACCGACGACGAATACAAGGCGTTCTATCAGCATGTGGCGCATGATTATCAAGAACCGCTGACCTGGGCGCACGCCCGGGTCGAAGGGCGTCATGAATACACCCAGCTGTTGTACATACCGGCCCAGGCACCGTTCGATCTGTGGGACCGTAACGCGCGTCACGGCATCAAGCTCTATGTGAAACGCGTGTTCATCATGGATGATGCCGAGCAGTTGATGCCGGTCTATCTCCGTTTCGTGCGCGGTGTCGTCGATGTCGCCGATCTACCGCTCAACGTGTCGCGCGAGATCCTGCAGGAGAGCAAGGATATCGAACAGATCCGTTCGGGCTGCACCAAGCGCGTGCTCGGCCTGCTCGAGGACCTGGCCGAGAACAACGCCGACAAGTACGAGACCTTCTGGAATCAGTTCGGTCAGTTGCTGAAAGAGGGCGTCGGCGAGGATCAGGCCAATCAGGCGCGCATCGCCAAGCTGCTGCGTTTCGCAACCACAGCGACAGATAGCCCGGAGCAGAAGGTGTCGCTGACCGAATACATCTTGCGCATGAAGCCCGGTCAGGACAAAATCTACTACGTCACGGCCGAGACATTCCAGTCGGCAAAGAACAGCCCGCATCTCGAAATCTTCCGCAAGAAGGGTATCGAAGTGCTGCTGCTTTCTGATCGTGTCGACGAGTGGCTGGTCAGCCATCTGCGTGACTTTGACGGCAAGCCACTGCAATCGGTCGCCAAGGGCGGTCTGGATCTGGGCGAACTTGAAGACGCCAGCGAAAAGCAGGCACGCGCCGCCGCCGAAACTTCGGCCAAGGATCTGGTCGAACGCATTCAGAAATCGTTAGGCGACAAACTCAAGGAAGTGCGTGTCACGCACCGTCTGACCGATTCACCGGCCTGCCTGGTGTCCGATGAGCATGATCCAGGCGCCAACCTGCAACGCATCTTGAAAATGATGGGGCAGAATGCGCCGGACTTTAAGCCGATTCTGGAAATCAACCCGATGCATCCGATGCTCAAGAAGATGGAGTTGTTGCCAAACGACGGTGGCCACTTCGATGACTATGCGTCGATCCTGTTTGACGAGGCCTTGCTGGCCGAAGGTGGGCAGATTGAAGATCCAGCCGGTTTTGTACGCAAGATCAATCGGCTGATGCTCGGCTGAGTCCGGCGTCCTATCTTCTCGACTGCCAAAGCAACAGCGCCACCCGTAGGTGGCGCTGTTGCTTTGAAGCAAGACAAAGACGCGTGTCTTAGATCACACCTTGTGCCAACATGGCATCAGCGACTTTGACAAAGCCTGCGATATTGGCGCCGTCAACATAGCTGACCGAGCCGTCGGCGCGGGTGCCGTAACGCAGACAGGCGGTATGAATGCCCTTCATGATCTCATGCAGGCGTGCGTCAACTTCTTCCTGAGGCCACGACAGACGCATGGCATTCTGACTCATCTCCAAGCCGGACGTGGCGACACCGCCAGCGTTGCTGGCTTTGCCCGGGGCGTAGAGAACTTTTGCCTGTTCGAACACTTTGACTGCGTCGGCGGTTGAGGGCATGTTGGCGCCTTCGGCCACACACTGCACGCCGTTCTTAACCAGGGTGCGGGCGTCCATCTCATCCAGTTCGTTTTGTGTGGCGCAGGGCATGGCCACGTCGACAGCGATCTGCCACGGATTGGCGCCAGGAATGAACTGTGCGCCGATCGATTCGGCATATTCGCTGACGCGACCGTAATCACGGTTTTTGATTTCCATAAGACGACACAGTTTTTCCGGCGTAAATCCGGCTTCGTCATAGACCGTGCCGGCAGAGTCGGAGACAGTCAGAACTTTGGCGCCCAGACTCATGGCTTTTTCGACGGCGTATTGCGCGACATTGCCTGAACCCGATACGGAAACGCGCATTCCGGAAAGCGACTTGCCGATATGGTTGAGCATTTCCTCGGCAAAATAGACCGTGCCATAACCCGTTGCTTCAGGGCGAATGAGCGAGCCGCCAAACGACAGGCCTTTGCCCGTAAAAACGCAGTCGGCTTTGTTGGAGAGCTTCTTCATCATGCCGGCCATGTAGCCGACTTCCCGGCCGCCTACGCCGATATCGCCCGCCGGTACATCGGTATCCGAACCAATGTGACGATAGAGTTCGGTCATAAATGCTTGGCAGAAGCGCATGACCTCGCCGTTGCTGCAACCTTTGGGATCGAAATCTGAGCCGCCCTTGCCGCCGCCCATGGGCAGGGTGGTCAGCGCATTCTTGAACGTTTGTTCGAAGGCCAGGAATTTCAGAATCGACAGATTGACCGAGGGATGAAAACGAATGCCGCCCTTGTAAGGACCAATGGCTGAACTGTGCTGAATACGGTAGCCACGATTGACGCGTACCTCGCCGTTATCGTCGACCCAGGAAACGCGGAACATGAGAATGCGTTCGGGTTCGATTAAACGGTCCAATAAACCTTGTTCAGCGTATTTCGGATGCGCGGCGATAAAAGGCCAGAGACTTTCCATGACCTCAGTCACTGCCTGGAGATATTCCGGTTGGCCAGGGTTGCACGTACTGACGCGCGCAAGGAATTCCTCAAATGTTGCGTATTTCATGGTGGTTCCGATCGTGGGTAACGGCGATATTATGCGCTCGCGCACCAGTGTGGTGCAAACCATTTCAGCGAAATCATCTCAATCGTTTTGGGGCTGTTTCAGGTGCTGTGATCCCCCTGAGGCCCCGTCCGCTTGCCGTAGCGCTGATTGCGCAGTGCATAGACCTTGGCGCGTGTTTGCTCGGTCGCCAGATCCAGTTGACTGAGGACTTCCTCGGCCAAAGCCAGACCGCTCTCAAATACCTCGGGGACCACTTCGGTAGCGCCCAAACCGATCAATCGATCGCGGTGAGAGTCATCAGGCACCCGAACGACGATTCGGACGTCGGGGCGCAACCGTTTGATCGATGGCAGCATCCGCTCGACGGCTGCGGGGTCCGGGAAACAGATAACGACCAGTCTTGCCGTATGAATGCCGGCTGCCGACAAGACCTCCGGCCGCTCCGCTCTGCCAAAAACAACGTGCGCGAGTTCATGGGTGGCCTCTTCGATACGTCGGGCATTCACATCGATCGCCGTCCAGGGAATATTTTCCGCACTTAGAAATTCTGCAACGACATGACCGGTTCGGCCAAAACCGCAGATCATGATGTGACCCTGATCGTCTTCGGCAAGGTCGGCGTTCTGCGCGCTGAAGGGCATCGGGATTGCAGCGTGACCGCTGGACGCCGTTCTGCGTTCGAGGGTATCGGTGATATGGAAGGTCGCACGAATCATGAACGGTGCCATGAACATCGAGAGCAACATCACGGCCAGCGTCGATTGCAGAATTTCTTGGCTGATGAGGCCGTTGCTGAAAGAAAGCGTCAGCAGCACAATCCCAAATTCGCCCCCGATGCCCAATTGCGATGCAGTTTTGAAGGCGACCGGCCAAGGCGTTTTGTTGAGGCGGCAGACGAGCAGTACCACGGCTGCCTTGCCGACAATCAATAGCAGCAGACCAAAGCCGATGATGGCGATGTGGCTAAAGACATAGCTGAGATCGAGCATCATCCCGATCGAGACAAAGAACAGCCCCAGCATGATGTCGCGGAACGGTCGAATATCCGCCTCGACCTCATGTCGATACATGGTCTCGGACACAAGGGTGCCACCGATAAACGCCCCCATGGCTTCCGAAAGCCCCATTTTTCCGGTGGTCGTCGATAGCCCAAAAACAATCAACAACACCGTGAGCATGAAAAGCTCCGGCGAGTGGAAACGGGAAACGAGCGTGAACAGCCGATTGACCAGAATGCGGCCAATCCAGAACATGAGCAATAAGGTCACGCCGGTCATCACAAAACTGATGCCGAGCACGCGCCCCAGATTGTCCGGGTTGAGTGCCAGGGCGGGGATGATGATGAGGCTCGGGACGACCGCAAGATCCTGAAAGAGCAAAACCGCCATCGTGCGTTTGCCATGACTCGAGTGCAGCTCGAAGCGTTCGCTCAACAACTTGGCCATGATGGCAGTGGAAGACATGGCGATGGCCAGACCGACGGCCAGCCCTGGTCGCCATCCTTGATCGTAGCCGAACCAGGTGACGAGCATCGTGCCCAGCGCGGTCAAAAGCATCTGCCCGGGACCAAGACCAATCACCAGATGGCGCATTTGCTTCAGACGCGAAACGCTGAACTCCAGACCGATGGAGAACATTAAGAAGGCGATACCAAATTCGCCGATTTCGCGAACGTCATGATCGCCTGACAGCCAGTCAATGTCAGTGGCGGTCATCAGAATACCGATCGACAGGTAGGCGAGCATCGAAGGCAGTCGCAGGATGCGCGTGGCCAAAACCCCAAAAACGGCCATCAGCAGCAGGTTGACGATGCTGGCTTCGGGCGATAGATCAGAGAGTTGGGGTGAGAATGCCGCAAACATTTTTTCATTATAGGCGTTTGGATGCCCGCCTGCGGCTTAAACGCTGACAATGGCCTCAATACGTAATTGCGGTCGTTCGACACCGTTGTAATGGTTGATATCCAGCACGTAGGCCAGTGTGTCATCCGATGTGGGTTGGGTCGTGTCGTTGAAGCGGATGGCGTCGAGACGCTGCTGGCCGCTGGCGACGGTGAGTTTCAGGTGTTTATCCTGGAGCAGCCGGGAATCGACGATTTGGAATTTGTTGGCGAAGACCGGCGCCGGAAAGCCCTGGCCCCAGATTGCGTCGGACAGAAGTCGGGCGCTGTTCAGAGTCAGATCCCCTTCGCCGAGCGAGCCGTCGGTTGCCAGTACATGCTGACGCGCTTCCAGCGGCAGCAGTTGATCGACGAGTTCGTCAAAGGCGCGTTGAAACAGGGCAAAGTCGTTTTCGCGGATCGTTAGGCCTGCCGCCATGGCATGGCCACCAAACTTGAGGATCAGATCCGGATAGAGCTTGGTCAGATGATCCAATGCGTCACGTAAGTGCAGGCCCGGAATCGAGCGGCCCGAACCCTTGATCTGGCCGCTACCATCGCCCGCGAACACGATCGTCGGTCGGTGCATCTGCTCCTTGATACGGCCCGCCAGAATGCCAACGACGCCACCATGCCAGTTCGGGTCATACAGACTAATGCCGGCAGTGGCATGAATGTCCAGCTGATTCAGAATCGATGCCGCGTCGGATTTCATATTCTGCTCAACGGCGCGTCGCGCGGTATTCAGACGATCCAGTTCTTGCGCGAGTTTCAACGCCTCGCCCATGTCGTCGGCCAGCAGACAGCGGATACCAATGCGCATATCGTCCATGCGGCCGGCCGCATTGAGACGTGGACCAAGCAGAAAACCGAGGTCGCTCGCCTGCGCGCGGTCGGGCTGTTTGCCCGTCACCGCATAGAGCGCAAGAATGCCCGGATGGCAGCGGCGTTGCCGAATGCGGGCCAGGCCGTTGGCCACGAGAATCCGGTTGTTGGCATCCAGCGGCACCACATCGGCGATGGTGCCGAGCGCCACAATGTCGAGCAATGAACCCAGGTTGGCTTGCTCCGCTGCCGGCCAGGCACGTTGACGCAGCGTCTGGCGAATGCCCATCAGGGTGTACAGCATGACACCCACGCCAGCCAGGTTTTTTGACGGAAAATCACAGCCGGGCTGGTTCGGGTTGACGATGGCATCGGCAGCGGGCAGCGCGTCGCCGGGCAAATGGTGATCGGTAATGACCACCTGAATGCCCAGCGACTTTGCATGGGCGACGCCATCGATACTGGCGATACCGTTATCGACGGTGACCAGCAGATCCGGCTTGCCGGCAGGGTCCTGAACCACCAAGTCGACGATGGCCGGGGTGAGCCCATAGCCCAGTTTGAAACGATCCGGCACAAAGTAAGTTAAGCGTTCCGGTCGAGCACCAAGCAAGCGCAGCCCACGCATGGCCACCGTGCAGGCCGTGGCGCCGTCGGCATCGTAGTCGGCTACGACGCAGATCCGCTTGCCATCAATAATGGCATCCGCCAATAAGGAAGACGCCTCGGTGAGTCCTTTAAGTGCTCCGGGAGGAATCAGATCTTCCATGCGGGTGCTGATCTGATTCGGCGTTTGTATGCCGCGAGCCGCGTAAAGTCGGGCCAATAGCGGCGGAATGCCGCCTTGTTCCAGTTGCCAGGCGGTGCGCTCGGACCAGGCGCGTTGCTTCAGGCTGACCATGAACGAACCAGCATAGGCAACGACGGTGATTTGGGGCGTATGCCGAGGCAGCGCTGTAATAGATTGCCGCGGATTCCCTTGGCAGTTTTGTGCAACGACCAGCGATATTCGTGGTGGGGCCCGGGGCTGATCAACGTGAGTGCTTGCAGGCGATGTTGCCGATGCCTGAGCGCTGATAGCGCAGGGCTGATCCAGTTGGCCACCAGGTCGGTGATGGTGTTTTGCCAATCCGTTAGATCGTCATGGCTAATGGCACGTGCCAATCCGGTTTCGACAATCAGCGAATCGCCGGTCATTGTGCTGAAACTACGCGTCTGGTTGAGCGGCGTTGTGCTTGTCTGACAAAGCCCGGTCAGTAATGCGCTATCACCAATGACGCTGGCGAAGCGTGTCGTTGGTGCTTCTTCAAGCGTCCCGAGCCCCCAGGGCCAGAGGCTATTGATGACGGGTAAGCCCTGTGCCTCGCGCATTGCATTGACGGGATGCTGATTCAGGCACATCTGAATCCGATTGAGCCACTGCAAGGCTTCCCGGCCAAGTATCTGACGTGTTTCATCGGCGTCGATACGACGCCCGGCCAAACGGCTGGTGGAGGCGAGGTTCGGGAGCGCGCTTGTGGTGCCATCAGCGGGAATGAAATAGGCATGAACGGCATGGTTCTCCGCAGGTCCGGCGATGAAGCGACCTTCTTCAGAGAATTCCTCGTTGAGGCTATCCAACAACGATTGAAGTTCGGGCTCGGTCAGCGTTTCGGCCGTGACCGGCGACAGGACCAGTGCCTGCTGCATGAAATCCAGATTGACCGGGTCCGCGCAGAGCATCGGTTGTGTATGGGGTAGCCCGTCTCCGAGCGCCCGCAGTGCGGCGAGCGGCAACGGGGGGTGATCAAATCCAAAAAAACGCGCTAATCGGCTTTCCCAAGAGTCCGTAGCGCTCATCGGCGCGCGTGAGGGTTCGGCCAAACTCAGGACCCTGGCCAGTTCCCCGGCGCCGGGAAAATCGAAAGCTGCGGTATTTTCCACATCCGGCCAGAGCAGATCGGGAACAAACAGGGTCAGATGCATGGCGGCGGTAGGTCGGGTGATGGCGTGATTTACGGCGTGATACGAGCCGGTAGGAAAAGCGAATCGAGTGTAGCATAGCGACTTTGCCGCTTTTTCGTGCGCTATGCACGCCAGATAGTGAAAATACCTTTTCAGTTACTGATCGGTTTGCGTTACGTCCGCAGCCGCCGACAGATCGGCCAGGACAACCGGTTCATCTCCTTCATTTCCGGACTGTCGATGGCGGGCATTGCGCTCGGCGTCGCGGCGCTGATCGTCGTCTTGTCGGTCATGAACGGTTTCCAGAAGGAACTGCGTTCGCGCATTCTCGGCGTGACCTCACATATTGAAGTCGTGGGTATGGATGGCGCGCTCATGGATTGGCAGCGCGTCGTGACGCAGAGCAAAGAATTGCCGCAGGTGTTGGCGGCAGCGCCTTATGTGCAGGGGCAGGTCATGCTCAACGGGTTAAATCGCGAACGCGGTGATGGGCCGACCATTCCGGGCAGCGGTGTGCGCGGCGCCGTGGTGCGCGGTATCGACCCGACGCTGGAAAATACGGTAGCCGATTTTGCGACGCACATGAAATCCGGCTCACTGGAGACGCTGCAGCCGGGTGCCTTCCGCATTGTGCTCGGCAGCGATCTGGCGCGCGCGCTTGGCGTAACGACCGGCGACCGCATCACGTTGATTGCGCCGGAAGGCGTGGTGACGCCCGCCGGCGTGATTCCGCGCATCAAGAGCTTCGAAGTTGGCGGCATCTTCGAATTCGGCATGTACGAATACGACAGTGGTCTGGCGCTGATCGATCTGCGCGATGCGCAGGTGTTGTTCCGTCTGGGGCAGAACGTCACGGGCGTACGCCTGAAGGTCGACGACCCATTCCGCTCGCCGCAGATCGCGCGCGAGTTGGCGCCGCGTCTGGATGAGCCGGCCTTCCTGATCGATTGGAGCCGCAAGCACGCCAACTTCTTCCGCGCGGTGCAGATCGAGAAACGCATGATGTTCCTGATTCTGTTCCTGATCGTCGCCGTGGCCGCTTTCAATATCGTATCGACACTGGTCATGGCCGTGACGGAAAAACGCGGCGATATCGCGATCCTGCGCACGCTGGGCGCCAGCCGCGGCAGCATCGCCATGATCTTCATGGTGCAGGGTGCCTTAATCGGTCTGATTGGTCTGGGAATGGGTGTCGCGGGCGGCGTGGCACTGGCGCTGAACATTGATGTCGTCGTGCCGGCCATTGAACGTTTGTTCGGCGTGCAGTTCCTGTCGCGCGAAATCTATTTTATTTCGGAGTTGCCGTCTGACCTGCAATGGAACGATGTCATCACGATTTCCATCACGGCATTTGTCCTGACCTTGCTGGCGACGCTGTATCCCAGTTTGCGGGCGGCGCGTGTGCAACCCGCGGAGGCCCTGCGTCATGAGTGATGTCATGAGTGAACCTGTCCTGTCCTGTCGTGGCCTCAGCAAGATCTACGCCGCGGGGGCCGAAGACGTCCGTGTCCTCGACGATGTGTCGTTTGACCTGCAGGCCGGCGAGTCGGTCGCCGTTGTCGGTGCATCCGGGTCGGGTAAAAGCACCTTTCTGCATTTGCTGGGTGGCCTTGATCAGCCGAGCTCGGGCGATGTGCTGATCGCCGGCCGCAGCTGGCAGGCCATGTCTGAAAAAGAGCGTGGTCACTGGCGCAACCGCCACCTGGGCTTTGTTTATCAGCATCATCATCTGTTGCCGGAATTCACTGCGCTGGAAAACGTGGCGATGCCACTGCTGGTGCGCGGATTGCCGAAGAACGAAGCCGAAGCCGAGGCGCGCGAATGGCTGGAACGTGTTGGCCTCGGGCATCGGTTGATGCATACACCATCGGCCTTGTCCGGGGGTGAACGTCAACGCACCTCGATTGCCCGGGCGCTGGTGACGCGACCATCGTGCGTGCTCGCCGATGAACCCACCGGCAATCTGGATCGTCAAACGGCCGCGCAGGTGTTTGCGGTGTTTCGTGAACTGAGTGCGCTGTCGGGTGTGGCCTTTGTCCTCGTCTCGCATGATCCCGATCTGGCGGCGCAGTTGGATCGAACGCTGCGCTTGCAGGATGGTGTTCTGAGCGCAGCATAACGCTGGTTCAGTCGTCATCACGCAACCCTGGCCAACGTGTCAGCACCTTTTCTGTTTTTTGCCGCAGGCATTCTCGCCTGTCAGTGGCTGCCGGAAATTCCTCCGCTGCCCTGGGGTGGGTGCCTGCTGCTGGTATCGACACTGACGCTGATCGGATGGCTACGCCTTGATGCGTTGACGCATTCGCGTCGGCGCTGGCCGCGATGCTGCTTGAGCGGCTTGCTGTTGCTGGGGGCTTTTTTAAGCGGCGTGTCCTATACCTGTTGGCGCAGTGCGGCAGTGCTTGCCGATCAATTGCCGGAGGCGGCGATGGGGCGCAATCTGCAGGTGATCGGCATCGTCGATAGCCTGCCGGATCGCACTGTGCGCGGCCAGCGTTTTCTGTTCCGTGTCGAGCATGCGCTGGGCAAGTTGCATATCCCCGAGCTAATCCAGCTTTCGGTCTGGCAGAAAGATGCGGACGGCGAAGAAGTGAATAACGCGATCCCGCAAAATATCAAGCCCGGCGAGCGCTGGTCGTTTACAGTTCGTCTGAAGCGGCCGCATGGCCTGGCTAACCCGCACGGTTACGATGTGGAGGCACGGCTCTTTGAAATGGGCGTGCGTGCCACCGGTTACATCCGTGAAGGTGAGCGTCTGGATGCTTTTGTCGCGACACCATCGACGCTGATCGCTCGTATGCGCTATCAGATTCGTGAGCGCTTCGAACGCGTGCTTCCCGTTGAAGAATATCCGGATAGCGGTATTTTGACGGCGCTCGCTATCGGCGACCAGAAGGCCATTCCCGGCCCCATGTGGCAGGTGTTCGCCAAAACCGGCACGACACATCTGATGTCGATTTCGGGCTTACACGTCACATTATTTTCCGGTCTGGTCGCCGTCTTGGTGGCCTCGTTCTGGCGGCGCCAGCCGCCACTGGCTTCACGCATTCCCGCCCAGCGCGCCGGTGTTTTCTGCGGTTGGTTCGCGGCCGCTTTTTATACGCTGATCGCCGGTGCCGGCATTCCCGCATTACGTACCTTGTTCATGCTATCGGTGGGTGCTGTGGCGATGCTGACCGGCCGGCATGTTTCGCCGTTCAGAATCCTGCTATTGGCGTTGATCGTGGTGTTGTTGTTTGATCCCTGGGCCGGCATGAGTCCCGGATTCTGGCTGTCGTTTGTCGCCGTTGGTCTGCTGCTCTGGGCGGCGCTGGCCGAACACGGTGGTGAGCACGAACAGGCGTCCGTAACCGAACGATTGCGCCGTTGGGTTCGTGGTTTCGGTCGAACGCAATGGGCGGTGACCATCGGCACTTTGCCCTTCCTGCTGATCTTCTTCAGTCAGTTTTCGCTTATTTCGCCGCTGACCAACGCCATTGCCATCCCCTGGGTCAGTGGCGTGGTGACGCCGCTCACGATTCTGGCGCTGGTGCTGCCGTGGGATCCGCTGTTGCTACTGGCCGATGGCTTGTTGTCGCCATTGATGCACGCGTTGACGTGGGCGGCGGGCTTGCCGATCGCTATCTGGCATGCGCCCGTCCCGTCACCACTGGTCTTCGGGCTGGCCTTGGCAGGCGCGCTCTGGTGGCTCATGCCCGCTGGCATGCCAGGCCGCTGGCTGGCGATCTTCTTGTGTTTACCCCTCATCTGGCCACGGGCGGATCAGATTCCTGTGGGGCAGGCGCAGATCAGCGTACTGGACGTGGGGCAGGGGCTAGCCGTGGTGATCCGTACGCACGACCATACGTTGCTCTACGACACCGGGCCTTACTACAGCAGCGTGGCCGATGCCGGTGACCGGGTGATCGTGCCGTATCTGCGCGCCATCGGTATAGATAAGCTCGACGGTATGATCGTCACGCACCGCGATACCGACCATTCAGGCGGCGCTTTGTCCGTCCTGGAATCCATGCCCGTCGGCTGGGTGGCCGATGCACCCGACACCCGTTTTGCCGACCTGATGCCCGGTGTACGGCAAAAGACCTGCGTCGCGGGTCGCGATTGGGTTTGGGACGGCGTCCGTTTCGAATTTTTGCATCCCACGGCTGACCGACGCAGTAAAGACCAGGCGACGAATCATCAAAGCTGTGTCCTGCGCGTCAGTGTCGGGGGTAAAAGCATGTTGCTCACCTCCGATATCGAAACAGCGGACGAGACCAGTTTATTGGCGGCTGGGCTGGGTCAGAGCGAGGTCTTGTTGGTGCCACATCATGGTAGTGGCACCAGTTCTTCACCGGCGTTTCTGGATGCAGTGCAGCCCGAGGTGGCCGTTATCCCCGTGGGCTACCGTAACCGCTACCGACATCCGAAGCCAAGCGTGTTGGCGTCTTACGAAGAGCGTAAAATCAAAGTGCTGCGGACAGATGCCGATGGCATGGTGCAGGTGACGCTGCCATCAATGGCGACCACGACCTACCGCCAAACGCATCGACGTTACTGGATGGAGCAGGATAAATCGGCCTACACAAGCGTCTTCGCAGGTGGTGACTGAAGAGTAAGGATGGATATGAATCAGCTTTCTGGCGGTACCCTGCATTCGGTGCTCTGTGGTGGGGCGATGGGGCTTTATCGCATGGCCTATCGCGAATGGGGCGATCCGGCCAACCCGCGTGTGCTGGTTTGCGTGCACGGGCTGACACGCAATAGTCTGGACTTTACCCACATCGCCAACGCGTTAGCTAATGAATATCGTGTGGTGGCGCCCGATGTCGTGGGGCGTGGCGAAAGTGACTTCCACCCGGAACCCATGGCCTACAACACGCTGACCTATGCGGCCGATATGGTGACGCTAGTGGCGCGTTTGAATGTGAGTGCCGTGGATTGGCTGGGTACCTCGATGGGTGGATTGATCGGCATGTTGCTGGCCAGCCAGGCGAACACGCCGATCCGTCGCCTCATTCTTAACGATGTCGGGCCGATCCTATCGCGTGATGCGCTACAGCGTATCGTCAATTATGTGGGTGCCTCCCATGAATTTGCCGATATCGAAGCGGCACGGCGTTATGCGCGGGTGATTTTTGCGCCTTTTGCGTTGCAATCGGAAAACGATTGGGAGCTGTTGATGCAGCACACGTTCAAGCCGACCGTGTCGGGTGGCTTGCGTTTTAATTACGACCCCGATATCCGCAAACCGTTGGCGCAGGCACTGCTGGGGCCTGAGGTTAATTTGTGGCCGGTCTACGACCGCATCAAATGCCCGACGCTGCTGGTTCGCGGCGCCACGTCCGACCTACTGTCCGTCGAAACGGCCGCCGAAATGACCCGGCGCGGTCCGCAGGCGGTGCTTAAAACCGTGGCTGGTGTGGGTCATGCGCCCATGTTCATGACGGACGACCAGATTGCGCTGGTGCGTGATTTCCTGAGCAGCCGCTGATGCACGACGGTTTGTTGCCCGAGACAGTCTGGGCGGATCTGGATGACGCTCAGCGGACTACGCTGAACTCGGTCGCCGAAGCGGCAAAGACCGCCTATGGAGACGATCTGCTGGAAAGCGGCGAGGGCATCTGGCCTCATGCCGTCGCGATGGCGGCATTGGCTGCGGAGTTGCGCCTGGACAGCGTGTCACGCCAGGCAGCCTTGCTGTTCGCGTTTCCAGGCCAGAAAGATTTCAATCGTCAGAAATTTGAAGAACGCTTCGGCGAAGATGTCAGCCGACTGGTGCGCGGCGTCTTCAAACTCAACCAGATGCGTCCGATTGCGGAGGGCTTCGCCGCTGACGTGGTACTGAATCCGCAGGATCTCAAAGCGCAGGTCGAAATTCTGCGCAAAATGCTGCTAGCGATGGTCGAGGACGTGCGGGTCGTCTTGCTACGGCTGGCGTCGCGTACCCAGACCTTGCGTTTCTATGCCCAGCACCCCGATCCGACGCGCGAAGGCGTCGCGCGAGAAACGCTCGACCTGCTGGCGCCGTTGGCTAATCGCCTGGGTGTCTGGGAACTCAAATGGGAACTGGAAGATCTTTCCTTCCGGTTTTTACACCCCGAGATCTATCGCGAAATTGCCCATAAGCTCGACGAGAAACGGCTCGAACGCGAGGCCTTCATCGAACAGGCGGTATCGCGGGTCAAGGATGCTTTGCACGAACGCGGTGTCGAAGCCGACGTCTATGGACGCCCAAAGCACATCTACAGTATCTGGAACAAGATGCAGCGCAAGGGGCTGGATTTCACCGAGCTCTACGATGTGCGGGCGCTGCGCATCGTCGTTGAATCGATTCCCGATTGCTATACCGCGCTTGGTTATGTGCACCAGATCTGGACACCGATTCCTTCCGAGTTTGACGATTACATTTCGCAGCCCAAGGGCAACGATTACCGGTCATTGCATACGGCCGTGCGTTGTGAGGATGGTCGGGCTCTCGAAATACAGATTCGCACGCACGACATGCACCAGCATGCCGAGCTCGGCGTCGCCGCGCACTGGCGCTACAAGGAAGGCGCTGCCAGCTCGGGCAATTATGACGACAAGATCGCCTTGTTGCGCCAGCTGCTGAACTGGCGTGATGACATCGGCGATAGCCGCGACTGGCAGTCGCATTATCGCGAAGCTGCGCTCGACGATACGCTTTATGTGTTCACGCCGCAGGGCCGCGTCGTCGACCTGCCGGTGGGTTCGACGCCGGTCGATTTTGCCTATCGCGTTCATAGCGAACTGGGTCATCGCTGTCGTGGCGCCAAGGTGGACGGTGCGCTGGTACCGCTGACCACCCCGCTTAAAACCGGGCAGCGCATTGAAATCGTCGCCGCCAAAGAAGGCGGTCCGTCACGTGACTGGTTGAACCCGCAACAGGGCTATCTGATGACCAAATCGGCGCGCGCCAAGGTGCGTAGCTGGTTTGCCAGTCAGGCGCTGGATGAAACGCTGGCTGCCGGGCGCGCTATCGTCACGCGTGAGATGCAACGTGCTGGCGTTACGCATACTTCGCTGGAGCAGATCGCGCACGAACTGGGCTTTGCCAAGGCCGACGATCTGCTTGTTGCTGTTGGTCGTGACGAAGTCGGCATGCGCGCACTGCAGCAGGCTTTGCGCGGCGAAACCCAGAAATCCTCCGATAGCGCACAGCATGAATTGCCGCTCAACGATGTGTCGCCGGAAGCCATGGTGCGTCAGTCACGGCATAAAGGCGGTAGCGGTGTACTCATCGTCGGCGTCGATCAGTTGATGACGCAACTTGCCCGTTGTTGCAAACCGGTGCCGCCGGACCCGATCCAGGGTTTTGTGACGCGAGAGAAGGGTATTTCGGTGCATCGCCACGACTGTCCGAGCTTTCTGCATGTCGCCGCCTTGCATCCGGAACGGGTGATTGAGGCCGACTGGTCGGGCCACGGACCCGCCCGGGGTGCCGAAGGCGATGTCTATGCGGTCGATATCCTGGTCGATGCCCAGGATCGGCAGGGTTTGCTGCGAGATATCTCCGACGTGCTGGCACGCGAGCGGGTTAACGTCACCGCCGTGCGCACCCAGTCAAAACAGGGCGCGGCCGAAATGGCCTTCACCGTCGAAGTCGCTGATTTGAAACGGCTCCAGCAGGCGCTCAATCACATTCAGCAGGTGAATGGCGTGGTCAGCGCGCGGCG
>CAZSAE010000014.1:23305-25290 GCA_964604765.1 uncultured Dechloromonas sp. | reverse complement strand
CACGCAAGAGTCCGCTGACCGGGCTTTAAAGTCGTAGTCGCTAAAGAATCTGTGAACCCAGCCACCAGGCCGCAGCGGCAATAATCCCGCTGCAGGGAATCGTCAGGATCCACGCCCAGACGATATTGCCGGCCACGCCCCAGCGCACACGTCGTGCACCACGCGTCGAACCCACGCCAGCGATGGCGCCGGTAATGGTGTGGGTTGTTGAAACCGGGATACCCAGTGCGGTGGCGAAAAAGAGGGTGATCGCTCCTGCACTATTAGCACAGAAACCGCGTGCCTGATTGAGCTTGGTGATGCGGTTACCCATCGTCTTGACGATGCGCCAGCCGCCGAACATGGTGCCCAGCCCCATCGCCGTATAGCAGGCCAGAACGACCCACGGCGGTACATGTTCGTTCGGGCTTGAGGCACCGGCGGCAATCAGCAGCATCCAGATGATGCCAATGGTTTTTTGCGCGTCGTTGCCGCCGTGGCCCAGGCTGTAACCAGCGGCCGACACCAGCTGCAGTCGGCGGAAATGCTTGTCCACTTTGCTCGGTGACATATTGCGACAGAGCCACGACACGATCACCATCATCAGGCTGCCGATGGTGAAACCGAGAAAGGGCGCGATAAAAATGAAGGCGATGATCTTGAGTACACCGGCCGAGATCAAACTACCAAAGCCGGCCTTGGCGACCGCCGCACCCACCAGACCGCCGACCAGCGCGTGCGACGACGAGGAGGGGATGCCGTAGTACCAGGTCAGTACATTCCAGGCGATGGCGCCGACCAGCGCCCCGAACACGATGTAGTGATCGACGATCGAGGGATCAATCGTGCCCTTGCCGATGGTGCCTGCCACCTTGAGCTCGAACAGAAAGTACGCGAGAAAGTTAAACGCCGCGGCCCAGATCACTGCCTGATGCGGTTTGAGTACGCGCGTCGAGACGATGGTCGCAATCGAATTCGCCGCGTCATGGAAGCCGTTCATGAAGTCGAACAGCAGCGCCACAATAACGAGGGTGATGATCACCCCCAGGCTCATTTGCAGGTTATCCATGGCGGAAGCCGATCAGGAATTTTCGAGAACAATGGCCTCAATCGTGCCCGAGACATCCTTGCAGCGGTCCGACACGGTTTCTAGCAGTTCGTAGACCCCCTTGAGCTTGATCACCTGGCGCACATCCGGCTCTTCGCGGAAAAGCTTGGACATCAGTTCCCGGTGCAAGCGGTCGGCGTCGGATTCCAGATCGTCGATTTCTTGGCAGATGGTCAGAATGTGGGGGCCGTTCTGCATATTGTCGAGCAGCTTGACCACGGCCGCGATGTGATTGCAGCAGCGCGCCGTTACTTGCGCCAGCGCAATGGCTTCCTGCGGAATCTGCTGGATATCGTAGAGCGCTACTGATTCCGAAACGTCCTGGATGATGTCCAGAATATCGTCCATGCCGCTAATCAGCGCGTGTATTTCGTCCCGGTCAAAGGGCGTGATGAACGACTTGTGTAACTGTGCCAGCGTCTCGTTCGTGACCTTGTCCGCCTCGCGTTCAACGGCGTCAATTTCCTCGGTCAGTCGCGTCACGGACTCCGATTGAGTGGCGAGGGCGTTGATCAGTTCGGTTAACAGCTGGCTGCCTTTGGCGATCAGCGCCGCGTGGGTATTGAAGTGGTCGAAATATTTGCCCTCTTTGGGCATTAGTTTGCCGAACATGGGGGATCCTAAGCGTGCCTAATGTCTGAAATGCGATTGTAATCCTTATGCAACAATTTGGGTTTGAGCGGCCTTGGCGTGTGCTCATCAAATGCAGCGGGCGACGCCTTGTACCTATCAGAATGGTGCTAATAATGCCGCAGCACTGGATGTGCCCGCTTTGTATGGTGTTGCTTGGAGTGAATTGAATACATCGCAACCTGCCGCAAATCAACAACTCCCGCGCTAACTAGCGTGCATCCCAACGTATAAATCAGACACTGTCAGAATCGACGACTATTCGATT
>CAZSAE010000014.1:0-23205 GCA_964604765.1 uncultured Dechloromonas sp. | reverse complement strand
AGCGTGCATCCCAACGTATAAATCAGACACTGTCAGAATCGACGACTATTCGATTCCGGCCATCAGCTTTGGCCTTGAGCATGGCACGGTCGGCCATCCCCACCAAATCGTCGTGACGATTCTCGTTATTGACGATCTGCGATGCAATGCCGATGCTGATGGTTATCCCCTGGATATGTCGTGCGCCCACCATGAGATCGATTGTTCGTATCGTTTTCATGATCTGATTGGCAATTGACTGGGCGCCTTCGAGTGGTGTGTCCGGGAGCACCGCAACAAACTCCTCGCCGCCCCAGCGGCAACACAGATCAAGAGGGCGATGTAAGTTGTCTTGGATACTTTGCGCAACGGCTTTGAGAACTTCGTCGCCGATCTCGTGCCCATAAGTGTCATTAATGACCTTGAAGTGATCAATATCCATGAACAGCACGCTGATGGGTTGCTGCTCTCGCATGGACTCCCGCCAGAGTCTTTCAAATTCTTCATCCATTGCCCGTCGGTTGTTCAGCCCGGTTAAAGCATCGTGTGTGGAGGCAAACTGCGATGCTTCAAGTTTTTTGGTTTGGTTGTAGAGCCAGACGAACAAGGCCGAGGCAATTAAAAACGATAGAATGCCAAAGATGGCCGTCGATAGGTTCTGATGCACGAAATCATAGAGCAAGCGGGATTCAGACAGAGTTGATACCGTATAGATTGCGAGCTGTGGCGACCACGCATAACCCGTATAGATATTGCCGGGGAGGCCGACTTGGTCACCGCTGATTTTTAATGAGCCGCGAGCCTGCCGTTCCCTATCTATGATCTTGAGCAAAAGCTCAGGATTCGGCGGCGCATTCGTATCGAGGAGGGCAGAGGCCGGGTAGACAAAGGCAGCCTCTCCGTTCGGAGCATAAGTATATGTCCGCTCGTCGCCATGATTCATAACGCCCTGGAGCGCGTTCGATAGATCTTGTTCCAGAATCTGTTGGGTGACAACCCCTGCAAAGCCGCCTTGTCGATCTTGCAACGACATCGCTAGATGAAACGCCTTTTTATCGGTCGTGCGCGTTTGTACCAGGTTGCCGAGGCTGAAATGTTGGTAAGGGTGCGTTTTCAGATTTTGAAAATAATAGCGGTCCGCTACATTGGCACCATCTCTTATGGATGGGCCGCTTTTCCCGTAAAGGTTACCTTGAGCATCTGTGCAGAAAAGCAGCCCGAACAGATCGGAGGTGGTGTAAAGCGTAAAACTGTTTGCGACGTCGGACAGAATTTTGCTGGCGATCTCTGGGCTTAACGTTCCTTGGCGTAATTGCGCTTCGAGCCGAATTCGCGAGATGTCCAATACTTTGGAGGCAGCGATTACGGTAGTTTCCACCAGGTTCGAAGCGGCGCTGGCATTGCGAATCAGCAGGGCGGTGGCATTGGCGATATGGTCGTTCCAGGCCTGTCGCACTCCGATGCCGACTAATGTGGCCATCAACAGCGACACCGCCAGGTAAACCCTGAGGATATTGCGCCGGAGTTGTTGGGTATGCGTAGACATGCAATGAAGGGCGAGGCTCACTCAACCAGTTTCTGCAAACAGATAGACTATAGGTGTTTTTTTGAAAAGGTGCATGGTGTCGCAGAACTTGTTGCGCCAAAGCAGTAAAATAGTGCGGTTATCAATTGTGAACCCTATGCGAAAAACGGCCCTGAACCTAAACGCGGTACTACTTGTGATGCTTGCCGGTTGTGCCATGACGCAACAGCCGGCGACGGTGACCGACAGCGCAGCGAACGATGCGCCCAAGCCGTCCGTGAGCAAGGCCAGCGAGTTGACTCCGAATCCATCCCCGCCGCAAACCCCGTCGGCGGGGACGCGTGCAACACCCATTGCCGCAGCTTCTGCTAATGCAACTCCCCTTAAAGCGCCGGATGGGATCGCCGTGGATCGCCTGGCTACTTTGGCCAAGCTGCGGCAGAAGAATCCTGCTGCCCTGAAACAGTATCTCGGACAGACACTCCACGGTCAGGCTAAATTTGTGAAAACGGCGAAAGGCAATCCGAATGCCGTCGTTGCCGATGTCCGGGTCAACGGGGTGGGCGAAGTGTCGTTATGGTGTCGCAATGTGATCAGTGGCGCAGCGCCCAATCGGGTCGTCGGCTTTGAGGGCACATTCACAGGTGAGGTCTATACCTCGGAAGACTTCAGTCACGACGTGACTTTGAAGGACTGTCGGTTCCGCGATTGAAAAAATACAGCGCGTAAAACCAACATGACAGGTGCCAGCCTCGACGCCGGCACCCGCATCGGACATCAGACTCAGGCAGCGGCCTTTTTCAGGATCGCGTACAGCTCATCCTTCAGGTGCAGCTTTTCCTTCTTAAGCGTTTCGATTTCTTCATGGGTACCCGGTTCGATGTGGGACTCCATGTTCTTGATCTTCTGATCCAGTTCGTTGTGCTTGTCGAACAGGCGGGTGAAGTGGTGATCGCTGGTCTTCAGGCGGGTGATCAGATCACGGTATTCGGGAAACATACTAACTCCGGTAAACAAAGGATAAGGGACAACTCATTGCGAACAATGAATCTGTCCATGGGGTTGATTCTACGCTTTTACGACCATTCCAGCCAGTTGCTGCGCCGCTCTGTGCTTAATTGAGTTCATTTTTTCGCATCTACAGCGTTTTTTTGATCATTGATGCGCCTAAAAAAGGCGAATTTATCGGGAAAGTGCTGGGTAATCCAGGCGACCGCGCCATATTTCAGGATTTTTCCGCCTAATAAGGCCAGAAAAGCTTCAAGGACACGATCGTCGACGATGCCGTAAAAGATCAACAGCGGCATTTGCGGTAACGGCGATGCGCCGACCCCGAAAATCGCCCAGACGCCGTAATCATCGATCCAGCGCGACGCTTCGTTCCAGGTCTGATCACTCAGCAGGTTCGGAAACCAGACGTGAATCTGGTTGTACCCCAGCAGATGGGAAACGCCGACGATCACGGCGCCGGCGATGGCGCTCCCCGTAGCGCAGCCCAGACTCAGCCGTAGCCATTGGCGCGGCACCAACATGACCGAGGTCACGATGATGATCGTGACCGGATATGCCGCCGTCAATGTCCCGCCGAACGACAGCAATGCGGCGAGCCCGAGCAGATGATGGCCGCGATTGGCACGCTCCAACCAGCCCTGGAGTTTAGCTTCCAGGGCCTCAAGACGCTTTCCCATCAGCAACGGCCCATCAGTCGACGCGGCCTTTGCGCTGAATCAGCTCGATCTTGTAACCGTCGGGATCGTCGACGAAAGCGATGACCGTGCTGCCGTGTTTCATTGGGCCGGCTTCGCGCACCACTTTACCGCCCGCCGCACGGATCTTGTCACAGGCGGCGTAGGCGTCGTCCACTTCCAGTGCGATGTGGCCGAAGGCGTTGCCGAGGTCGTATTTGTCGACGCCCCAGTTATAGGTGAGCTCGATAACCGCGTGCTCAGTCTCCGGGCCGTAGCCGACAAAAGCCAGCGTGAACTTGCCTTCCGGGTAATCATTACGGCGCAATAGGGTCATGCCCAGAACACGGGTGTAGAAATCCACCGACTTATCAAGATCGCCGACGCGCAGCATGGTGTGCAGTAAACGCATGGTTGAAGTCCTTTTAGGCGAACAGAATCAGTGCCAGGATGCCGCCCAGAATCACCCATTTGCCCGCGTAGTAGAGCGTGCGGTTGCGCGACTTCAGGCCCTTGGCCCAGACGCGGCCCTTGTAGACCACGCCAAAAATCTTGTTGAGCACGCCGGTCTTGTCACCCTCGGCGTTGGGCGAGGCGGCAGCGCCAACCACATAGCGACCGAACCAGCGGTTGAATGCCACAATCCACGAACCGGCCAGCGGTCGCTCGACGTCACAGAAGAAAATCAGACGATCCTTGTCGGTGTCGTTCTCGGCGTAGTGGATGAAGGTTTCATCAAAGAACACGCTCTTGCCGTCACGCCAGCTGTAACGCTCGCCGTCGACTTCGATGAAGCAGCGGTCGTCGTTCGGCGTCGACAACCCCAGGTGGTAGCGGATCGAACCGGCGTACGGATCGCGGTGGCGCACCAGGCGGGCGCCCGGCGGTAGATGCGTGAACATTGCGGCTTTGACGTTTGGCACTTGTTTGAGCAGCCCGACCGTAAACGGACAGAGCTCCTCGGCCGACGGGTGGGCCGTGTCGTACCACTTCAAATAGAAACGCTTCCAGCCGGTGCGGAAGAAGGAGTTAAAGCCCACGTCGTTATAGGTGTCCGACGCCTTGATCAATCCCTGGTCGACCATTTTCAGGCCTTCCTCGCGGATCTTTTCCCAGTTGTCGTCGAAGATTTTCATCTCCGGGAAATCCTTGGCGTCCAGATACGGCACGTTCGGTACGGTCGAAGCGCCGTAGAGCAGCACGTTGACAGGCGCTAGAAAGGTCGAGTGATCCGTGATCTGACGGAAGGGGCGCAAACGCACCTTGCCGCGAAAATGCACAAAAACGGTCGACAGTACGAAAATCCAGATGATGGTCCACTTCATGGGCGAATCCCTTTGGGGGCAGGTCCTTGTTAGCCGACACTTGGGCCAAATGGCTAAGTGTTTGACGCAAAGCACCATTATCCCCGCGTCCGGCCCGCTATGGCAAATCTATGCTCAGGCCTGACCGGTCGCGCTGGTAGAATCGCTGCATGAACCTGGTCGAACAAGTCGCCGACGTTTTCAAGCCCGATGGCCCTCTGGCGCGCCAGATTCCCGCCTTCAAAGCCCGTCGTCAGCAAACCGAAATGGCGGAATGTATCGCTGCCGCGATCAAGGCAGACGCCGCTTGTCTGGTCGAAGCGGGCACGGGTACGGGCAAAACCTTTGCTTATCTCGTGCCGGCCATGCTGTCGGGCGGCAAGATCGTGCTGTCGACCGGCACCAAGACGCTGCAGGATCAGCTTTTCGAACGCGATATTCCCACCGTGCGCGAGGCGCTGGGTGCGCCGATTCGCGTTGCGCTGCTCAAAGGGCGTAGCAACTATGTGTGTTTGCATCATCTGGATCGGGCCGAGAAGGAAGGTCGCTTCCTGCAAAAGGAAGACGTGCGCTATATCCAGCAGATCGTGCGTTTCGCCCGCACGACCAAACGTGGCGACAAAGCCGAATGTGCCGACGTGCCCGAATCGGCTTCGGTCTGGCACATGGCCACCTCGACCAAAGATAATTGCCTGGGCAGTGAATGCGCGCATTACGAAGACTGTTTTGTCGTGAAGGCTCGGCGTGAGGCGCTGGAAGCCGACCTCGTTGTTGTTAATCATCATCTCTTCTTCGCCGATGTTGCGTTGAAAGAAGAAGGTATGGCCGAACTGCTGCCCAACTGCAACACCGTCATCTTCGACGAGGCGCATCAGTTGCCCGAAACCGCCGGCATTTTTTTCGGGCAGCGGTTTTCTACGACGCAAGTGCTGGATCTGGCGCAGGACGTGCGTCTGTCGGCCTTGGCCGAAGCGCGGGACTGTCTCGATCTGCCGGTACAGAGCGCCGCGCTGGAAAAAGCCGCGCGCGATTTTCGGCTGTCGCTGGGCAACGACGTCGTGCGCCAGCCCGCCGTCAACATTCTGAAGCACGTCGATTTCCTCAAGGGCCTCGACGCGTTGGCTGAACGTATCGACCTCATGACCGAACTGCTGCAAACGCAGGCCGGTCGTTCCCCGGATCTGGAACGCGCCTGGCAACGATGCACGGCGCTGGGCCAGGATCTCATGCGGTGGAAACGCGGCGCACTGAATCAACCCATGGCCGGCACGGCAGAAACCGCCGGCACCGCACCGGACGAAAATGCCGGCGCCGCTTTTGCCAATAGCGCGGGCGACTTCGTCTACTGGGTGGAAACGCTGGGGCATGGCCTGCACCTGCACGCCACGCCATTATCCGTTGCCGAACCTTTCGCTAAACTCATGGCCAGCAGCCCACGCAGCTGGATCTTCACGTCGGCGACGCTCGCTGTCCAGGGCGATTTTACGCATTATCAGGAGGCGATGGGTCTGCACGATGTCGCGTCGTACTGTTGGGATAGTCCCTTCGATTACCCGACGCAGGCGATGTTGTGTTGCCCGACCGATCTGCCCGACCCGAACAGTGCGGACTACACCGATCGCCTGGTCGATGCGGTGTTGCCGCTCATCCAGGCAGCGCAGGGTCGCACCTTCTTCCTGTGTACGTCGCTGCGCGCCATGCAACGCGTGCGCAACCAACTCGAAACGCGTCTGGCATTTCACCAGCCGGAAATCAAGATCCTCTGTCAGGGCGACGCCGCCAAGAACGAGTTGCTGCGCCGGTTCCGTGAGAATGACACAGAGCAGGGCGGTGCAGTGCTCGTCGGTTCGCAAAGCTTCTGGGAAGGTGTCGATGTGCCGGGTGAGGCGCTCTCGCTCGTTATTATCGATAAACTGCCCTTCGCCGCGCCGGACGATCCCGTGCTTTCGGCGCGTATCGACGCGCTCAATCGGCAGGGCAAAAACGCCTTCATGCACTATCAATTGCCGCATGCGGTCATTAACGTGAAGCAGGGCGCCGGTCGTCTGATTCGTAGCGAACAGGATCAAGGGGTGCTCGTCATTGGAGATCCGCGCCTGGTGACCAAGGCCTACGGTAAAAAAGTGTGGCGTAGCCTACCGCCGATGGCGCGCACGCGGGATATCGCCGACGCCGAAACTTTTCTCATAGAAACGCTGAACGACCATGCGCAGCCAGCCTGACCGTCAACTGCTCGAAAGCACGCTCGGAGCGGGCGCACTCGCTGAGCGGCCGCATCTCTTTTCCGACTCGCGGGTCACGCTGCCTCAAGCCACGGTCGATCAGCTGGCCGCGTTCGTACGCGATGTCTCGGCGCTGATCGCGCAACCGGCGTATCAGCAAGCGGTCGCCGAGCGCCAAGCGATGGCCACTACCGTCATGCCACCCGGTGTTTGCCTGGCGTTTGATTTTCATGTGAGCGCCGACGCGGAACAGGCGCCGCAGCTGATTGAAGTCAATACCAATGCCGGTGGGTCGCTGCTTGTGACGCTACTGGAGCGCGCCTGGGGTAATGACACGGCTGCTGATGAAGCGGAAGCCGCCTTGCTGCGCATGTTCACCGACGAGTGGGATAGTTGGGGCAGCGATCGGCTGTTGAAAACGATTGCCATTGTTGATGAGACACCTGAGCAGCAATATCTGTATCCGGAGTTTGTGCGCTGGCAGAAGCGCTTCGAAACAGCGGGCGTTCATGCCTTGATCTGTGCGCCAGAACAATTGCGCTGCGATGACGCTGGTCGTTTGTGGCAGGGCGATACGCCGATTGACCTCCTGTACAACCGACTTACCGATTTCACGCTGACCACCGACACTTGCGCGGCGATTCACGCCGCCTGGCTGCGGCAGCGAGCGGGTGACAAGACGGGCACATTCATCACACCGCATCCGCAGGCCCATGCGCTCTGGGCCGACAAACGTAATTTGCAATGGCTATCAGACCCGGAAGCGCTCAAGCGTTTCGGATTGAATATGGAGCAAAGCGAATCCATCGCGCGTTGCGTACCACGCACTGTGCCGGTCACGGCGGCCGAAGCGGAACACTTCTGGTCAACGCGCAAGCAGTGGTTCTTTAAACCGCAGGCCGGTTTTGGCTCGCGTGCCACCTACCGGGGCGACAAACTGACCAAACGCGTGTTCGAAGAGATCCTGCAGGGTGGCTATGTCGCGCAGACTTTTGCGCCGCCGCCAGAGGTTGCGGTGACCGATCCCGCCACCGGCGAGCCAGTAACGCTCAAATACGACCTGCGGGTCTATGCCTATGCCGGCGAGATCCAGCTACTTGCGGCGCGGCTCTATCAAGGACAGACGACCAATTTTCGTACGCTGGGCGGCGGCTTCGCGCCGGTGTGGATCACCGGCTAACCCATCCCTTCAGCAGGTTGGGAGAGGGTTAGCTTGTCAGTGACCGATTATTTTAAAAACAGACTAAATACGTCAGCTCCAGACTTGTCGACATCATTAGTTGATATCGACTTGATCGTCTTGATCTCTTTTAGCTGGTTCATATCGATGACCGACCAATTCAGCGCATTAATGGTCCGAAGGTAATAGAGGTTCCGAGACAAATCATTCATCACAGTCCATACGGTTACTTCGCTACTTATTGCCTTTGTGCGTGTTCCGTCACCAACACCACCTGCATCATCAACCGTTAAATCTTTTGGACGATCAAAGTTATTCATGATGTGGCCGAGCGTGATAATGGCTTGCTCGGGGGTTTTCGCTTTTTGAACGTAGTTCGCGTAAAAAGCGGCTTTTACGAATCGACCTTGAGAGGTTTGCGCCGAGGGCAGTGCCGTCAAAGCAATGCCCGCATCCTGCGTTGCCAACTTTAATTTGCCGAGTTGGCCTGTGTTCTTGTCTTTATTTGTGAATGTGTAATTGCTGAGGTTCTCGAGATGCCAGTTAAATTCTGGCCCGTTGGTCATGACACCGACCGGATTATCATAAACATTAGTTTTCCCATGCGTAAACTCAACAACTAACGAACCACCATTTTTATCATTAATGGCATAGTGTTGTGGCATAGGCGAAGAAGGATCAAGGAAGGGTACGATGGGGACCCAGAATTGGGTAGATCCGCTAGTCATCGCCGCTTTGACTTCAGCGACAGTCTTGAAGTTTCCTAGGATCCATGCCCCTAAATCATTGACCGCCAGAATCTTGGAATCATCGCTGCCAACCGGTGGCGATGTTGAATTATTCAACCAGTTCATTGAAAAACTAAGGCCTTGTTCATTCATCCCCTCCGCAAAAGACACTTGTTTTGCTGTGGGAACCATGGGTGCGGTCATGCCTAAAATTGCATATTTTGTGTTGAAAGTGATGCCTTGCTTGCCCGAAGGTGTTGTCGATGCGATTCTGGTTCCTGCTGGAAAGTAAGTAAGTTGTGTAGGAACAGACGAGCTATATTCAAGTGTGCGACCGTGATACCCGTTGCCGTTTTTGTCTGTTACCAATATGGAAGTACACGCTTGCACCGGGCCGGCACTAGCAAAAAGGTAGGTAGATGCAACTAGAGATGCAACAAATGTCTTAAAGTTTGATTTATGCACAAGAGTCCTCTTTTGGTTTGGTGGTCAGCGGCATGCTGCACAGGCACAGATTAGGCGATTGCTTTGAGGGTGAGGTTTTTTTCAATGTGAAGCCCTTTAACTTTTGTACCTTCAACAAGCTCACTCTATGCCTTTGATGAATTATTGAATATTCCCAGTTTTGGGAATTGAACCAGGATTTTTCTCGTTACGATTTGCAGTAGCTGATCAATCCGATCCATCCTTACTGTGGGTTCATCAATCAGCAAGTGCACTGCGCGGCGATTCAATGTGGCGACCTGTTTCGCACAGCGCAGTGTCGGATTGCTATTCTTCCCAAATGTCAGACCTGCGCTGTCAATATAGCTTTTAAGCGTTTGCGTGTTAGTAAAAATATCTGCCGCACATTTGTAAGCAGACGTGATCGTTGGATTGCCTTTATATTCCTGCAGCGTTTTTTCCAATTTGCTAAGAGTGTCTTGAGTCTCTTCAAGCAGTTCGCGAACAGAATTGCTATTACCAAAGACAAATCGCTGCATCACAAAGAAAATCAGTACGCCTACAAAAACGCCCATAGCCCGATCAATCAGAAATAAAACTGGCGTCAGGGTTGTGTATGGAATATTCATATAGCCGAAGACCAAGCAGACAGCCAGGGTGATGATAATGACGAAGTAACGATAGGACTTGGTAGCCATAAATCCGGCAATAAAAGCCACGATCACGGCCAGCACCGGAAAATGTGACGGGTTGAACATCAGGTAATACTCGATTACACAGGCAATCATCAAGCCAATCATCGTACCCATGAAACGGAATCGCGCTTTTTCAAAACTCAGAAAAGTGCTGAACGGCCCCGCAACCGTGACTGTTGAGATCACAACCCAGATAGCATGCTGCCAGTTCGACAATTGATAAAAAAGGAACGATACCCCTACCAGGATGGTGATCTGACTGACGCGTGCACGGGTGGCTACACTCTGCATTGGTTGTAGCTGCCAACGAGGTTTGCGAACATCTTGTATGCCGCTTCATTAAGTACCTTGAGCCGTTGGACATTATGGCCGTTGAGTGCGAACGGCACAGCATTCTGAACGGCCACAATGAGCTCGGAGAGCACGGACTTAGACAGTAGCTGCTCTTGGGTATTGAGTTCTTTGGGGCGCATAAAAGCGTCCTGGAATTCAATGATGGCATCGTACAGAGCGCTATAGCGCTCAGGAAGCAGTGGTAGTTTGCTATGAATGACTGAAATCGCCGCTAGAACCGTAGGGTTACTATTTTTGTAGCGGCTGTTTCCGACATTAGCGACATCAGACTCAAGAATACGCAGGAAGGCGCTATTAAATACCTGAGGGCTAAAGTCGGGAAAAAACAGGATAGTAATCACCCCTGCCATGCCGAACGCGAAATAGTAAAGGTAGTCGTTGGCAACCGCATTGAAATCCGTTGTGCTGCCGCCCATGCTTATCACCCCATAAACAATCATCAAGGCGGGTAATGCGGCCATTTTGACGTTTGACACCATCAGCCGTAACGACAGGTAGGTAAAGCAGACTAGAAAGAGAAAAGATGCCAAGCGAAAGTAGCCAAACATCGCAAAAATAATCATCGTCGTCGACAGCAGAAACTCAATGCCAATGAAAACAACCATTTTTTTTGCTCGGGTCGGTGCTGGGAGCACTTCAGATGCCAAGGTAGCAATGACCGTGATCATCAAATACATCACTGCCGACTGCGGTTGCAAAAGAAAGGCATTAAAAACAAATAGTAAAATTGTGACTGTGCCGACCTTCAGAGAGAGAAGGCGGCAAATCCAGAACGGATCATAAACGTCGAGATACTTATTGCTAACGCTGTATACGGACATAAGCGCTCATGCCGTTAATAAGCGGATACTTAGAATCTGGCTCTGTAATTTTGATAATCACCGGTAAGCGCTGCGGCAGCAGCAGCCACTTGTTTTCCGTTTGGACGATGGGTGCCCCTGAGAATGGCGAGTTCGTCTGCCGAGCAACGCCGAAAGGGTTGGCCACGACGACACCCTCATAGCTCTTTGTGCCAAAGTAGGTTCTTGGGTAAACCGTCGCTTTGTCGCCCGCCTTCACGCCAGCCAACTCCGTTTCTTCGAAGTTGGCCTGTATATAGGTCGCACCATCGTTGACCAACGTAAACATGGCCGAAGATGGCGAAACATGGGTACCGATACCCAAGAAAATATTTTCAACATGGCCATCTGTCGGGGCAACCACACGCGTATAGCCCAGCGAGGTCTTGGCGTTCTCCATGGTTGCCTGCAAGGCTAAAAGGCTTTGCTTTTCCATCTCGACCTGGATCTTGTCGATATCGACCTGCGCTTTCATGGATTCAACCGTATTGGTTTGTGCTTTGATCTTGTTCTTCAAGTCTGCCATATCGATTTGGGCAATGCCCGCTTTCACATCGGGATGGTTTTTGGCTTTATATTGGGTATTCAGAATATCCAGGTTGGCTTGAGCTGCCTGAAGGCTTTGCTCCGAAACATTAATTTTCTTCTCTAAAGCCTGAATTGATAATTTGGCTTTCTCATACTGTGCCAAGGCGCTATTGAATCGGTATTCATACTCTGTAGGATCAAGCACCACCAGCGTTTCCCCTGCCTTGACCTGCTGGCCGTTTGTAACAAGCACCTCCTGGACAACACCGGCTACACGAGGCGCCAACGGGGTCGCTACTTGAACGACAAACGCATTATTCGTGTAGTGAAGCGCACCCAATAAGAAATAGGTGAACGCCACGATGCCGCCGAGGGCGTACATCATTGTTGTGAATTGAGGCTTATTGGCCAGCAATCGCTTCACATCCATCTGCCGGATCTGATCAACTTTCGCACGCACCTGTTTTAACAGCTGCTCGGCCTTTGCCTGGATCTCTTTAAAATTAATTTGCGGCAGCTTCACGATCCCTCACAGCAATGGTTTGATCTTTCAACTGGTAATTCTTATCGCCATATGTCGCGCCGCCACCCATATTCTGGTAAAGCTTGGACAGCGCAATAATGGCTTGAACTTTCGTCTGCAAAATAGCAGCCTTGGTCAGTTCAAAGCGCGCTGATCCCCCTAGGTACTGGGTATTGGATAGTAGACCATTTTTATACATGGCCTTGGCTGTCGATAGATTTTTTCTGGCGTTGCCAAGGCTACGCTCTTCCTTGGCCAGTTTTGTTTGATTCGCTTCAAAGCTTGCGAGCGCATCATCAACTTCTTTCATCGCGTTATCCACGACATCCAGATAATTGATGATAGAAGCATCGTATTGCTTGTTCTTGGTATTGATCATCCCGAGAAACTGCGGATCAAGTACCCACAGCACCAAACCGGACTGCATATTTGAATACGCAACGCTATCGGTTCCATTTGTACTGGATCTAACCTTGACATTCGCGGTTGTAAATGTCGGCGTCGGTGCAAACAGGCTTGCCGTCGAAGAAATGCCGTAATCTGCAGCCTGGATCTTGGCTCTGGCAGCCACGACATCCGGCCTGGTCGCCAAGACCGATGTGGGTGTGTTTCCCGGAGCCATATGCTCCAGATGCAACTTACCGAATGTCTCCTGAGGCGTAAATGTCGCAATCGATCGGCCAACCAGCGTAAGCAGTGCATTTTTTGCCGCAATCCTGTTGGCCTTGTTGATGGCAACCTGTGCATCCAGCTTGAGCAACTCGGATTCGATCTCCTTGTGTGACACTTCACTACTGAGGCCGCGCTGAGTCATGGATCTCGAGGTATCTACCTGGATTTTTAGATTATCTTTGAGTGCACTTAAAATGTGCTCTTCTTCGATTGATGCGAGTAACACTGCGTAAGCCGACACTACTTGTGCAGTAACAGCGGTCCTCAACGAAAGATAATCTGCCGCCGTGGCTTCAACTTTCTTTTTTGCCTCGCTCATTTGGTTGGGCAACTGAACGATGTTCGCGATCCACATTGGCAAAAAAGCCGCAAAACTGCTGCCACCGGATAAAGGCACCGACATGTTTGGTAACACCGCCGTGCTATTACCCTCAACTCGTCCGGCCATGAGGGTAAACATCGGTAGCCACCCTAGTTTCACTGTGTCCAGAGAACTTTGAGCCGTTTCGATGTTTTTGATCGCCATGGATACCTTGCGATTATTTTCGAGTGCTTCAATAACCAGTGTGTTTAGCTCGGTGCTCCCAAGATCTTGCCACCAGGGGTAGTCTGGCAAATTAATCTCAGCGTTTTGGCTATTGCTGACAGAAAAGGCGTCAGGTGCTTTGACGATCGGCGTATGGCCATGAAACATACAGCCTGACCCACCCACTGCAACTAACAGGCTAATCAGACCTTTTTTCACTATTGTCAAGACCTTTTTCTATTAGAGGGGTTACCTGAGAAAAAGATCCGTCGCATCAAGGCTGTGATTTGCATCTATCGCCTTTAGTGAAACCACTTTAGTTTCCTTAAGCACACTCAATTTGTTGATGTCGAACTTCGAGTAATTGAGGCTGTTAATTGTTCTGATGTAAAAGTGGTTCTGTGTCAAATCACGCAACACGGTCCAATTCGTCACTTCTCCGACGGGTTTTGTGCTTTTTGAGGTGCTCAGCGCACGCTCGCCACCTGGCATGTCGCTTTGGACATCGACTGAAATACCATAGGGCCGATCGAAATTATTCATGACATGAGCCAAGGTCAATATGGCTTGCTCAGGTGTTTTTGCTTTATCCGCAAAATTAGAATAGTAGGCAGCCTTCACAAAGCGCCCCGGCGAAGTTTCAATGCTCGGAACGTTTGCCATATTGCTACCACCATCAAAGGTGTGGACCTTCAGTTTATTGAACTGCCCACTATTCTTGTCGATGTTAGTAAGGTAAGCATAGTTGGCCATGTTTTGCAGGTGCCATGGGAATGGCGGATTATTGGTCAAGACGCCTACGGGGTTGTCGTAAACCGTTGTTTGTCCATTGGTCCATTCAATGACAATGCCCGCGCCCGTTCTATCGAAAAGCCCAAAGTGGACTGGTGCCGGTTCCGTCCCCAGCAGTGGAATCTGCGGCAACCAGATCTCGACTTCTTTTTTCTCTAGGGCTTGTTTAACCTGAGCTACGTTTTGGAAATTTCCCAACGCCCAACTACCGAGGTCAACGACAGAAAGAACTTGGTCTTTAGGCGCCTGACTCACGCTGGGCGAGATATTCCCCCCCAGGGAGTTAGTCGAAAAAGTCAGCCCCTGATCATTGACCGCCTCGTGCAAAGTATCCTGCTTGGCATTGGGTGTTAAACCCGTTGCTGTAATTGCAAAAATGGCGTATTTGGTGTTAAAGGTTTTGCCTTGTTGGCCACCAGGCGTAACCGATTCGATACGCGTTCCGACTGGGTAGTAAACCACCTGATTAGGCGCGTTTCCGATGAACTCCAGCGTTCTACCGGTATAAGCACGCCCCTTGGCGTCAGTGTAAAGCATCAAGGTGCATGCTGCGGCATTTGTGATCGATGAAGTCGCAAGTACAACTGATAGAAGAATCTTGCTGAGTGTTTTAAGTTGCATAGCGACTTGCTCCTGTTGGGAAATTATTTGTTAATAATAGACTATTCATTCAAAGGTGGCCGTTAGGTTTTGACAGTGGGGGCTCTCAATATCAAACCTTGCCAGCCAGAAGTGAGGAATAATCACGATATTGTATTGATGCTTCGAAGGATATTCCCATTTTTGGGAATATCCTTCTGCCTGCGGACTAAATAAGGTATCTGTCTGAAAAATTGGATTGTTTATGGAACGCATGCGTTCGAGGTTGTTAAGGCTTTTGCTTGCCCTCGTGCTGGCAAGTGTGGCCGCTTGCGCCACAAGGCCGGTCAATCAAAAAATCGAGGGTTCAATCGCAACCGAGACGCCTTTTGGCCTTTTTGGCAATGTAGCGCGTGATCACAAAACCATTGCCGTTCTTGCGTTCTCAGGCGGCGGGACGCGCGCTGCCGCGTTTTCCTATGGCGTGTTGGAAACGCTCAGAGACACGACCATCAAAACCAAGCATGCGGGTACCTCTCGGCTGATTGACCATATTGATGTCATTACGGGCGTGTCCGGTGGCAGCTTTACGGCCTTGGCTTATGGTCTTTACGGTGAACGTCTGTTTGACATCTACGAACAAAGCTTTCTGAAACGAGACATCCAAGGCGATCTGATTGCCGGGGTGTTCAACCCCTCGAATTGGGGAGATCTACTTTCCGATGGTTGGGGACGTTCGGAAATGGCGGCCAATCTTTACGATCAGGTCCTCTTCAAGGGGGCCACCTTTGGCGATATGCAAAAGACCAGGGGGCCGCTGATCATCACGTCGACAACCGATATCGAGACGGGCACGCGGATTCTTTTCGCCAACAGCAATTTTGATATGTTCTGCACAGACCTGGATAAGTTCAGATTGGCAAGAGCTGCGGCAGCGTCATCGGCGGTTCCCGTTGTTCTGTCGCCCCTGACAATCAACAATTATGCCGGGGCGTGTGGATTAAAAATGCCCGCCTGGTACACGCACTACGCAGCCATGGCGCAACCACCGAGGGCTGCCGCCAAGGCGATGGCGCGCTACCAGGATCTCGCCAAGCTGAATAGTAAAAATAATCCGTATTTGCATCTGGTCGATGGCGGTGTTTCAGATAACCTCGGCCTACACAGCGTACTTGATGTCTTTAATCTCCTGGAAGCGCTTAAAGAAGCTGGATACAAGACGCGGCTGGACAATGTTGAAAGCATCGTGGTGTTCATTGTGAACTCGCTGACCGAGCCTCAGTTAGGATGGAACAAGCAGGAGGATGGCCCGGGCTTCGTCTCCATGATGATTCAGGCGGCGGGCGTGCCCATTGATCACTACTCCAGCGATCAGGTCAATGAACTCGAGGACATCGCGGCAAGATGGCGTGGCAACAATGAGATCAAGAACACCCGCGAATTCAAGCGATTACTCAAGAACCATCCGGAGATGCAGGCGGCAAAGTTTCTGCAATTAACCCCCAAAGCCAAGATCTACGTAGTGAATGTCGCATTTTCAGAGGTAAAAGACGAGACGACGCGCAAGACCCTGTATAACCTTCCCACCTCGTTTGTTTTAGAGCCCGAGCAAGTGGATTTATTAAGATCATCTGCGCGTGACATTATTTTGAATTCTTCGGAATTCAAACAATTGATGCGTGACGCCAATTCCCAATGAAGCGGCGTATGAATTTAGGTGGCTATTACCGCATTGCGGGCTTTTGGTTGAGCGGATGCCTCTGTCTGCTGCCAGCGACGGTTGTATTCGCGGAAGAGGGTGACACCATGACGCACGCGGCCAAAGTTGCACAGAAGATCCAAGTCAAACTCACGCCACAAATCCAGGTGCCGCTGTCCGATAACTACAACCGCAAGGTGGGGGCTAACAACAATATCAGCCAGAATCAGATTCAGCTGAATCCGGTGATCCCGATTGTCATCAACCAAAGCGACAGCATTATTCTGAACCCGATGCTGACGACCAACATCAACAAGCAGAACAACAATGTCACCAATCAGGAAGCCCCGTTTCAGCTGGCTACCTATTTCGCCAGGACGACCGCAGATTGGGTCTACGGTGCAGGACCCTTCATTCAGCTGCCGGCATTTAATGCCAATGGTGGTTCAAAGCAGACCGGGGTCGGCGCCTCCTATGGGCTGATTTATCAGCCGAAGCACTGGGTTATTGGCGCTACTGCTTACAACAGCTGGGGAGCTGGACGCAACCTGGCCGGCGGCACCGCCAATCAATTCTCCATCACGCCGCTTGTTTCTTATACGACCGACAATGCCTGGACCTATAACATTTCATGCCAGCTGGTTACCAATTTCAGCGCGGGTAAGACCAGTAGCACGAACCAACTCACCCTAAGCGGTGGAAAAACCGTAAAACTCGGCGGTCGCCACTGGCAGCTTCAGGCCGGACCAACTTACATGTTAACCACAGCACCCGGTAGCCCTCAGGGTTGGGGCGGTTATTTGAGCCTGACAGCGATGTTCATGGAATAAACGTCACTGATCCTTGTCCACGATTTTTTTGGACAGCAGCGTGATCATGGCCATCAATGCTGATGTGGCAATCGCAAAGGAGAAAAGGCCGGAAAAAGCGATAATAAGCGCAAGAAAGCGCCAGCCAACCGGAAGAATGTCCGAGTAAATCCCCACCGTTGTAAAACAGCTGCCGGCAAAAAGCACTGACAGCATCAGGTTAGCAACCAATCCTTTGGCATAGATAACGCCTGCCCAAAACAAGATGCATAAGAGTTCTACCATGCAAATTAATAGCAGGCATGCCATGAATGTTGAGCTCACCTGAAAATGGCTGAGCTGGTTGTTTCGCTGGCAAAAGGCGTTGAACCATAAATAAATCCGTAAGACGAGGGCGGTGTTTAGCAGCAGCACCAACGCCACGAGCACTAGACCAAAAGCGACCTCTTTACCGAGCTCCTCGGCAAACAGGGTGAGTTCGTAGGCATTCATAAGTGCTAGGCTGTCAGATCAAGGTTTTCTATCTCGGATGGATGCCGGTTTCCATGCATCCGGCGCCTTCGCCGAATCGGCGACCAACCGATTTTCCAGTTCGGCCAGCACCTCGGCCAGTGCCTGCTGCTGGCCATCAATCAGCGCTTGCGGCGATTTGTCTTTCAAGGCCACGCGTTTAGAGATGCGTGGCGCCGAAAACACACTGCGTTGCGAGGTGAAGCTGGCACTGGCGTAAAACTGGATCGTCACCACGGCCTCTGGCGTGCCGCGATAGTCGCCATAGAACTCGTCAATGACTCCCTGGAGTTGATACATCGGGAAAAACGTCGTGGATTGTTCAACAATCTGATTGAAGGCATTGGATTTCACCAGCCATTGACGTGTCGCGTTGGCGACCATGTCGCGTGGGTAAACCAGGTAGACGTTGTAGAAATCTTTCTCGTAACGGTTGTCCGAGAGCCGGTAAACCAGTGACTTGCCGTCAAATGGTGTGTTGGCGCTGAAGGTGCCCATCTTGAGTTGCAGGTTCACCGGCGTGGCGCGCGGCGCCCCCGTGCGTTCGGGCACGACCAGCCAGGCGCTCTGATCCGGGTTGGACTGTGACAGGCCGCAACCGGTCAGGAGGATGCCAGCCAGCCCGACCACGGCCAACGTGGTCTTCGGGAACGAGCGAAAGAAATTGCGGGCAGGGAATGTGTGCATCATCGGCTCCTCAAACGATATCGGGCCAGGCGTTAGGGTCATTAGGGAGAAACTTTCTTGGGCGGCTGACCGAACAGCACCCAAGAAGGATACTGGCTGGCCTTCTGCGACAGGTCGTTAACGTTGTCGGTAATTTGCCGCACATTGTCAGCGGAGATCGTCAGATCGCCCTGCATCGTCGTCAGCGTCTGGCGCAACACGACAATAGAGGCGGTCAGTTGTTCGACCATCACCATGAGTTCCTGATTTTCGGTCGCCCGATTCAGTTTATTCATCAGTTGATTGAGTTCCTTGACCGATTCATTGAGACCGTTACCCTTGCCGTCGCTGCCCGCGATCATGCCATTCAGATTGGTCAGTAGCAGATCCACATTCTTTTGGGTTTCGCCCAGATTCAAATGATTGAAGTTCTGGAGCGCGGCTTCCACATTGTCGAGCAGGATATTCACCGGGCTGGGCTGTGACGGCACCACGGGATAATCCGGTGTCCAGGTAAACGGCAGTTCGCGCAGCTTGCTCGGATCTGTGACGAAATCCAGCTCCATGTAGTTAACGCCGGTAATACCCTGACCACGGATTTGCGCGCGCAAGCCATCGCGGACGAGTTTTTCCAGATAATCGTCGTCAAACTCTCGGCTGCGATCGCCCAGATCCAGTTGCATACGGACAAGGACATACTGTTTGCGTTGCGCGGGCGGAATCTTCTCTTCGTAAATAGAGCCGGTGAGGCCGATAAAAGAGATCTGCCCGATACGGACACCACGAAAGCGCACCGGTGCACCGACATCGAGGCCCTGCACCGACTCCTTGATATAAGTCTCTGCCGTGATGGTTTTGGTGAACAGGTTGCGCGCCCCGAAAACCAGAATCACCGCCACCAGCGCGGCAGCGCCGATCATGACGAAGAGTCCGAGTCGATAGTACTGGGCGGTTTGGCGGCTGGTCATGGCGATCTACTCAGGAGGTCATCAATAGGCGAGCCCATTGGCCGGGCTAGCGAGTTCGTTGGTGGGTGGGTGAAGCTCGCGGTTGAAGAACTGACGCACCAGCGGTACATCGCTGTGGTCGCGCAGCCACTGGGGTTGGCCCTCGGCGATGATGCCCTTGGTGGTTTTGTCCAGCATGATGACACGATCGGCAATCGTATAGATGCTGGGCAGTTCGTGTGTGACCACCACGAAGGTGATACCGAGGTTCTTGGAAATCGACAGAATGGTTTGATCCAGTTCCGCCGAGGTAATCGGATCGAGGCCGGCCGAAGGTTCGTCCAGAAACAGAATATCCGGGTCGAGCGCCATGGCGCGCGCAATGGCGGCGCGCTTCTGCATGCCCCCGCTGATCTCCGAAGGCATGAACGCTTCGAAGGGCAGCAATCCGACCAGGTCCAACTTGCAACGCGCGATGAGCGACATTTCATCCTGGCTGAGTGTTGTGTACTCCTCCAGGAAGAGGCGCACGTTTTCAAGCAAATTCATGGAGCCGAACAGCGCGCCTTGCTGATACATCACGCCAAAGCGGGTCAGAATCTGCTGACGTTCGGGGCCTTCGGCCGTGACGATATTGTCGCCCTCGATTAACACCTCGCCCACCGGCGGTTCATAGAGCCCGATCATGTTCTTGAGCAGGCTGGATTTACCGCAACCCGAGCCGCCGAGAATGACGAAGATCTCGCCGCGCTTCACCGAGAAATTAAGGTTCTGCAAAATGATGTTGTCGCCATAGCCCACCGTCAGATCCTTGACGAGGATGATGTCTTCACCAGCGGGGGTGCTGGGAGCAGCGATTGGGCTGACCAGCGGAGCGGCGGGGGCGACCATGATCAGAAGCCTGTCTTGTAGGAGATATAGGCGAACAGGCCGTCCACCATCACGATCAAAATCAGGCTGCTGACCACGGCGCGGGTGGCCGATAGGCCCACGGCGGCGGCGCCGGTGCCCGTTTGCATGCCACGCAGGCAACCGACACCCGCAATGATCAAACCGAACAGCAACGATTTGGTGAGGCCGGACATCACATCGTTGACATGAATGGTCTTGAGCACGGCTTCATAGAACGTCACGAAGGGGATCTGATACGCCAGCATCGTCAGTGAGGCGGCAAAGATGCCGATCAGATCCGAAAAGAGCGACAAAATCGGCGCGACGAGCAGGCCGGCTAACAGACGCGGCAACACCAGAAAGCGGATCGGGTCGATGCCGCCGGTCACGAGCGCATCGACTTCGTTGTTCACGGTCATGGTGCCGATCTCGGCGGCGAAAGCCGCCGATGAACGACCGGCCAGCAGAATCGCCGTCATGAGCGGACCCAGCTCACGGAAGATCGATAGCGAGACGAGGTTGGCGACAAAGGTTTCGGCGCCGAACTGCTTGAGGCCGATGGCCGACTGAAAAGCCAGAATCACCCCGATCAGAAACGCCACGAGCGAGACGATAGGCAAGGCGGCCACACCGGCTTCGACGGCCACATTAATGAAATCGTTCCAACGGACCAGCTTCGGGTTGCGAAACGCCCAACCCAGCGCCGAGGCCAGTTTGCCGATGAACACAATTTGATTGTTCGCGTCCTGGATGACTTGCTCGGTACCGTGCCCCACGCGGACCACCAGACTCAGGCTGGAATGGTGGTTGGTATCCGGCACCGGATACAGATCGCTGACCGGCTGGTATTGCGCCAGCAAGGGCTCGTAGCGCTTGTCCAGGTGTAACAGCGTCGCTGTGGCGCCAACGGCTTCCTGCGCGTGCTGCAGGTCGATCAGAAAGGCAATGCCGGCACCATCAAGATAGCGCACCTGCGCCAGATCAATGGTCAGCGTTTTGCCGCTTTTCGTGGTCCCAGTATCGCCCAGCCATTGATCCTGTGCGGCGCGCGTACGCGACCAGAGTCCGCCCCCTAGCGTGTGTGCATTGAAATGCCCAGAGAGCGTTAGGTGCGCCTGCGCACCGTCCGCCTGCCAATGGGCATCAGCAACTTCCGTATTGGACGTTGGGGCGGTTGCGGGCAAGGGCTCGGACATACGCTGATTTTATGGGGTTTTTAGCAGCTGTTGATGACAATTCGATGGCAGGAATTTATTCCGGAAAAGCCTGCGTGAAATACAACGCTTCCATGAGTTGTCCCGGCTGGTTCAACGATCCGAACCAACGCTGGAACAACTCGCCGATCACCGGCGTGCGGAAAGTGCGCGACAGTGTCGCGTTGACCGCCCAGCGGAAATCGGGGTCGGCGCGGTTCATCATGATCGCATAGTACTCGGGGGCAAAATCCTGGGGCAGCATGCGAAAGCGCGTGCCGAGCTTGGAGCGGATCAATTGGTCGAACATCAGTAAACGGTCGCCGGCGATCGCGTCGATGTCCTTGCTGGCCAGCAGATTGGCGGCGGCTTCCATGCTCTTCACTTCAACCAGGCTGCCTTGCAGCTGGCCGCTGGCGATGGCCTGCTTGAGCATTTTGCTGGTCGTCGAGTTGCGCACGACGGCGATTTTCTTGCTGGCGAGCTCTTCCAGTTTTTGCAAATCGGCCTCTTGGCGCACGGCGAAGGTCGCCCCCTGGATAAAGGTCGTTAAGCTGAAAGCGACCCGGCGCTGGCGGTCCAGCGTGTTGGAGGTGGCCGAGCATTCCAGATCGGCTTCGCCGGACTCGATGGCCTCGAAACGATTGCGCTGGTGGGTTTTGATCCAGCGCACGTCGAGCAGCCCCATGTTGAGTTGCGTCACGAGTTGCGAGGCCACGATCTTGCACAGATCGACGGTATAGCCGGTCGGCTGACCGTCGTCGCCGATCAGAGAAAACGGCGCCTGATTGGGATTGTAGGCAATCGTCAGCGTTTGCTTGTCGCGAATCCGTTGAATCACCGGGCCGTCGAGCGGCCGGGCGGCAGGGGCCGAGGTATCAGCGGTCTGGGCGATAACGGGTTCGGTGAGCAGCGTGGCGGCCAGAAGCAGGAGCGGGGCAAGAAGGCGGTGGCGCAGGTTCATGGAATAAAGGTAGTCAGGCGAACAAAAAGGTGGCTAAACTGGCTGGCATGGGGCGAAGCCCTTGAAAAAAGCCATTGTGCCTTCATATTGCCAAAAGATCATGGCAATCGGACACCCGGACGCCAAATATAAGAAGACCAAGGACCACTCTATGCGATTCGACAAACTCACGACCAAATTCCAACAAGCGCTGGCCGACGCCCAGAGCATCGCCTTAGCCAACGACTGTGGCTTCATCGAGCCGGCGCATCTGCTGCTGGCCATGATGCAGGAGTCGGATGGCGGCATCCGTTCGCTGCTTGAGCGTGCCGGCGTCAATGTAACCGCGCTGGCTCGCGAAACCGAGGCACTGGTCAAGCGTTTACCGCAGGTGCAGGGCACCGGTGGCGAGATGCAGGCCTCGCGCGATCTGGGCAATCTGCTCAACCTCTGCGACAAGGAAGCCGCCAAACGCGGCGACCAGTTCATCGCGTCTGAGCTCTTTCTGCTCGCCCTGTGTGATGACAAGGGCGAAACCGGCCGTCTCTGCCGCGACAACGGCTTAAACCGCAAGTCGCTGGAGCTGGCCATCCAGGCCGTGCGCGGTGGTCAGAACGTCGATTCGTCCGACGCCGAAAGCCAGCGCGAAGCCCTCAAGAAATATTGTCTCGACCTGACCGAGCGTGCCCGTCTGGGCAAGCTGGACCCGGTCATCGGGCGTGACGACGAAATCCGCCGTTCGATTCAGATTCTGCAACGGCGCAGCAAGAACAACCCGGTGCTGATCGGTGAACCCGGTGTCGGTAAGACCGCCATCGTCGAAGGTCTGGCGCAGCGCATCATCAACGAGGAAGTGCCGGAAACCCTCAAGGGCAAGAAGGTGCTGTCGCTCGATATGGCCGCGTTGCTGGCGGGCGCTAAATACCGTGGCGAGTTCGAAGAGCGCCTGAAGGCCGTGTTGAAAGACATCGC
>CAZSAE010000013.1:14989-25678 GCA_964604765.1 uncultured Dechloromonas sp. | reverse complement strand
TTCTGTTCTTCGTGGATAACATCTACCGTTACACCCTAGCCGGTACCGAAGTGTCTGCGCTTCTGGGTCGTATGCCGTCGGCCGTGGGCTATCAGCCGACACTGGCTGAAGAAATGGGCCGTCTGCAAGAACGTATTACCTCGACCAAGACCGGTTCGATTACGTCGATCCAGGCCGTTTACGTGCCTGCCGATGACTTGACCGACCCGTCGCCGGCCACCACCTTCCTGCACTTGGACTCGACCGTCGTTCTGTCGCGTGACATCGCCGCTCTGGGTATCTACCCGGCTGTGGATCCGCTCGACTCGACCTCGCGTCAGCTCGACCCGCACGTGGTCGGTGAAGAGCACTACAAAGTTGCCCGTGGCGTTCAGCAAACGCTGCAGCGTTACAAAGAACTGCGTGACATCATCGCGATTCTGGGTATGGACGAACTGGCACCGGAAGATAAGCTCGCCGTGGCCCGCGCCCGTAAGATCCAGCGTTTCCTGTCGCAACCGTTCCACGTGGCCGAAGTGTTCACGGGTTCGCCGGGTAAGTACGTTTCGCTCAAGGACACGATCAAGGGCTTCAAGATGATCGTTGAAGGTGAGCTGGATCATCTGCCGGAGCAGGCTTTCTACATGGTGGGTTCGATCGAAGAAGCCATCGAGAAGGCCAAGACCCTGCAGTAATCCGCGGTTCCATCCCCCCGCCGCGTTGTAAAGCGCGGCGGATCAGGAGCAAATATGGCATTAAGAATTCATGTAGACGTCGTCAGCGCCGAAGAGAAGATCTTCTCGGGCGAAGCTGATCACGTGGTTCTGCCGGGCGAATCCGGCGAGCTGGGCATCTGGCCACGCCACACGCCGTTGTTGACGCGCATCCGTCCGGGTGCCGTTCGTATCAAACTGCCGGAAGGTGGCGAGGAATTCGTCTACGTTTCCGGCGGCATGCTGGAAGTGCAGCCAACCATGGTCACTGTATTGGCGGATACGGCCATTCGTGCCCATGATCTGGATGAGGCTCGTGCCCTGCAGGCCAAAAAGTCTGCCGAGGAAGCGTTGCAGAATCGCAGCACCGACATGGACTACGCCAAGGCCGAAGGCGAACTGGCCGATGCGATTGGTCAGCTGGCCGCCATCAAGAAACTGCGTACCCATCACCAGTAAGTTTTGTCGCAATATCAAAGCAAAGGCCACCTTCGGGTGGCCTTTGCTTTTGTGCCTGTGCGAGGGACTACTGTGCCGCAGGGTCAGCGAATCATCCGATCAAGCGCTCAACGCGCTGTTGTAACCGAGCCACATCGTTGCGCAGCACATCGACCTGTGTCATGAAGCGAGTCACCTCATCGTTCGGCACGATGACTGAATGGCCTTCGGCCACATGCTCGGTGAATTGATCCTTCAAGCGGATCGCCAGCTGTTCGGCACCCTGTTTCAATTCGTGCAAGAAACCCATGGCGCGGTGGGCCGCGATATCGCCGATCTTGCTGGCCAGAAACGCTTCGGGATCAGGACGGATATTGTCCATCACATCGTTCACGGCATTGGCCAGATCGATATTGCCGCGAATCTTGGCGGCCTTAAAAATACCATGCCGACCGTGGCTGATGAAACGCGATGCGGCATCCGCTGGTAGATCGATCGACAACGTCGGCTCGTCATCGCCAAAAACCTCATGCGCGGCCAGCAATCCATTGGGTTCGATGCTGTAACGCAGGAGCGGTTTATCCGCCAGCGCAATACGCAGTGATGCACCAGCAAACGGTGCCAAGCGTCGCATGGCCCAGGGATCGTCGCTGAGCGCGCGATTGATGACGGGCAGAGACAGGCTGTTGAGCATAATTGGCTGCTAATTAAAACTTCTCGCCAATATGGAGCGCGACGACGCCCCCGGTCAGGTTGTGATATTGCACGCGGTCAAAACCAACACCTTCCATCATGCTTTTGAGTGTTTCCTGATCCGGATGCATGCGAATCGACTCCGCTAGATAGCGGTAGCTGTCGGCATCGTTAGCGACGACCTTACCGACGCGCGGGATGATCTGGAAAGAATAGAAATCATAAATCGGAGCGAGTAACGGTGTGACCTTGGAAAACTCCAGTACCAATAACTTGCCGCCCGGCTTCAGAACACGGCGCATCTCAGCTAGCGCGCCGTCTTTATGGGTCATATTACGCAAACCAAATGCCACCGTGACGATATCGAAATAGCCATCCGGGAACGGGAGCTTTTCAGCATCGCATTGGGCAGTTTTAATGACAGTGCCGTCGTTGAGCAAGCGGTCGCGTCCGCAGGTCAGCATGGCGTTGTTGATGTCAGTCAGCCAGACCTCACCGTTCGGCCCGACTTTGTTGCTGAAGGCCTTGGCCAGATCACCAGTGCCGCCGGCGATATCGAGCACCTTCATGCCCGGGCGCACGCCGCTACGCGCGATCGTGAAGATTTTCCAGAGTCGGTGCAGGCCACCCGACATCAGATCGTTCATGACGTCGTATTTGGTGGCAACCGAGTCAAAAACCTGGCGCACGCGCCCCGCCTTTTCGCGTTCATCGACGGTTTCGTAGCCAAAGTGGGTGCTGTTATTCGGGTGTGTCACATTAAACCTTGCGCTGATGTCCGGCTTGATCAAGCCGTTGTAGATAGTTTTGCCAGAGTTGGACATGATTTCTGGCAAATTCGTTCAGGATGTCCCAAGAGTATAGACCGCTGTCGTGGCCGTCTGAAAAAATCAGTTTAACGGCGTAATTGCCGATCGGCTCAATGCCGGTGATGCGCACGTCTTCCTTGCCGATCTGCAGGACTTCATTGCCCTGTCCGTGGCCACGTACTTCCGCCGACGGTGAATAGACGCGAAGGAACTCGGCACTCACAGAAACCTCGCCAAGATCCGGGTAGGTCAGAACCAGAGTTTGCCCGCCAGAACGTAAACGTAGTTCCTCTGGTACCGGGGTGTTGTTCTGCAGACCAGCCATTATTTCTTGGTGCTAGCCGCCTTTTTGGCTGCCGGTTTTTTTGCTGCGGGCTTCTTGGCAGCTGGTTTTTTCGCAGCGGCCTTTTTCACGGGTTCCGCAGCATCGGCTGTGGCCTTGGTGCTGGTGGCCTTGGCTTTAGCGGGCGTTTTTTTCTCGGGCCGCGGTTCGAATTCGAAGCCAACTTTGCCGTCTTTGTCGAGGGCCAGGAATGCCGAGAATTTACGGCGGGTGCGTGCGGAGACAAATTCTTTGAGCAAATCGGTCTTGCCGCTGGTGAGTAGTTTCGACATCTGCTCGGCGTCAATCGGCTGCTGCAGAATGATCTGACCAGAGCGGAAGGTACAGCTCTTTTCGGGGCCGACCGACTTTTCGCACACATAAGACGTGACGTACGGATAAACGTTGGCGCCACATTTGGGACATTTGCCAACACTGGCGACGCCTGAGAAATCGACGGGCTCCGTGGATGCATCATCGGATTGACCAAAGTCGAACGCCGGCTGGTGCTCGTCGTTGAGTTTGATCAGCGCGGCGAACGGCCGCCCCATTTTGTTGCGGAAGCCGTTGAGCGGGCCGACCTGGCGTTCCTTGATGAGCGTTTCGATTTCGGCGGCTTCAAACTGGCGGCCGGCGACGGTTTTCCACAGGCCATAGTCGCAGCTGCCACACTGGAATTTCTTGTAGGTTTCCTTCATGACGCCGCCGCACTTGGGGCAAGGCGTGCTCAGGGTACCGAAGTCGCCGGGGATGGTGTCGTGTTCATAGTTCTTCGCCTTGGCGACCATGTCTTCGGTCATTTGAGCGATCTCGGCCATAAACTGCTGGCGCGAGAGTTCGCCACGCTCCATGCTGGCGAGTTTCGATTCCCATTCGCCGGTGAGCTCAGGCGAGGTGAGTGCCGTAACGCCCAGGCCATTGAGCAGGGTCATCAGGTTAAAGGCCTTGGCCATCGGAATGAGCTCACGACCTTCGCGTAACAGATACTGTTCGGTGAGCAGACCCTCGATGATTTGGGCGCGGGTCGCCGGAGTGCCTAAGCCACGACCGGCCATCGCGGCGCGCAGTTCGTCATCGTCAATGCGTTTACCGGCGCTTTCCATGGCCGAGAGCAACGTAGCTTCGGAGTAGCGTGCTGGCGGGCGCGTGGCCGAGGCTTTTAGACGCACATCGTCAGTCTTGACCGACTCACCATCGGTGACGGCCGGCAGATTGGTTTCTTCGTCGCTCTCTTCTTTGCCGTAAACGGCGAGCCAGCCCTTTTTGACCAGGACTTTGCCCTCGGTCTTGAAGGGGTGTTTACCGACGCGCGTGATGCGGGTGGTGACCAGATATTCGGCAGCCGGGTAGAAGACCGAGAGGAAACGACGCACGACGAAATCGTAGAGCTTGGCTTCGACGTCCGACAGGCTCTTGGGCAGCGTACCGGTCGGAATGATGGCAAAGTGATCCGAGATTTTCGTATTGTTAAAGATGCGTTTGTTTGGTTTGACCCAGCCCTCTTTGACGATTTCGTTGGCGAAAGGCGCATAGAGATCGGGCAGGCCGGCCAGCACGTTGTGCACGGTGGGCAGATAGTCTTCGGGCAGGGCGCGCGAATCGGTCCGTGGGTAGGTCAGAACCTTGTGCTTTTCGTAGAGCGCCTGAGCGATCGATAGCGTGGTTTTTGCCGAGAAGCCAAAGCGCGTGTTCGCTTCACGTTGTAAGCTTGTTAGATCAAATAGCAGGGGAGATAGCCGATTTTCCGGTTTTGCGGTGTCGGTGACGATGCCGGGCTTTCCCAGACATTCGCCGCGGATCGATTCAGCTTCCTGTTCTTGCCACAGACGTTCGGCGCGGGCGTGTTCATCCTCGCCCTTTTTGAAGCCTTCATCAAACCAGCGACCAGTATAGGCACCACCGGCGGCTTCAAAGTCGGCTTCGACCTCCCAGTAATTGCGCGGCACGAAAGCGCGGATTTCTTTTTCACGTTCGACGACCAGCGACAAGGTCGGCGTTTGGACGCGACCAACCGTGGTGAGGTGGAAACCGCCGGTCTTCGAGTTGAAGGCGGTCATGGCGCGGGTGCCGTTGATGCCAACCAGCCAATCGGATTCCGAACGGCAGACCGCCGCGTCGCCCAGGCCCTGCATCTCGGCGCCATCGCGCAGATGTTTGAAGCCGTCCTGGATGGCTTCTTTGGTCATGGATTGCAGCCACAGGCGCTGGATGGGCACTTTGGCCTTGGCGTACTGGGCGATGTAATTGAAAATCAGCTCACCTTCGCGCCCCGCGTCACAGGCGTTGATCAGGCCGTCAATATCCTTGCGGCGCAAGAGCTTCTGCAGCACCTTCAGGCGCGGCGCCGATTTCTCAATGGGCTGCAGATCGAAATGCGGCGGAATGACCGGCAGATGGGCGAAAGTCCATTTACCGCGTTTGACTTCAAATTGTTCCGGGCAGATCAGCGCGAGCAGATGGCCCACGGCCGATGAGAGGACGTAATCGTCGCTTTCATAATAGTCGTCATGCTTGGTAAAGCCGCCGAGCGCCTTGGAAATATCCAGGGCGACGGAAGGTTTCTCGGCGATGATCAGCTTTTTTCCCATGGGGTGACGTCTCGTCCCGACAGCTGATGGGGCGGCCTGGTGGCCGGTTCCGCTATCCGGTATTAGTGAACGGCTAGCGCCGGATGACGCTGCCTAATCGCCGCATCATAGGAGGGCTAGCCGGGATTGGCAAGCGATCAGATCTGTCAGGGGATCAGTTGTAGACCGGGTGGTCTTCGTCGAGCAGGGTTTCGACCAGCAGACAATCAACCGCCTGATTGCGGCTCCAGAGCACCATCAGCACGATGATCTTGAAGTGTTCCAGGGTCAGATCGTCCATGGCCATGGCGCGGTCGATGATCAGTTCGCGCAAATCGCCCGGCACGGCATTCTGTTGTTCCAGCGCCCACAGATAATTCAGGCAATCGGTGCCCAGATGCTCATATTCGCGATCCGTGTAGATGCGAATGGCATCTGCCGATGGCAAGGCAACTGAGCGGTGGCGCTCACCCGCCAGACCGGCGAGCCAGCCGAAGGCTTCGTCGATATCCTCGCGCTCGAAACCCGCTTCGACCAAGCTTTCGGAGAGGGGTTCCGCATCCAGTTGGATGGTTTGTTGTTCGCTATTGCCAAGTTCTTCAAAGTGTTCGAATAGATAAACCAAAATATCGAGCATGGTGGCAACCTAAGCGTGGGTGAATCAAGTAGTTCCGTGTTCATTATGCACGAATTAACCGTTGATAACGTCCACCCGGCAAATTTGTTACTACGCCATTCAGGGTCAGTTCGGTCAGCATGGCAAGAACGACGTCTGCCGTTAATTCGCAGCGGGCGATCAGCTGGTCCAGCGTGGCGGGTTCGTGACCGAGCGCATCAAGTAACGCCGCGTGCGTGGGGTGTGCATCGGTGCTTTCAGTATGGGGGGCAGACACGTTGCCAATCGATGTCCCGGTAGGCGTTGACTGCAACTCTTCAAGAATATCCTGGGCACATTCGACCAGTTTGGCGCCCTGTTTGATGAGGGCGTGGCAGCCCTTGTACTGCGGTGCGTGGATGGAGCCGGGAATGGCGAAAATGTCGCGGCCCAACTCGCCGGCCAGACGTGCGGTAATCAGTGAGCCGGAAGCCGGTGCGGCTTCGACGACCAGACAGGCCAGGCCAAGACCAGCGATGAGCCGATTGCGGCGCGGGAAGTTGCTGGCCGTGGCGGCCGTGCCCAACGGAAACTCGGAGACGATGCAGCCGTTGCCGGTGATCAGGTGCGCCAGCTTCTTATTGCTGGCCGGATAGACGCGGTCGATTCCCGTGCCGATAACGGCGATCGTCCCGCTGCGCGTGTCGGAACGCAGCGCACCCTCGTGTGCGGCGGCGTCTATGCCCAGCGCCAGACCGCTGACGACACTGAAACCGGCATCGGCCAGCGTCTTGGCGAAGCCGCGCGCATTTTCGATTCCTTGCGGGGTGGCGTTGCGGCTGCCGACCACGCCAATCGCCGCGTGATTCAGATAACTTGGGTCACCGTTGACATAAAGTAAGCTGGGCGGATCGCTCGATTCAAGCAGGCGCTGAGGGTAGTCACGGTCGGCCAAGGTCACCAGCTGGTGACCGGGTTCGTCCAACCAGGCCAGCGTGCGCTCGACGAGGGTTTGTTGCGCTTCCTGCAGACAGCCGTCGAACAGCGTTTGTGCCGGTTTGATGCCGATGATGCCGGCAACGGCGCTTAGCCCGGCGGCGAAAATTGCGTCGGGTTGGCCGAAGGCGCGGAGTAATTGTTGCTGGGTGCGCGGACCGATGCCGGATGGCAGCGTCAGATTGAGCCAAGCGCGGAGGTCGTCGTTCGCGAGAGGGTGATTCATGATGATTTTCTGCCAGAGATCGGGCGTATTCGATCGCCGATTTCGATCGGTTGGGTGACGACGCGGATGCGAACCAGCGTAGCTTCCGGGTAAACGGCGACCACGACGCCGCTGCCGATACGGTGCTCAGGCGTTTGCGTGCGGGTAATGCCCGGATTGTCATCGAAGACGCTGCTGCTATCGTTCTCGCGCGCTTCGACCGGCTGATCCAATTTGCGTCCATAAGACATCACCTTCGGTCGCCAGATTGAAACAGGTTGTCCGACCGCCAGGCCGCTGGCGCAGCCGCCCGAGACGGCCACCAGATCCAATGACGCAGATAGCAAGCCGGCCTGGCCATTGCTGGCCGCCAACGCCACGACTTGGCTCTGCTTGCCGGTCACGCTTGCTTTGGAATCTGCCGCGCTGCTTGCCGCCGCCGTGGGTGGCTGGCAGGCGTCATTCGCCCAACGTTCGGCGTCGCTGACGGTCATCAAGCTGTCGCCGCGCGCCACCTCCTGGCGGACGGCCTGCAGGCGCACCCAGGCGACGCCCGGTCTGTCGGGCTCGGCAATCTCTTGCGCCTCTGTGAGGCGGCGCAGGGTTCGGCCCTGGCCGATGGGCACGGCCAGGATACCCAGGGTCCGCTTGCCCTTGCCATCTCGTAGGCGCAGGCCCTGTCGGAAAAGCAGCACGTCGGTGTCTGGCGGTAATGTAGTTTGCGGATCGGCCAGTTGAACGCGGATGATGCTGCCGCGATCCATGATGCGCTGTTCCGTCGTGCTGCCCGTGACGCGCCCCAGTTGGGCGAAAACCGCCTCCGGAATCACCAGTGGTAGTTCGCCCACCGGCGGCTGCGCGGCCATGGCTAAAGCCGGCAGGCAAAGCAGCCAGCCGGCGTGTCGGCCAAGGCAATGAATGCATCGGCGGTTGAATTTGAGAGGCATCGCTATAATATTGATTCAAAAGGCACCAGATGACGGTCGCCGGACAAGCATAAATCATTTTCCACAGTCCGCTACAAGCGGATGCTTCCCCGAAAGATCATGGCGCTACTCCCGATTCTGCGATTTCCTGATGAACGGTTACGTACCGTCGCTAAACCGGTGACGGTATTCGATGCCGCGTTGCGCCAGTTGGCGAACGATATGGCCGAGACGATGTACGAGGCGCCCGGTATCGGGCTGGCGGCGACGCAGGTCAATGTGCATCAACGCGTCGTGGTCATTGATGTGTCGGAAGAACAGAACGCGCTCCAGGTTTTCGTTAACCCCGTCATTGAGTCGGTGGACGGTATGCAAACCTATGAAGAAGGGTGTCTGTCGGTGCCGGGAATTTACGACAAAGTCGATCGTCCGTCCGATGTCCGGGTGCGTTATCAAGATCTAGAAGGTAAGGAGCACGTACTGGAAACGGATGGCCTGCTCGCCATCTGCATTCAGCATGAAATCGATCATCTGAATGGCAAAGTGTTTGTGGATCATCTGTCACAGCTGAAACAGACGCGTATTCGCAACAAGCTGGCCAAGCAGGCCCGGCATAACGCCTGACGAATCCGCGATGGCTTTGCGTATCGGGTTTGCCGGAACACCGGCATTCGCACAACAGGCACTGCAGACGATTCTGCAAGCGGGTTTCGAGGTTGTTGTCGTCCTGACGCAGCCGGATCGACCTTCAGGTCGCGGCATGCAACTCATGCCATCACCCGTGAAACAGCTGGCGCTGTCGCGCGGGATTCCCGTCGAGCAACCACTCTCCTTACGTAACGACGAGGCGCAGGCCATGTTGCGTAGCTACGACCTGGATGTACTGGTGGTCGTCGCTTATGGATTGATCCTGCCTCAGGCAGTGCTCGATATGCCGCGCCATGGCTGCCTGAATATTCACGCATCGCTGTTGCCGCGCTGGCGCGGCGCGGCGCCGATCCACCGCGCCATCGAAGCGGGTGATAGCGAAACCGGCGTTTGCATCATGCAGATGGATGCCGGCCTGGATACTGGCGGCGTGGTTGACGAAGCTCGCTTATCCATTCTGCCAACGGAAACCACGGCGCAGTTGCATGACCGATTGGCCACGCTGGGCGCCGAACGTATCGTCGCCGTGCTGCAGGCACTGGCCGATGGAAAGACGTTGGCGGCGCAGGCACAGCCCGAAGTCGGCGTCACCTATGCGCACAAGCTGGAAAAAGCTGAGTCGCTGCTTGATGTCAGCGCCCCGGCAGAACTGCTGGATCGCAAGATTCGCGCGTACAACCCCTTCCCCGGCGCGGTATTACATGTGGTCGGTAAGCCAATCAAGATTTGGCAGGCGAGTCTGGTAGCCGGGGGCGGTGTGCCTGGAACCGTGTTGGCGGCCGACGACGCTGGCGTTGTCCTGGCCTGCGGCGACGGTGCGTTGCGTCTGGAGGTGCTACAGGCGCCGGGCGGCAAGCGCTTACCGGCTGCTGAGTTTCTGCGCGGTCACCCCCTAGCGGTCGGATCGATTCTGACTTGAAATTCGTCCGGTGGGCGCTAAGTAATTCTTAAGCCCGATTGGTTTTAATACTTCCTGGAATTTCGGATGGTCCGAAGGAGTGGTGATGAGTAACTGGTTTAAAACGACAATACTGTTCGCCGCGATAACGGCGCTGTTCATGATGATCGGTGCGCTGATCGGTGGTCGCGACGGCATGATGATGGCGCTGCTGCTCGGCGGTGGCATGAACTTTTTTGCCTATTGGTTCTCAGACAAGATGGTGCTGAACATGTACCGCGCGCAACCCGTCGATGAGACGTCGTCGCCGTATCTCTACAATATGGTGCGCGATCTTGCGGCGCGGGCGCAATTGCCGATGCCGCGAGTTTATCTGATTGACGAAGCGCAACCCAACGCATTTGCCACGGGGCGCAATCCCGAGAATGCCGCCGTCGCGGCCACCACCGGTATCGTTAGCCTGCTGAGTGAGCGTGAGCTGCGCGGCGTCATGGCGCACGAACTGGCGCATGTGAAGCATCGGGACATTCTGACCTCTACCATTGCCGCCACACTGGCTGGCGCCATCTCGGCACTGGCCAATTTCGCGATGTTCTTCGGTGGCCGTGATGAAGAGGGCCGCCCGGCGAACGCCATCGTTAGCATCATTGTGGCGATTATTGCGCCGCTGGCCGCTGCACTCATTCAGATGGCGATCTCGCGAGCCCGTGAATTTGAAGCCGACCGCGGCGGTGCTGAAATTAGTGGCGACCCGCTGGCGCTGGCCAGTGCGCTAGGCAAAATCGACGCCTATGCGCGCGGTATCCCATTTCCGACTGCGGAAGCGCATCCAGCGACGGCGCAGATGATGATCATGAACCCGCTAGCTGGCGGTGGTATTGACACGCTCTTCTCGACGCA
>CAZSAE010000013.1:0-14889 GCA_964604765.1 uncultured Dechloromonas sp. | reverse complement strand
TGATGATCATGAACCCGCTAGCTGGCGGTGGTATTGACACGCTCTTCTCGACGCACCCGAAGACGGCGGAACGCATCGCGCGGCTAGAGGCGATGGCGCGCGGTTAACGATGGCTCGGTAGGCTGCGCGGCTCGGGCGCTCGGGAGCAGGCCGGGCTCTCATGGGTCGCAGGCTCCCAAATCGAGCCCAACCTGTCCCCCGCGCGCTCCTGACCGTTAGCGGTTTAAGCTTGAGCGGGGTCCGAGGTTTGGTCCGAAATCGGACCAAACGTGCCAGTCATCCGCATGCAATCGTTAGCGGTTGTTAGGGCGTTATCCAGATGCGTATGGTGCAGGTCGTGCGGTCCATGTTGGCCCGATTTGGGAGCTTGCGACCCATGAGGGACTGCATGGACCACGGCCTGCGCGTATCTCGTTAAGGCATCTCTCGTAATGCCTGCGTAACCACATAGGCCAGACGACGTCCGGCCAGCGCCAGACGTGCCTGCGTGATGTCGCGACCCTCCAGCCAGTAATCCTGGCGAATGAGAAATGTCCCGGGTAAATCGGGGTCCGGCAGCAGCCCCGGATACACCTGATCGCGCGCGATGTTGAAGGATTCCTCGATCCAGGCCAGCGGGGGTCGCATGAGGTCGCTATCGGTGATCTGTAATGATTGGCGCAACAGCCGCGTTAGATCTTGGTCGAACCGATTCGACCCCGGGCGGGCATAGCCCGGGAGCTCATCCCACCAACGGTGCAGACTTAGCGGCTCCGGTGGTTTTCTACCGGCGTCAATGACCGTGACCAGATTGCCGCCGGCATCCAGTTCGTCGGGTCGATCGGCCAGCGGGCGGCTCGCGCAATGCAGCGGCTGATGCGCATCAGCAACGAGATGACTGACCCAGGCCAGCGCAATCGCCCGGTCACGCGCGGGCAGTGAGGCATCGCTAAGCAGTCGAATCTGCGCATTCAGCGCCTGCTCCAGAAGTCCTTGTGGCGTTTGCCGAAGAAACGGTTGGTTGATATTGCGATCGGCAAAGTGCCAGCGATAGGTCGCCTCGCCACTGCTGGCACGACTGAGCCATTGCCGTGCCGACACGGGCGGCGATAGGGTCTTACGGGCGTAGTCGGCCTGATCGCGTAGTTCGTCTGGCCATAGTGCGGCGTTCATCCAGGCAACTTCTCCCGACGACCCCTGCGCTTCTGGAATCAGGCGCTGATTGCGCAACAAGAGAAGAACACGTTCACGCGTTGATGTATCCAGAGCGGACCAGGCGACGGCGATCACTTCACGGTGTCCCGTCGCGTTCCATGCCTGAGCGGTGTTCGCGACGCATGCCAACAGGCCGACAACAACGAGCAAAAGACTACGAATTTGCATAGCGTACGAAGCACTTTGATGGTGTTGTAAACATGCTACACTCAAATCAATGATGAGTCGCCCACCCACTCGCCCAACCCTTCGATTAAACAGCGCATCAAAGCCGACGCGCGCCGCAGCGCCGGATGGTTCACGGGCGCGCGATGCGAATCGCGCACGACCCTCGGATCGACGGGGGGGACCGACGGTGGTCACGCTGCAACCGGACTCATTGGCCTGGGCGATTAAAACGGCAGCGCATTGTGTGACCGACGTCGTGGCTTTTGGTCGCAGTCTAACGGCGGTGCTGGCTCATTTGCGTCAGCAGGATCTGCCACCTAATGCCGTGCGCGCGCAGGCCATCGATCTGACCTATGCAACACTGCGCCGTTATGGTCGCGCGGATGTCGAATTGTCATTGCTGCTGGATCGTCCGACCGCCGAAGACGAACTGCGCAGTATGTTGCGAGTCTCGCTGTGCTGGTTGGAGATGCATCCTGAAAAAGCGCATGTCGGCGTCGATCAGGCCGTCGAGGCGGCAGCCACGCTGTCGGGCGGTCGTTATCGTGGTTTTGTGAACGCGATTCTGCGTCGTGCGTTGCGCGAACGCGCGCAGCTGGATGCCGCCATCGCCATCGACGAGGCGGCGCGCTATCAACATCCTACGTGGTGGTTGCAACGGCTCAAGGCCGATTGGCCAGACGCCTGGCAGAGCGTTGTCGCGGGCGGTAATCGTAAACCGCCGATGGGCTTGCGCGTGAATCGTCTGCGTACGAACTCGGCAACTTACCGTCAGCGATTGATCGACGCGGGTGTGGCAATCCAGCCAGCGCTGCCCGAAGATGGCGATGATGCCATTCTATTAACACAACCGCAGGCGGCGGAGACGTTGCCCGGGTTTTCCCAAGGCGAGGTCTCGGTCCAGGATCTGGGTGCGCAGCAAGCAGCTCGGCTGCTCGATGTGCAACCGGGTATGCGCGTGCTTGATGCCTGCGCCGCACCAGGTGGCAAAGCCGCGCATCTGCTGGCGTGCGCCGCCATCGAATTGACCGCAGTTGAGGCCGATCATGATCGGTGTATGGCATTAAGGCAGGCATTGGATCCCGCGCGCTTTCCTGCCGATCGCGCCATTCACGTTGTTTGCGCTGATGCCGCCGCAACCGATGCAGCCTGGGCCAAGCGTCCTTTCGATGCGATTCTGTTAGATGCCCCTTGTTCGGGTTCCGGGGTGGCGGGTCGTCATCCGGACGCCAAATGGTTGCGTCGCGACGAAGACGTCGAGGCCCTGGCGCGAGTGCAGAAACGGTTGCTACACGCCTTGTGGCCGCTGCTAAAACCTGGCGGTCAGTTGCTGTACGGCACCTGCTCGGTGTTTGCCCAGGAAAACCAGGCGCAGATTGCCAACTTTTTACGGCATACCCCAAATGCAGAATTGCGTCAGCAAATTCACCTGCTACCCGACGCGCGTCATGATGGTTTCTTTTATGCGCTTTTGAGGCGGATTCCGGCATGAGCCTGCAGTGTTTGGCGCATACCGTCCATCGACTTTTGTGCAGGGTGGTCTTGGCGTTTGCCTTGGGGCTATACGGCGTTTCTGCCTATGCCGCTGGCGCCGAAGTGGGGACGCCGACGCTCGTGCAGACCGAAGACGGCGTCGTGCTAACGGGCCACTTTTCGCTGACCTTGTCACCGGCGCTGACGGATGCGGTCAATCATGGCATCCCGCTGGTTTTTCAAATGGAAGCAGAGATCAAACGGCCACGCTGGTACTGGGTCGATGAGACGGTTTACAAGACGCGCATCGATCGGCGTCTGACTTATAACGCACTGGTGCGCAACTACCGGGTGAGCGAAGATCAGAGCGGTCGCAACTTCATGAATTTGACCGACGCCTTGAAGCACATCGCACGGCCGGCGCAGTGGCGCATTCCCGCTACCCAGATCAAGAGCGGTGAGGCCGTCGATGTAGCGATTCGCTTTCGACTGGACCCGACCTTTTTGCCGAAGCCTTTCCAGGTGGTGTCCTTCGGTGATCGTGACTGGCGCCTGGACAGCGATTGGCGCCAATTTCAGCTGACGGTGTCTACCGTCGCCGGAGGCAATTAATGCGCCTGGCGATGTTCATCATGACACTGGTGTCGGTGGCGTTGCTGTTTCTGCTGACGCAAGCATCGGCCAATACCGACTTCTTCGCGCGCCATTATTCGTGGCTGGTTGGCCTCAATATTGCCCTGGGCTTGTCGATGGCTGTCGTCATCGGCGTGCAGTTGTACCGCCTGTGGCGAGATCATCGCGAGAAAATTTTCGGCGCCCGCCTGAAGTTTCGCCTGATGCTGATGCTGGCCATTATGGCGCTGGTGCCGGGCGCCCTGATTTACGCGGTGTCGGTGCAGTTCGTGACACGCAGTATCGAAAGCTGGTTTGACGTGCGCGTCGAACAGGCGCTGGAAGCGGGTCTCAATCTGGGCCGCGATGCTCTGGAAGGGGTGACGGCGGGGCTGGTATTGACCACGCGCGATGCTGCGATTGCGATTGCGCAACGGGGTAACAATGCGGCGCCGGGTGTGCTGGCTAAACTGCGTCAAGTGACTGCTGCACAATCGACGGCCTTACTTCAGGTGAACGGCAACCGGATTGCGGTGCTGGGCGCTTCGGAATCGCGGGCTGATCAACGGGTGTTGCCTTTGCCGGTACAGGTAGAAGCAACGCTCAAGAATGGTGCCTTCTCGGCGATCGAGGCTGATAATGCGGGTGTCCCGGTGTTGCGTGCCATGGTGTTACTGCCGGGCGATGAACGTCAGGCACAACCCCGGATGCTGGAAGTCGTCGTGCCCGTGCCCGAAAAGCTGGCCAACGACTCAGAAGCCGTGCAGTCGGTCTATCGGGAATATCGTGAACTGGAATTGGCGCGCGATGGACTGACCCGCCTTTATGCGATTACCTTGACGCTGACGCTGCTGTTGGCGCTGGCGGCGGCGTTCGCTGCTGCATTCATCCTTGCCCGCCGTTTCACGGCGCCGCTGACCATTCTCGCCGAGGGCACGCAGGCCGTCGCCGCCGGTGACCTGTCGCCGAAACAGACGGTCGTGGCGAACGATGAACTCGGCATCCTGACGCAGTCGTTTAATCGCATGACCTTTCAGTTACGTGAAGCGCACACGGAAACGGAGCGGCATCGTTCGGATCTGGAACGGGCCCGCGCCTACCTCCAGGAAGTGCTGGACAATCTGTCGGCGGGCGTTTTGGCGTTCGATCGGCGCTTTGTGCTTAAGGCGGTGAATGGCGCCGCACGATCGCTGATGGAGGAAGACTGGGTTGGTTTGCTCTCCGAGCCGTTGGAGGCGTGGCCACGACAGGAACTAATGGCGCGCACGATTCGCGATGGCTTTGCCAAGCATGGCAGTGAAACCTGGCAGATCGAGATGGAGCGTGTCTTACCCGATGGCCGCAAGCAGCAACTGATGGTGCATGGTTCCGAGTTGCCCGAGCAATCGGGCGGCGGCTATGTCGTAGTGTTCGACGATATCACCGAGTTGATCAAGGCGCAGCGTGCCACGGCCTGGGGTGAGGTGGCGCGTCGTTTGGCGCACGAGATCAAGAATCCGCTAACACCGATTCAGCTCGCTGCCGAACGCCTTGAGCACAAACTGACAGCGCATTTGAACGAGAGCGATGCGGACGTACTGCAACGCTCGACGCGCACGATCGTCAATCAGGTGCAGGCCATGAAGCACATGGTCGATAGCTTCCGTGACTATGCGCGGCTACCACCGGCTAATCTGGTCGACTTGGACCTGAACGAATTGCTGCGCGAACTTTTAGTGCTCTATGAATCGTCGGTTACGCCAATTCGTGCTGCATTGGCGTCGGGCTTACCGCACATTCAGGGCGACCCCGCCCAGTTGCGGCAGATCATTCACAACCTGATTCGAAACGCGCAGGATGCGACCGAAGGGCGCGCTGATTTGCGGATCGATGTAACAACGCGTGCCGTGAACAAGCATGTTGAGCTGGTTATCGCCGACAGCGGCCCGGGCTTCCCGTCGGAAATCATGGCCAACGCCTTTGAGCCCTATGTGACCACCAAACCCAAGGGTACCGGTCTGGGGCTGCCCATCGTCAAAAAGATCATCGAGGAACACGGCGGCAAAATTGCGCTGACCAATCGTCCGGAAGGCGGTGCAGAAATCCGCATTGTTTTACAGGCAACAACGCCCGGTGGCCCATTTAATCATCATGACATTGAGAAGTCGGTAGGAGCCTGATATGGCAGACATACTGGTAGTAGACGACGAAGTCGGCATCCGTGAATTGCTCTCGGAGATTCTGGCTGACGAAGGCCACAGCGTAATGCTGGCCGAGAATGCGACAAAAGCCCGCGAGATTCGTAGCAATCGCCGGCCGGACCTGGTGCTTCTGGATATCTGGATGCCGGATGCAGACGGCATTTCGCTGCTCAAAGAGTGGTCGTCGAACGGCATGTTGACGATGCCGGTGGTCATGATGTCGGGCCACGGTACGATCGATACGGCAGTTGAAGCGACACGCATCGGCGCCGTTGATTTTCTCGAGAAGCCCATCGCGCTACAGAAGCTGCTGGCAACTGTGAAGAAATGTCTGAAACCAGATGCGTCAGCGACGCGCCAGCACTACGCGGTGGAATCGCTATTGCAGATTGGCTTGCTCAAGAAATTCGCGCAGCGTGTCGCCCAGTCAGCCAAGCATTCGCCGATTTTGTTTTTGCGGGGTGCCCAAGGTCTGATCGCCGAAGTCGGTGCGCGCAGCCTGCTCGCTCCGCACGCGCCCTGGCTCAACCTATCACAGGAAAGTCGGGCAATTACGCAGGAAATGCTGGAACAACATGCTGGTGGCGTACTCTTCCTGCCCGAATTGCATGGTGCCGGCCGCATGGCGCAGATGAATCTGGCCTTTGTCCTGGAGCGATTGGCCAAGTATCGATTGACGCTGGTGGTGGCCAGTGCGCACTCGGCGGAATCGATCATCGATAGCGGTGTTGAACCCGCGTTGGTTCATCGCCTCAGCGATGTCTGGGTCGGTTTGCCTGCGCTCTCCGAGTCCGCCAATGACCTGCCCGAGCTACTTCCTGCGTTACTGACGTTATTGTGCGAACAGGGGAATATCCCGCATCGATACATGGCAGCGGATGCGCTCAATGTTCTGCGCCAGAAGCCCTGGCCAGGGAGCGATGGCGGTTGGGGTTCGTTGCTCGGTACGCTCAAGAATCTGGCACTCAATGCGCTGGAAGAAACGATCAGTCGCCAGGACGTCGATGCATTGATGCAATCGACCGAAGAGCCGGCCGAGGTTGTGGTCGCCGATGACGATGAACGATCGCTGGGACAGTTCTACGAGATGCCGCTCAAAGAGGCGCGCGATGCCTTCGAGCGTTTGTATCTCATGCATCACATCGCCCGCAGCAACGGCAATATGACGCGCGTAGCTGAACAGAGCGGTCTGGAGCGCACGCATCTGTATCGCAAATTTAAGCAACTCGGTATCACGCTCGATCGCCGTGAACCGGGCGGCAATAACGCAAGCTGAGTTGGCTCTCGTCCCAATCGAAATTGCTCCTCAAATAATCCTCATCCGAACCATTAAATCGTGCTGACTGGAGTTCCTGTGACCCGACCTCGTAATGATTTGTTCCTCCGCGCCCTCTTGAAAGAGCCGACCGAAACCACGCCTGTTTGGTTGATGCGTCAGGCGGGCCGCTACCTGCCGGAGTATCGAGAGACGCGTAAGCGCGCGGGCAGTTTTCTCGGCCTTTGTAAAAGCCCGGCCTACGCGTGCGAGGTGACTTTGCAACCGCTGGCCCGTTACGACCTGGATGCCGCCATTCTATTCTCGGACATTCTGACCGTGCCGGACGCCATGGGCCTGGGCCTGTATTTTTCCGAAGGCGAAGGTCCGAAATTTGAACGACCGCTGCGCGATGAATGGGAGATCCGCAATCTCTGTGTCCCGGATCCGCATGACCAGTTGCGTTACGTGATCGATGCCGTTGCCGAGATTCGTCGCGCGCTCGATAACAGCGTTCCGCTGATCGGGTTTTCCGGTAGCCCATGGACCTTGGCCTGCTACATGATTGAAGGTGGTGCCTCGGATGATTACGCGCGCATCAAAACCATGCTCTATGATCGCCCGGATCTGTTGCACAAGATTCTGGACGTGACTACCGAATCCGTCATCCAGTATCTGAATGCGCAGATCGAAGCGGGCGCCCAGGCTGTGATGATTTTTGATTCTTGGGGGGGCGCGCTGGCTGAAGCGGCCTTTCACGAGTTTTCCTTGAATTACATGAAACGCATTGTCGACGGGTTGCATAAGACGTGGCAGGGTGCGCCCGTGCCTTCTATCGTCTTTACCAAGGGCGGCGGTCTGTGGCTTGAGGCTTTGGCCGATACCGGCGCGACGGGGCTGGGCCTGGATTGGACCATTGATATCGGTAAGGCGCGGGCCCGAGTCGGTGACCGCGTGGCCTTACAGGGCAATCTGGATCCGACGATTCTGCGTGCAGGCCCGGAGGCCGTGGCGCGCGAAGCCGAGAAGGTGTTGCGCAGTTTTGGTTCGGCCGACACGGGGCATGTATTCAACCTGGGGCATGGGATTTCTCAGTTCACGCCACCGGAAAATGTGACTGTGTTGGTGGATACGGTGCATTCGGTCGGTCGCGCTATGCGCGCAGGTCGTTAAACTGGCGCCGCCAGCGAATGACCGATTCTGGAATACCCGAGCGAGAGGCTGAGCGGTGGCTGATTTGACCCGGGCAAAGCCGTCGTTTCGGGTGCCTTGTCCACAAAGTTATCCACAATGTGGAAAACCGGATTTATGCAATATTAACAATGGGTTGTCGTTCTGTGCGGAGAACCCCGTTAAGAAATATCCTCTAACATGGGGAAGTCGATGAGCGCACAGAATACCCCTGAAAATTCAAGGGGTTTGTGCCGTTTGCGCGTGGCGGTTGACGCACCGCTGGCAGTCAGTTTTGACTATCTGGCGCCGGCGGATACCTTGCCGGCGGATGTGGGTTACCGGGTCGTGATTCCCTTTGGTAGCGGCCGACGAGTTGGTTTGATTTTGGCCGTACTACCGCTGCAAGATGACAGCGATCCCAGCGCCCCCGACAGCGCGCAACTCAAAGCGGCCGAAACCATCCTGCGTGACCTGCCACCGTTACCGCAGGACTGGATCGAATTGTGTTTGTTTGCCGCGAGCTATTACCAGGCGGCGCCGGGTGAGGCGCTGCTGCAAGCCATTCCGACTGGCTTACGCAAACCCGATCCGACCAAGCGGCGGGCCACGAGAGGTGGTGAAATCGTCAACGTGGATGCCGCTAGGCGCCCTGAACTGACCGCCTGTCAGTCAGCGGTGCTCAGCGATTTGCTGCCCCGCCTGCAGGGCTATTCGGCCAACCTGTTGTTTGGTGTGACCGGCTCGGGTAAAACGGAGGTCTATCTGCGCCTGATCGATGCGGTGCTTGCCGCAGGTCACCAGGTACTGCTCCTCGTACCTGAAATTAATCTCACGCCGTTGCTTGAAGCGCGCGTGGCTGAACGATTTCCGGCAGCGTCGGTGGTCAGCCTGCACAGCGAAATCACCGAAGCGGCGCGGGCGCGCAATTTTGCCGCAGCACTGAATGGCGAAGCCCGTATCGTGATCGGCACACGACTGGCCGTCTTTACGCCAATGCCGGCACTGGGTCTGATCATCGTTGATGAAGAGCATGATCCCGCCTACAAACAGCTGGAAGGCATGCGTTACCACGCCCGTGATCTGGCCGTGTGGCGCGCGCGGCAGCGTGACATTCCGATCGTGTTGGGTTCGGCCACACCATCACCGGAAAGTTGGTCGAACGTCCAGAGCGGCCGCTACCAACGTCTGGATTTGCCAGAGCGGGCGCACGCCGATGCAATGTTGCCGACGATCAGTCTGCTCGATACGCGTCGTCTCACATTGGACGAAGGATTGTCGCCACAATTATTGGACGAACTTGCACAAGGTCTCGCCGCCGGCGAGCAGAGTCTGTTGTTCATTAACCGGCGCGGTTATGCCCCGGTGCTGAGCTGCACGGCATGTGGCTGGGTGTCGAATTGCCGGCGTTGTGCGGCGCATCGTGTCGTTCATCGGCTCGATCGCACGCTGCGTTGCCACCATTGTGGCGATACGTCACCGATACCGCGTCAGTGTCCGGATTGCGGCAATGCGGATCTACGACCGCTTGGCCGGGGCACCCAACGGATCGAAGAGGCCTTGCAGAAACATTTTCCGCAGGCGCGGATACTGCGCGTCGACCGTGACGTGGCGACGACCCGTAAGCAGTGGGAAGCGCTGGAAGAGCAGATTCGTTCGCGGCATGTCGATATTCTGGTGGGCACCCAGATGCTGGCCAAAGGCCACGATTTTCCGGCGCTCACGCGTGTTGGCGTAGTCGGAGCCGATGCAGGTTTGTTTGCTGCCGACTGGCGCGCTCCGGAACGTCTCTTCGCACAGCTCATGCAGGTTGCCGGTCGCGCTGGGCGTGCCGCACATCCCGGACGCGTGATCGTGCAAACCGAACACCCCGAGCATCCGCTTTATCAATGCTTGTTGCGCCATGACGTGCCGGCATTCTTGGCATTGGAGTTGACTGAACGACAGCGGGCGGGCTTTCCGCCCTATGCTTCTCAAGCGATTGTTCGCGCCGAAGCCAAACAACTCGAGAGTGTCCTGACGTTTCTGAAACATATTCGCACCCTGGTGGTCGCAGAAGCACATCCCGAAGTGTTTCTCTACGATCCGGTGCCGATGCGTATGGTCAAACTGGCCGGGCGCGAGCGTGCCCAGTTGCTCATTGAATCGCCGAGCCGGATCGCGCTACAAAGTTTTTTAAACGACTGGTTGCCTAAAATCAGCGCGGGTCGTGGCATGACGCGAGGTCATGCGCCAGGCGGCGTGCGCTGGGGCGTGGAAGTCGATCCGCTGGAGTGTTAAAACAGGCGCGCGGCGCCGCGCACGCCGGAACTGTCGCCGAATTGCGGCAAGAGCAGTTGTGTTCGGAGCGGCGTACCCGCCGGTAGAAAAACATGTGCGGGCAGCGCGGCCGTTAATGCATCAATGAGACCAGGGCGCTGAGCAACGCCACCACCCAGCACAATCGCTTCTGGATCGCAGGCGTTGATGATGACGGCTAGCGCACGTGCCAGTCGCTGCGTGTGGCGATCCAGTGCATGTTGCGCTGCGCGGTCGCCCTCGTTGGCGGCGGCGATGAGTATGGGCACGTCGGCGATCTTTTGCGTCGAAGCCGGACTATGACTGTGACTTTGACTGTGTCGTCGATAGTCCGCCACCAATGCCGGGCCCGACAACCATGCCTCGATGCAGCCCTGTTTGCCGCAATAACAGCGGGGGCCGGACAGTTCGTCGGCGTTTGCTACGGGCAAGGGGTTGTGTCCCCATTCGCCGGCCAGCCCGTTCGGCCCTTGCAATAGCTGACCATGAATCACCCAACCACCGCCCACGCCGGTGCCGAGGATCACACCAAAAACCGACGAGCAGCCTTTCGCGATGCCATCGGTCGCTTCCGACAGTGTCAGACAGTCGGCGTCGTTACCCAGTCGTACGGGCCGTTGCAGCAGGGTTTGCAAATTGGCCTGCAACGCTTGTCCATTCAGGCAAGTGGAATTGGCATTGCGAATGCGGCCGCTACTGGGATTGGCCGAACCGGGGTGCCCCACGCCAACCGCGCTGCACGTTTCGTTAAGCACGCATTCGGCGCGTTCGATCAGTGCACCGATTGCTTGCAAGGTCGCCGGATAATCGCCTTGCGGTGTCGCGCAGCGCTCGCGGAAGCGAAAGTCGCCGGCCGCATCGAGAACCGCGGCTTCGATCTTGGTGCCGCCGAGATCGATACCGACGTGCATCTCAGCTCTTGAAGCTACTCAGTGCGTGGTTGTAGGCGGGGCAGATCGAGTTGATGCTGTGGATGGAAATGTTCAGATTGCGCACGATGCCATCGCGTAAGCCGTAGATCAGGCCATGCACCGAAAGCTCTTGCCCGCGCGCCCAGGCGTCGTAGATCACCGTCGACTGTGCCAGGTTGAGCACCTGTTCAATGACGTTGAGTTCGCAGAGACGATCGAGACGTTCCTCGGCCGGTGCCGCGTCAATGATGGCCTGATGTTTCTGCTTGACGTCGTGAATGTGGCGTAGCCAGTTGTCGACCAGGCCAACCCGCAGATCGTTCAATGCCGCACGCACCCCGCCGCAACCGTAATGGCCGACGACCAGGATGTGTTTGACGCGCAGCACCTGAACCGCAAACTGCACGACGGACAGGCAGTTCAGATCACTGTGGACGACGACATTGGCGATGTTGCGGTGTACGAAAACTTCGCCGGGCTGCAGCCCCATGATCTGGTTAGCGGGCACGCGCGAATCGGAGCAGCCGATCCAGAGATATTCGGGCTCCTGCAGTTTGGCGAGTTCGCTGAAAAAATCGGGATTTTCGGCTTGGGTTTTTTCCGACCAGAGCCGATTTTGTTCAAAGAGGTTGTCGAGTACGTGCATGGTAATCCTCTGTTTTTATTCGCTGGCGGGGTATGGCGTATTATAAAGGAGCCAGAAAAAGCGGGCAGATGCCCGCAACTCATGTCAGGGAGTGACTATGTTGGTGCGCTTTTCTTCGCAGGCAACCGCCAATTTGCTGATGTTCGACGATGTCGCTCGGGCGTTGTTAACCGTGATTGGCAAATCAGCCACGCAGCGTGGTGTGATTACCGTTGATGAAATGCCGGCGGCTCTCATTCATCTGCATGCACTCGTCGAACATGAAAAACGTTTGAAAGAAGGTCGCGAGCGACGCGAAGAAGCGCCAATCCCGGAAGTGGGGATTGAACCGCATGAATTGATCGGTCTTTCGGTGCGCGCGCAACCTTTTATCAAGACCGTCGAGCAGGCCTTGCGCGAGAAAAAGGAAATCACCTGGGCAGCCCCGCAGGACTTCGCCCAGTGAGATGCTAAAGAATCGGCGCCAGCCAGCGTTTGGCGTCGTTGACCGAGAGGCCGCAACGGCGGGCCCAGTCTTCGAGCTGGTCGTTGCCGATCTTGCTGACCGCGAAGTAGTGTGCCGCCGGGTGCGCCAGATAGAAACCGGAGACTGACGCTGCCGGCCACATGGCGCACGATTCGGTGAGCGACATACCGGCCAACTTGGGGACGTCGAGCAGTTCGAAGAGTCCACGTTTGGCCAGATGGTCCGGACAGGCGGGATACCCCGGCGCTGGTCGAATACCGCGATAGCTTTCTTTGATCAACGCGGCGTTGTCGAGTTGCTCGTCGGCGGCATAGCCCCAGTGCGTCAGGCGCACCTCACGGTGCAGCCATTCGGCAAAGGCTTCGGCCAGGCGATCGGCCAGTGCTTTGAGCATGATGGCGCGATAGTCGTCGTGCTCGGCCTCGAAACGCTTAAGGTGCGGTTCGATGCCTTCGCCACACGACACGGCGAAACCGCCGATCCAGTCGGGCGTCGTATTCGTAGCCTTCTTTTCGGCGATAAAGTCGGCCAGACACCAGTGCGGTTTACCGGGCGGACGTTCCTGCTGTTGGCGCAGGTTGTGCCAGATCATGCCGGTATGCTGGCGTTGGTCATCGATGTAGATCTCGATATCATCACCGACGCGATTGGCCGGAAATAGCCCGAACACACCGCGTGGCTGCAGCCATTGCTCAGCAACGATCTGTTTCAGCATGGCCTGGGCATCGGCATAAACCTGACGTGCCGTTTCGCCGACGACCTTGTCGTCGAGAATGGCCGGGAATGAACCGGTCAGATCCCAGGTCTGGAAGAACGGGCTCCAGTCGATATACGGCACGAGTTCATCCAGACTCGGCTCGGCGACCTGAACGCCGCTTTGGCGGGGTGCGACCGGCTGGTAGTCGGCATATTCGCCGGCAAATGCGTCAAAGGCATTGGCACGCGCCGTATCAACGGAAACCAGCGCGACGCCCTTTTTGTTGGCGTGTTGCTGCCGTACTTTTTCGTAATCCGCCGCAATTTCGGCGCGATAGTTAGCTGCTTTCTCCAAATCGGCCGACAACAGACTGGAAACGACGCCGACCGCGCGCGAGGCATCCGGCACGTAGACCACCGGGTGTTCGTAATTCGGCGCAATCTTGATGGCGGTATGGGCGCGGCTCGTAGTCGCACCGCCGATCATCAAGGGAATGTCGAAGCCTTGACGGGTCATCTCGCTAGCGATGTACGTCATCTCTTCAAGCGACGGCGTGATCAGACCCGATAAGCCGATGATCTGTGCCTCGTGTTCAATCGCCGCTTTCAGGATCTTGTCACAGGGCACCATGACGCCGAGGTCGACGACCTCATAACCATTGCAACCCAGCACAACACCGACGATGTTTTTGCCGATATCGTGGACATCGCCTTTGACGGTGGCGATGACGATCTTGCCTTTGGCCGCACTCCCGGAGCGCGCTTTTTCCTCTTCGATGAAGGGGACCAGATGCGCGACCGCCTGTTTCATGACACGCGCCGATTTGACCACCTGCGGCAGGAACATCTTGCCGGCGCCGAACAGATCGCCGACGGTATTCATGCCCGACATGAGCGGACCTTCGATGACCGCCAGCGGCGGTTGACCCGCAGCCGCCAGTGCCGCGCGACACTCTTCGGTATCGACGACCACGTATTCGGTGATGCCCTTAACCAGGGCATGGCTAAGACGCTCTTCCACCGGCCAGCTGCGCCAGGCCAGGTCTTCCACTTTTTCCTTGGCGGCGCCCTTCACATTCTGGGCGAATTCAACCAGCGCATCGCCGGCGCTGGCATGTTTGTTCAGGACGACATCCTCAACCTTGGCGCGCAGTTCCGGTTCGATCTCATCATAGACGCCGAGCTGGCCGGCGTTGACGATACCCATGGTCATACCCGCCTGAATGGCGTGGTATAGAAAAACCGTGTGAATCGCTTCGCGCACCGGGTCGTTGCCGCGGAACGAGAACGAGACGTTGGAGACACCCCCCGAGATGGAGGCATGCGGCAGATGTGTTTTGATCCAGCGTGTGGCTTCGATGAAATCGACGGCGTATCCATCGTGTTCCGGGATGCCCGTGGCGATGGCGAAGATATTCGGATCGAAGATAATGTCTTCCGGTGGGAAGCCGTTAGCAACGAGCAGCTTATAGGCACGCTCGCAGATTTCGACCTTGCGCGCGAAGGTGTCGGCCTGCCCCTTTTCGTCGAAGGCCATGACGATGACGGCGGCGCCATATTGGCGTGCCAGGCGCGCCTGACGCAGGAATTCAGCTTCGCCTTCCTTCATTGAGATGGAGTTGACGATGCCCTTGCCCTGAATGCATTTGAGACCGGCTTCGATGACCGACCATTTCGACGAGTCGATCATGATTGGCACACGCGAAATGTCCGGCTCGGACGCGATCAGGTTCAGGAAGCGCACCATGGCAGCTTCCGAATCCAGCATGGCTTCATCCATGTTGATATCGATGATCTGAGCGCCATTCTCGACCTGCTGG
>CAZSAE010000012.1:15466-29252 GCA_964604765.1 uncultured Dechloromonas sp. | reverse complement strand
GAGTATCGGCCTGTCACGCCGAGGGTCGCGGGTTCGAGCCCCGTCTTCCGCGCCAGACACCTAAAACGCCAGACTTCGGTCTGGCGTTTTTTTCTTTGTGCCTCTGGACTTCTCAGAACTACTTCAGCGTTTATTGAAGTGATGGCGATTCAGGCATCAGCAGCATAATTTTGTGCGCCGCACATTTTTGTTGCGCTGCGCAAAAACCAGCGGTATGATGGGCCAGACTCTTATATAAGAGTCATTCAACCAAAGGAGCACATCATGCACAAAACGCTGAACACCGAAGACCTGATCGCTGCCAACGCGGCCGCCATCACGCACATGCAATCTGTTGCCAACACCGCGCTGGCTGCCGTTGAAAGCCTGGCCGCCCTGAACCTGGGATTTGCCCGTGAATCACTGAACAACGGTACCAAGCATGCGCATGCCGCCCTGTCAGCTAAGACACCGCAAGAAGCTGCTGCACTGCAAGCTCAAGCCGTCAAGCCGGCCGCTGAAAATATGCTGACCTACACCCGCACCGTTTATGAAATCTCGACCGGTGCCGCCAAAGAAATCGGCGATCTGATCAAGGGGCAATTTGACCAACTGAACAAAGCCGCCCAAGAAGCCGCTGAAAATGCTGCCAAGTCCGCTCCGTTCGGCGCTGATGTTGCGCTGGCCGCTGTCAAGCAGGCTGTTGCCGCTGGCAACGCCGCCTATGAAAAGTTCAACCAGGCGACTCAGCAAGCCACTGAATTGGCTCAAGCCAATATTTCGAAGGCTACCTCGGCAGCCGTGCGCGCTACCAAGAGCAAGTAATCACCCTTGTGAACCGGCGGCTCTCCCGGGAGCCCAACAGCCCGCAGTAGCGGGCTTTTTTGCGCGATCAGTGTCCAACGGGCGCTGATCCAGACTTGGTTTTTTATGCTATCATTATGATTCTGTTAACTATTTTGGCAAATTTTACGGCGCCTGCTGTGATACGCCATTGCTGACGTTTGAATCTGCTCCGCGCCATTCTTGCTGCCGTTTTTGTCGGGCTCGCCTTCCTCCCCGTCAACGGGATGGCCGCACCGGATCAGTCCACGGGTGTTGCCGCCCCGGAAAAATCCCCCATCAGCTGGGCCAGGGCCGTCAATACGCGGCCGGGTCGAGATGCCCCGGACCTGATGGAACGTCTACGCGACGGATTCGCCATGCCAGATCTGGACAATGAGCTGGTCCAGAAATACCAGAATTACTACATTCAACATCCTGCCGCCATGCGCCGGTTGCTCGACAATGGCCGACGGTACGCCTACTTTGTGCTTGAAGAACTCGAACGTCGGGGCATGCCCAGCGAATTGGCGCTGCTGCCGATGGTGGAAAGCAGCTACAACCCCAAGGCACTCTCGCCCGCTCGCGCCGCCGGTTTATGGCAATTCATTCCGTCCACCGGGCGCAACTACGGCCTCAGTCAATCCTGGTGGGAAGACAATCGGCGTGACGTCGTGTCCTCGACGGGCGCCGCTCTAGATTATCTGTCCTATCTCTACAGCCTCATGGGCGATTGGCATCTGGCACTGGCCTCGTATAACTGGGGCGAAGGCGCCGTTGGCCGAGCCGTTGCCAAAAACCAACAACAAGGTCTGCCGACGGGGTATGACGATATCCGCATGCCGACGGAAACGAAAAACTATGTGCCGCGCCTGCAGGCGATCAAGAATATTCTGCGCAACCCACAACTGGTTGCTCAACTGGGACTCCCGGTGCTGCCCAATCGCCCTTACTTCGAGGCCGTAGCGCTCTATGGCAAGCATATCGATCTTGAGACCGTCGCCAAGCTCGCCAACATCAGCGTCGACGAGGTGAAGGCGCTCAACCCCGAACACTCTCGACCCGTGCTCAAGGTGGAAACGATCAATCTGCCCAAGGATCGCGTCGCGCAATTCAAGAGCAATCTGAACGCGCATCAAGAATCGGAAAAACCGTTGTCGCGCTGGGCCGCCTATACCGTGCAACCCGGCGAGAAGCCGGAGCGCATTGCCGACAAATTCAAAATGTCGCTCTCACAGTTGCAGGAGGCTAATGGTGTTTCGCTCAAATCGCTGAGCAAACCGGGTCAGCCGCTGCTCGTATTAACCGAGGGCGGCGAACTTCCCAAGGGTGCCGCTCCATTGGTCGAGATGAACGAAAACACACCGGTCAGCGTGCCAGACGACCCGCCACCGCTGCCGCGATCAGCGGCACAGAAACTGGGTAAAAGCTCCCATGGCAGTAAGGACACCTCGAGCAAACCCACGGTTTACGAAAAACCGGATAAGTCCGGAAAATCGTCCAAAGCCTCTGCTAAAACCGTGAGCAAAGAAACCGCAGCGGACAAGTCAGGCAAAAGCAGCAAAGGCGACAAATCGGCCAGCGCCAAATCGGCTGGCAGCAAGAGCGTGGAGAAACCCGCAGCCAGCAAAAGCAGCAGCGCGGCAAAGCCATCGGCATCCGCAGGCAGCAGTAAGAACGGCGGCGCCAGCAAGTCTGCTTCGGACAAGAAATCTAGTAAAAAATAATCGCTGGGACTAGCGGATAACTGGCACCGAGGCTAACAGTGTTTTGGTGTAGGCATGCTGGGGATGCTCAAAGATCTGCGCCGTTGAACCGGTCTCAACGATGCGACCAGCCTGCATGACGGCGACCCGGTCCGCCATGTAGCGCACAACACCAAAGTTGTGGGTAATGAACAGATACGCCATGCCGGTTTCGGCCTGAAGTTGGCGCAATAGATTCAGGATCTGGGCCTGCACCGACACATCCAGCGCCGATGTCGGCTCGTCACAGATCAGAACCTCCGGCTTGACCGCCAGCGCCCGTGCAATCGCAATCCGTTGCCGCTGTCCCCCGGAAAATTCATGGGGGTAACGATCCAAGGCATCGGGGTCCAAACCGACCCGTTCCAGCAAGGTCTGCAAAGTCGTTTCGGCATAGGTGTCGGCCCCCAGGCGAAGCGCACGCGGCCCCTCGGACAGAATGGTGCGAATCCGCTGGCGCGGGTCCAACGACGCGAACGGATCTTGAAACACCATCTGCACACTGCGTCGCCAATCGGTTGGCGGGCGGATGCCCTGCCCGACAATCGACCGACCCCCTAAGGCAATGCGCCCGGTGCTGACAGGCTGCAGACCAAGAATCGCGCGCGCTGTCGTCGTTTTGCCGCATCCGGATTCACCGACCAGCGCCAGGGTTTCGCCAGCTTGCAGGACAAAATCAACCGCGTCGACCGCCGGTGTCGGCACCGTCGCTTTGCCGAACCAACGCGCAAGGGGCCCCAGCCAGTCAAGCCCGGCGCTTTCGTAAGTGACTTGCAGATCCTTAATTTCCAGAGCCGGGCTTGAAGCTGTTGCATCGACGTGGTCAGAGGTTTGCGCCCGAGGTTGTTCTGTACTTGCCGCTTCATGTCTGGCCTCAACGATGGCTGGGTCGCCAGCACGCCAGCACAGAACGCGATGTTCGACGGCAGTGTTGTCGCCAGGTTGTGGCATCAGGACCGACGGCGGTGATTCGACCAGGCAGTGCGGTTCCTGATCGACACAACGCGGCGAAAACCGGCAAGTCATCGGCCAGCTGCCCAGTGACGGCACCCGGCCGGGCAATTGCAGCAACGGCTGACCGCGTACCGCGCGCTCAGGCAATGCGGCCAACAATGCGCGCGTGTAAGGATGCGCCGGCTGCTGTAAGACATCGGCCACGGCACCGGTTTCGACAATCTGTCCTGCGTACATCACTGCCACGCGATCGGCCCGTGAAGCAACGACTGCCAGATCATGAGTAATTAACAACACGCCCATCTGTCGGGCCTGTTGCAGGTTTCGGATCAGATCAAGAATCTGGGCCTGCAAGGTCACATCCAATGCCGTCGTCGGTTCGTCGGCCAGCAGGATCTGTGGATCACCCGCCAAAGCCATCGCGATCATGGCACGCTGCTTCATGCCGCCGGAAAGCTCAAATGGATAGGCCTGCGCCGCGCGCGATGGATCAGGCAGGCCGACCTGATCCAATAGCGTCAAAACCTCATGGTGGAGCGCATCGCGCGCCTGCATCCGATGCAGGCGGATCACTTCGGCAATCTGCTCGCCGATACGCATGACCGGATTCAAACTGGTGGCTGGCTCCTGAAAAATCATCGCCATGCGCTGCCCGCGGATCTGTCGCATGCGATTTTCAGATATACGCAGCAGGTCTTCCGGGCGGCGCGGATCGTCCGAGGCTAATAGCACCCGACCGGATTGATAGCGCGCATTGGGTGGCAGCAAACGCATGAGCGCCAACGAGGTCAGCGACTTGCCGCAGCCGGATTCCCCAAGTAACGCCAGCGTTTCCCCGGCATGCAGATCGAACTGGATGTTGCTGAGCGCGTCGACCAACGTGGTTTGGCCTTCCTCACTTCGGCTTGCAAACGCCAGCGACAGATCGCGCACCTGCAGCAAAGGAGTGCGTTTCATGATTGACGCTCCGAGCGCGGGTCCAGTGCATCCCGCACGGCATCCGCCAGCAAGTTCGCCGCCAGCACCAGCAGTACCATGAACAGAAACGCCGAGGTCAGCGTCCACCAGACCACGGGTTCGCGCGACAGCTCCATGCGCGCGTTATTGATCATGAGCCCGAAGCTGAACATGGTTGGATCGACACCGATACCAATATAGGACAACACGGCCTCGGCCAGCACCAGCGTCGAGAACTCCATGACCATCGTAATGAGGATAATGGGAAACACATTGGGCAGGATATGGCGCAGCAGGATCCGCCCGGCGCCAACACCAAAAGCCTTGGCGGCCTGCACATACTCGTACTCGCGCATCTTGAGCGACTCGCCCCGCAAAAGTCGCGCAATACCGGTCCAGCTCGTCATGCCGAGGATGACGCACAGCGCGAGTAGGCGTACATCGCCCCGCTCCACCGCCGTGGCAAACCATTCTGGATGGTTATCAAGCATGACCTGAATGCTCAAGACAGCAGCCGCGATCAACAACACTCCGGGGATAGCGCTGACCGTCGTGTACACGTACTGAATCACGTCATCGACTTTGCCGCGAAAGTAACCCGCCGCCAGGCCAAGGATAACGCCCAGAGGCAATGTCACGAGCGTCGGCACCAATCCAATGACGAGCGCCGTGCGTAGACTCTTGAGCACCTGATACAGAACGTCCTGGCCAACCTTGTCGGTGCCCAACACATGAAAATTGGTGCTCAGCGCGCTAAAGATTCCGGCGACGACGAACACGACGCCCAGCGTCAGCGCGGCCCAACGGATCGCCATGGGCTCGACGCGCGCCGACGGTTCAAGCCTCACACGACTTAACCGGCAGCCCAATCGCCATAAACTGGCGCCAACCATCCAGCAAACCACAAAGACCAGCAGCCCGCCCAGGGCGCCAACGCCGAAACGGTAGGCGATATCCGACCAATAGGCAGTGCTGCTCACCGGGCCCGGTGGAAACACCTGCCCGGCAACCTTGAGGCGCGGTGCTTCACGCCGCACTTCGACCTCGCCACTGGGCAGCACGATCGTCACCGGCTCCAAGGCAGATAGATGCAAGGCCAAAGGCGCCGAATAGGTTTTTTCATGGTTTTGGCGCAGATCGCTCAGCAGCAGATCGAGTACGGAACGGACTTCCACGCCATAACGCAATTGCGCTACCTGAGGCAATTGAGGCGCCGGTACGGTGGGTGTGGCGAGCGCCTCATCCGTAAGCGCCACCGCGGTGGAGACAACGGGCAAAGGTTCACGAAAGTGAATGGAGTCAAGCAAGGCGACCAACGCCGCCGACGCCAACACGACCGCCGACACCACGGCCATGCGTTGCTGGAACACCTTGCGCCATACCGCGCGTTGCAACGGTGAACGCAGAATGATGAATAAGCCGACAATGAATGCAAAAAACAAAGACCAGAGCAAGGCATCCGTCACCAGGCAGACCCAGAGGCTGTCGCGCAGAATCAGAATTAGGTCCAAGAGGCTCATGGGCTTACTTCAAACGAATCCGTGGATCGACCAAGGTGTAAGACAGATCGGTCAACATCAGGCCAATCAGATAAAGCACCGAGCCCAGAAACACCATGGCGCGCACCACGGCGAAATCCTGCGCCGCAATTGCGTCAATGGTGTAACTCCCCAGACCGGGGATTCCAAAAAAGGATTCGATGAGCAGTGAACCGAGAAATAACGAGGGAATCACCACCACGATGCCGGTCAAAATCGGAATCAGGCCATTGCGCAGCACATGTTGAAATAGCACGCGCGTTTCCGAAAGCCCCTTGGCTCTGGCGGTACGGACGTAATCACGACCGATTTCTTCCAAGAACAAGGTTCGATACCAACGCGTCGAGCCGCCGAGTCCGGCCACGATACTAACGGCGACGGGCAACACGAGGAAGTGCCAGGCCACCCAGGGATTGCTGTCGTAACCGGAAATCGGCACCAGCTTGAGTACGCGTGCAAAAACAAACTGACCGCCGATAATGAAAAATAGCGAAGAAATGGACATCAGACCAACGCAAATCACCACACCCGTTCGGTCTAGCCAGGTGCCACGAAACAACACCAGAAGCAGCGCCAGACTGATCGTCAAACCCAGGCCCACAATAAAGGTCGGCAAAGCAATCGCCAGCGACGGCCCCATGCGTTCGCGGATCTCCTGACCGATGGCACGCCCATCCTCACTTCGCCCAAACTCACCGGCAAACAACGTGACCGACTTTTCGTAAAAGATCGTTTCGGTCACCGTGCGCAGGCCCTCGACCGACTCGTTGAAGAACAACGGCTTGTCGTAACCGCGCGCTGCCTTCCACTGCTGAATCGCTTCGGGCGTGACCCGTTTCACCCCCAATTGCATCCGCGCCATATCGTCGGGGCTGTTCACCATGAAAAACAAGGCGAAGGTAATCAGGTTGACCCCAATCAGAATCGGTACGGCATAGAGCACACGTCTGAGCAGATAACGCAGCATCAGGAGTCCCTCACTTTCTGGCCAAAAGCATCCAGACCGGCTCTGGAACGATAGGCGCGGATCGCCGGCCACAGCAGCACCAGCATACCCGCCAGCAGTACTGCAAACGGCCAGCGCAAAGGCTGGTTCCACTGCTGACGTAAGGTCTCGCGCTGGGCGGCATCGATGCGCTGATACTTCAGCGTATTGCTGGCGACATTATTGAGTTTGTAGTTATTGAGCCAGCCGTGCCGGAGCACATAGGTCTTGGGATAAAACCAGTAAATCCATGGCGCATCCTCACGGACCAGCTTAAGCATGCTGTCGATCACCGCCTGGCGCGCCGGGCCATTGGGCATGTTCTTCATGATGCGGAACAAACGGTCGAATTCCGGATTATGGTAATTGGCCGTATTCTCACCGCCATGCGCGACTTTGCTTTCTGGTCCGTACAAAAGAAAGAAGAAGTTTTCCGGGTCGGGGTAATCTGCGTTCCAACCTAGGAAATACAATTGTGCGCTTCCCTTGCGCAACTTTTCCTGGAAACGATTGAAATCGGTACTCCGTACGACCAACTGAATGCCCAGCTGGGCCATTTGTCGCGACAACCAATCCATCGTCGACTTATCGCCCAAGCCACCCGACGTTGTATCCAGATTCAACACCAGCGGCCGACCGCTTCGCGCGTCACGACCATCGCGCCAACCCGCCTGAGCGAGCAAAGCCTTCGCTTCCTTCAGACTGCGCCGTTGCGCCGCGCCGTCTTTCCAGGTGTAGACCACCGGATTAATGCCCGCTTCGCCCTGCAGATGACCGAAGATGCCCGGCGGCAGGGGTCCCATTCCCGGCTGGCCTCGGCCATTGAGGAAAATCGAAATGAATTCTTCCTGATCCAGGGCAATGGAGAGCGCCTGACGCAAAAGCTTGGCGCGGCGCTGCTCTTCGGCCGATCTACCACCGACGACCGGATCAAGCATGTTGAAACCCATGTAGTAGACAGAGGTGCGCACCGCTGTCTGTAATTGGATGCCCTGCTTGGCCATCGTCGGCGACACGTTGACATCACCCGTGACCGTCACGCGGATCGCCTGATCAAAGCTATCGGAAGAAATGCCCGACTCGTCGTAATACCCCTGCAAGAACTTATTCCAATACGGCAGACTTTCTTTTTCACGGCTAAATACAACGCGATCGATCAGCGGCAGTCGGGCATCGCAGCTCGCCAACAACCCCGCCGCCACATCGCCTGGCTCCCCCTCGCAGGGGTAGCGTTCGTCATGGAAGTTCGGATTACGCGCCAGCACGATGCGGGCATTCGGGTTGTTGCGCACCATCATGTAGGCGCCGGTACCGACCGGCCAGGTGTCTAGCTGAACATTCGTTCGACGCAGCGCCGGCTGGCCATAGAACTGATCCACCTCGCGCGGCACCGGCGCGAAGAAATTCATCGCCAGCCAGTAAATAAACTGCGGGTATTTGCCATTCAGGGTAATTTCCAGCGTCCGGTCATCCAGCGCAATAGCGCCGGGGAGTGGCAACGTGTCCAGATCGATCCAGTGTCCCGGTTGCGCAGCGAGCGCGGCCCTGATCTGATCGGCCAACGGCTCCAGACCCAGAATGTGCTCGGACATCATGCCAAAAATAGGCGATTGCACCGAGGGGTGCGCTAGCCGTTTGATCTGATACACATAATCGTGCGCCGTGAGCAGACGCGACCCCGGGTCCGCCAAGGCCATTGGACCAATGGCAGACTGCACCGCACGTACCTGTCCGGCGTCGAGATTCATATAACGTGGCGAGCCGTCGTCATTGAGGCTGAACGCAGGGTGTGGCTGATAGCGCACATCGCCGCGTAATTTCAAGTGATACACGGTACGCGCTACCTGGTCGACCGGCGCCGACTCGGACAGCGGTCGTCCCGCCTTATCGTAGAAACGGATCTGCGGCATTTCCTCGAGTGTCGCCGGAATCAGCGTATAAGGCCGCTTCAGGTAGTGATACTGCAACGGCGGCTCATAGATCTGGGCGATAAAACCAATTTCGCTGTTCGAATACGAAACCGCCGGATCCAGATGCTTGGGACGCTCGGAAAAACTGGTGTACAGACGGTTGCTACCCCGCTCGTTGGCAGGATAGGGATCGTTCCATTCCGAACCGCAACCGGTCAATAAAAAACCGGCAAGGACGACAACAGACCACAACAGAGATCGCCAACGCGGAAAATTACACAAAAACACCATGATGGAAGTCTAACTGATCTGCCCCCGCTTCAACGTATAATCATGAATTTTGGGTCACTTTCTTAAGTCACTTTCCCGGCCGAGGGGCGCAACCCCGGGCCAGCCTCGCATTACGGTACAAAGGAGTCATCATGGGTTTTCTCGCTGGCAAGCGCATTCTGATTACCGGTCTGCTGTCCAAGCATTCAATCGCCTATGGCATCGCCAAGGCCTGCCATCGTGAAGGCGCTACGCTCGCCTTTACCTATCAGAACGAACGTTTCCAGGAACGCGTCGCCAAGTTTGCAGAAGAATTCGGTAGCCAACTGATTCTTCCCTGCGACGTCAGCGTTGACGCCGAGATCGACACCCTATTCACTCAGCTGGGCAAGCATTGGGACGGCCTTGATGGCCTCGTGCATTCGATTGCCTACGCACCGGCCGAAGCCCTTGAAGGTGACTTCCTCGATGCGATCACCCGCGAAGCTTCGCAAATCGCCCACGATGTCTCGGCCTACAGCTACGCCGCACTGGCCAAAGCCGCCCGCCCGATGCTGTTGAAGGGTAACAACCCGGCGCTGCTCGCCCTCACGTATCTGGGCGCGGTACGCGTCATGCCCAACTACAACGTGATGGGCATGGCCAAGGCTAGTCTGGAAGCTGCAACACGTTACATGGCCGTCGCCATGGGCCCTCAGGGTATTCGCGTGAACGCCGTTTCGGCCGGCCCGATCAAAACCCTGGCCGCTTCGGGCATTGGCAACTTCGGCAAGCTGCTGGCGCATAACGCCAAAGTTGCGCCGCTGCGTCGTAACGTCACCACCGATGAAGTCGGCAACGTCGCTGCCTTCATGCTGTCGGATCTGGCCAGCGGCGTGACCGGCGAAATCACCTACGTTGATTCGGGTTTCAACATCACCGCACTCGGCCACGAAGAAGTCTGACGGTCGTTCAAGGCGATAAAAAGGCTGGGGTCAGCAGACTCCCAGCCTTTTTTATTTGGTTGTGCCAATTTATTGCTTTTCACCCTCCGGCCGCTTGGCGATTTTGACCGGGTGCCGATCGCGCAGCGCAACCATCAGGCTCACCACATCGGCCTGTTGCACGAACTGTTGATAGGCCAGGCCAATCTGTGCGCGTTTTTCATCCGCCAGAGGTTTGCCTGCATTAACCGCACTAATCTTGAACAAGGTATAGCCGTCCGATCCAGAGACGCCCCCTGCGTAACTCGGTAACTTCGCGGTATCAGCAGAGGCGACCAGCTGAACGGCCTCACGGCTCAGGCCATTGGATTGCAATCGGGAAACCGTCTTCGTCGCAGACCATTTGATATCTGCGTCCTTACCGGCCTTGAGATCCGCCAGGCGTGCTTCACCTTCGGCCGTCGCCTTCTCGATGGCCGCTTTGCGCGTCAGAAACCCACGAATATCGGCAGCAACGGATTCGAAGGGCCGCAACGACACCGGATCATAAGCGGTGACTCGGACAGATAGCAACACATTGGGGGCAATCTCGATAGCGGCGCTATTTCGACGATCCTTGAGGCTCGCCGGATTAAAAATGGCCTGCAGCACCTTCGGGTTGGCCAGCACGCCCTGCGCGCCCTGCCCGTTGCTGGCGATCCAGCCACTCTCTTCGATCTTGAGGTTCAAGGCCTTGGCGACCTCCTTATAGGTATCCGACTGCTCGTACACCATATTGCTGAAGTTTTCCGATTCCTTGGCAACCACCTTCGGATCGCTGAGGACGACATACGCTACCTTGACGCGCTCGGGCACCTGGAACTGGCGTGCATTGGATTCATAGAACTGTCGGACGGCCGCCTCGTCGACCGCTACCGACTTCAGGTAATCGGCGGCCGAAATCACCGAGGTGGCGACATCGCGTTCCTGCGTCTCGGCGTCGATGATCTGGCTCAGTTGCGTTTTCGAGATCTGACTGGTCGCCGCAACGCCGCTGACCAACATCTGTTGGGTCAGGTCACGGCGCAGATTCTGTTCGAAAGCACTCGGTGTCATACCCTGAGCGCGCAAGACCTGTTCATACTTGCTGGCCGAGAACTTGCCATTCTCCTGAAAGGCAGGAATTTGTGCGATGAGCTCACGCAGAATCACATCGTTGGCGGCGATGCCCAAACGCTCGGACTCCTGGAGCAACAGGCGCTGCTCAACCAATTCGTTGAGCACACTCTGGCGAAATTCCGGCGACTCAAAAAGCCGAGCATCGACTGCGCCACCCTGGCGCGCGCGAATCTGGTCGGCACGCTCGCGCATGGCGTTATCGAGCTGCAAAAGCGTGATCTTGCTGCTGCCCACACGTGCCACTTCGTCCGTGGACGCGGCATCGCGAAAATAGGAATCGATGCCCCAGAAAGCGAATGGCAACGTGATCAGAGCGAGCAGAAACTGAACAAATTTACGGTGCTTGTTAACGAGATCAAACATGAAAAAAGCCTAAGCAGTTGATTTAAAACGACGCGACATTACACCACGGAATACGCTGATTCCGATCACAATCATCAGAATGGGGTCCAACAGATAATCCCAGAGGTTATCGGAGGTCAAGGCATGCAGGCCATAAGCGGCCACATCCGTCGCCAGTAACAACGTGATGCCGGGTGCCACGCGGCCGCGCCAGGCCACCCAGGCCGTCAACACCGCCAACAGCAGCCAGGGCTGATAGCCGAGTGTGTAGGGATCGAAAGCCCAGGACCCCAGGGCCAACACATAAAAAAGCAACATACCGGCCAGCAAAGTCAGACGCGGGAACAAGGGCAATTCGCTATGCAGCCAGCGGCTGAGAATCGCGGGAAAGCCCAGCCAGACAAACAGCAACAGCCAGGTCGCCGGTGTCAGATCCCCTGTAAAACCATAGACATAACGCCACAGTGGCAAGTCATTGAACGGCACCCACAACAAGGCGCCGATCAACAACACAGCCAAGCGGTAACGGACGGCCCGGATACGCCAAGCTGCGGCCAAGCCAAGACGTTGCTGTTTCATCGCGGCACCGCCGGCACGGTGGGAACCCCCGGCTGGTTAAGCCAGGCCTGGGTAAAACTGGCGTGGCGAATACCCCGCCGCTTCCAGGTATACAGTAGATGAATCATGCCTGCGCTATCTTGTAGCAGCGCCGGATAGGAGAATTCTTCACGGTCGTCGGCACTGTCCTCGACGACGCGCACCAGGCGCCACGTCTCACCCTGGTCCGTCGAACGCAGCAACGATAGCTGGTTCCGGTTACCCGGAATCGGATTACAGGCCATCAGTAACGAGCCATCATGCAGACCGATCATCGCCGCCGCCGAATTGGGATTGGGTATCGAACGCGCTGATTTCTGCACCCAGGTCTGGCCCGCATCACGCGTTTCACTCCACTGGATCTGATTCGGACCAGGGCCCGAATCACGCAAGGCCGCCACGGCATGGGTGTCATCCAGCGCCACGACGGCGGGCTGTAACGTCGGCCGTGGCATCGCCATCCGCGACTTGCCAAGCACCCGACCATCCGCACCGAGACGCAACCACTCACCGTGCTTGCTAATAAACTCGTGATAGACCGGCAGTCCAAGGCTGCCGTCCTTGTACCAGCTGCCCGGATTGCGCACCAGGGTGCTCAGATTGAAAAAGGGACTCGTCACCAGACGCTGTGCCTTCGACCAAGAGGCGCCTCTATCCACCGAAAGGCTGCGATTGATCGTGCTACCGGCCCAACCGCCATAGGAAACACTGACAAAAAAGAGGTGTAGACGCCCCGGTTCAGAGATCAGCAACGGGTTGCCCAACTTACGGACGTTACGCCCCAGCTGTCGTTCGGCGAGCGGCCGGCTCAGCATCTCGCGCGCCGGTTGCCAAGCCTGATCGGACACCCAGGTCGATTGATACAACGACACATCGGCCGCGCCCTCACGCGTGCCGCCAAACCAGGCGGCGATCAGACGCACAGGCCCTACCGCACCCTGTGCTGTGCTCGGCAGAACTTCCGCCACGGTGGCCGCATGCGCCGATGGCGTGGGATGCGGCAAATCCTGCCACGTAAAGCGCACGGGCAAGGCTGCGGCAGCGCGTTGGCGCGCCATTGCAGCTTGCGCGTCGACAACGACGAAGGCGGAACCAACCGGGGCTTGGATGCCCGAAATTGCGATGCCCAGAGCGATGACAAAGGCGGCCGTCGCCGCCCAGCGGCTAAGCATGGCGCCCGGATCGAGCCAGACCTGAAATGGCAGTCAGCATCGTGGCAGAAGCAGGAATATAAGCAGGAATAAGCGGGGAACATCGCAGCATCATGTCCGCATTTTATCCCAAGGACGGGTATCATTCAGGCTTTAGCGATCCCGCTTTTTTGCCCGAGTTTCAGCTTTTACCGCCAACTGATGGATATCCGCTTCCAACGCGCCGTTGATAAATATGCCGGGGTGCCGCTGTGCGTCCTGTTCACCGCTTGGGACTGGTGTCTGCGCAAGCTCGGTCTACGCCGTAAACGCGCCGCCGAACCACAACGCATTCTCGTCATCCTGCTTTCGGAAATGGGTAGCCTCGTACTGGCCGAGCCGATGTTCAAGCGTATCAAATCGCGGTATCCCGGCGCCGAACTGCACGTCATGCTATTCGCCAAAAACCGGGAAGT
>CAZSAE010000012.1:12055-15366 GCA_964604765.1 uncultured Dechloromonas sp. | reverse complement strand
GTTGGTGTCATCGGCCTCAAGGGCGACAAGGCATTTGGCCAGTCCGTCCTGAACCATTGTCGCAACCCGCTATGTATCGACCTGACCGGCTACACCCGTTCGGTGCGTCATCTGCTTGCGCTGTTCCATCGTGCCGCGCTGCTGATCACTAACGACGGTGGCCCTGGCCAATTCGCCGCCATGACCCCCATTCCGACGATCATTCTGTTCGGGCCTGAAACACCGCGACTGTATCGCTCCTGGGCGAAAAACGCGTATTTCTTCCATCAGCCGCTGGCCTGCTCACCGTGCCTGACCGCCTACAACCATCGCATGTCGCCTTGTGATGGCGACAATCAATGTCTGAAGCAAATCACCCCGGAACAAGTTCTCGATAAGGCGCATGAGCTGCTCGGTTTGCCGGCCGCCGCGCGCCCGACCGCGTTCACGCTTGAGTCACACTAAGCGCTGACGATGCGTCAACTGATTCAGACACTGCAGCAGCTGCCACTCATCGGGCCGTTATTTCGTCCCCGTTTCATCAAATTTGGTCTGGTCGGCGCCTCGGGTGTCGTTGTTAATCTGAGCGTGCTCTATCTCGGCCAGGAGTTCCTGTTCAGCGCGATCAGCCAGGAAACGCTGCGTCTCAACCTCTCGCTGGCGCTGGCCATCTTTATCGCCACCATCAGCAATTTCACCTGGAATCACCGCTGGACCTGGCACGACCGGAAAGCCTTACGCTCCGTCCCCATCGTTGTGCAGTTCGGCCAGTACGCGCTGGCCTGCTGGATCGGCATCGCCGTCCAGTTTGGCCTGACCAATCTCTTCGCGCTTTTCCTGCACTATCTGTTGGCCAACCTGATCGCCGTCGTCATCGCCAGCCTGTTCAATTTCGTCGCCAACGACCTATGGACTTTCGGCCGTCTCAAGCTGAACCGCCAGGCTCAGGATGATCGCCAGAGCGACCCGAATGACGCGTAAAGCCCGTCAATCCTTCGCAGTGCAAGGACGCCAGGCGGACACCGAGGAGCTCTGGCCGATACTCGCTCTGGTCGGCGTTTTGCTACTAGCAATCGCAACCTATTTCTTCGGGCTCGATAGCCTGCAGATTCCCAAGAACGGTGACGAGTTCCCGTACGCCCACATTACGCGTCTGACGGCCGATAGCGGTCACCTGCTGCCGCTGCAATCGACGCTCGACAACATGCGCAACACCAAACCACCCATGCTCTTCTGGCAAGGCGTGTTCAGCACGCATTGGGCGCAGCAATGGACACTATGGAACCTGCGCTACCCCAACGTGCTCTATACGCTGGCCACCGCGTTGCTGGTCGGCCTGCTTGGCTGGAAATGCAGTCAGCGCAACATGGCGACCGGCCTACTTGCCGCCATTCTGTGGCTAGGCTTCTTCAGCACCTATCGCTACGGCCGCCCCTTCCTGACCAACGCCGGCGAAACCTTTTGGTTGTTTCTGCCCTTCTTCCTGCTGCTGTATCGGGGAAAACGTGCTTTCGATTCGGCCTGGGGGATGCCGCTGATCATCGGCCTCAGCGTTGGCATTGGCCTGCTCTACAAATCCTTCGCGCTGTTGCTGCCGGTTGGTCTCGGGCTGGCGTTCTGGTATTGGCGGCATCGCCACTATCGACCCGCCGAATTTTTACGGCGCGACTTTTATAAGCTGATCCTTATCGGGTTGTTGTCGCTGAGCGTCTTCGCACTCTGGTTCGTGTTCGATCCGGACCCACAATCGATCTGGCAGGAATTCGTGATTGGCGAAAACGCCGGCAAGTTTGACCCACACGGTCCGAGCTATCTGGCCAAAATGTTCTGGGGCGACGGCAGTATCTGGGTGCTGGCCACCGGCTATGCCCTGAATGCTGGTCTGCTCGCTATCGTTGTGCTGGCCGTCATGGCCTTGGCGGTCTGGCGCCTGTTCCGTCGCAACGATCTGAGCGACGACGAAATCTATCTCTGGTGGTGGGTGCTGATCCTCTTTCTGGTGTTCTGTTTCCCGAGTCAACGTTCCAGCCGATATCTGCTCGAAGCCATGCCGGCGCTTGCCGTCCTTATTGCGCTGGTCTGGTTCCGCCTCAGCCGCTGGGTTCTCTTTGCCACGACGCTCATCTGCACGCTGGTCATCGCGGCTATCGGTTATCTGGGCTGGCTGCTGCAACACGATGTCGGCCAAACGATCTACAGCGCCACGGACGCCGTACTGCTCGTCATCATGCTGGCCGCCCTGGCCCTAGCGCTTTTGCTGCCGCGGTTACTGCCCTGGCTGACCCTGCCCGCCGTCTTTGCCTCCTACATCGCACTCACCGGCTTTCTCAGCGTCTTCGACGGCCCCATGGGACGTTATAAAGAATCGACGCAATGGCAGGTCGCGGGACAGACCGTCTGGGTACCTTACAATTTCAACGCCGCTTATGAACAATACCGTTTTCTGCTGCCCGGTACCGATGTCCGTGGTTACCGGGACGACGCGGGTATCCCGCTACACATTCTGCGTGAACGCTATCCCCTGCTGATCATTCAGCAACCTCTGGACAAACCCGTCTGCAGCGATTGCCGTGTCCTCGGTGAACGCCTCGAATTGCGCGGCCGGCAGAGTGACGCCGAGATCAAGGCCATGCTGGGCGGCGAAGTCGCGCGCCATTTATTTTTGCGCGAACTCCTCATCGATAATCGGGGACTGTCAAAACCCTGACGGTGTCAGCCTTAGTACCTCTAACTCTGTGTGTAACACTTCTGTGCATAACTCTGCTCGCCACTCAGCGCAAACACGCGACACGTATACGGCGGATGGCCTCTTCCAGCGTTGCCCGCGTACACCCGAAATTCAGACGGACATGATCGACCGCGCCGGGCATGAAATCCTCGCCCGGTGACAAACCCAGCCCGGCCGCCTCAAAGAACTTGGCAGCTGTTTGTCCCGACGGTAACGCCAGTCCAGCGGCATCGATCCAGGCCAGATAGGTCGCTGCCGGCGCCGTCAATTTGAGCCCGGGGATATCGTCAAGCGCCGCAACCAATCGATCACGATTACCCCGCAGGTAAGTCAGCAGCGCATCACGCCACGGTACCCCCTCCCGGTAGGCTGCGGCCATAGCGACATAGCCCATGACATTGATATGCGGCACGACACCGGCCATCACGCGCTCGAAGCGTTGACGCAGAACCGCATCGGGAATAACCGCGAACGCAGCGCCGAGTCCCGGAATGTTGTAAGTCTTGGAAGGGGCCAGCAGCGTGATCGTGCGCCGGGCAATCTCTGGCGAGAGCGTGGCGATCGGCGTGTAACGGACACCGGGCTCCAGCACCAGTTCGCAATG
>CAZSAE010000012.1:0-11955 GCA_964604765.1 uncultured Dechloromonas sp. | reverse complement strand
AGAGCGTGGCGATCGGCGTGTAACGGACACCGGGCTCCAGCACCAGTTCGCAATGGATATCGTCGGAACAAATGATCCAATCGTGACGCTCGGCCATGTCGGCCAGCGCCTGCAACTCATCTCGCCGCCAGACACGCCCGACGGGGTTGTGCGGGTTGCACAGCATCAGTAACCGGGTCTGCGCGGTGGTCGATGCTTCGAGCACATCGAAATCCCAAATCCATTGTGCACCGCTCTGCACCAGCGGTACGGTCTGCAGCTGTCGATCACTCAAACGCGGCGCTGACATGAACGGCGGGTAGATCGGTACAGCCGTCGCGACCGCATCGCCCGGCTCACCCACGGCGCGACAGGCCACGTTAAGCCCCGTCACGAGTCCCGGTAACCAGACCAGCCAATCGGGGTCGACCGTCCAGCCCAGATCGCGTTCCAGATGCAGCAGCACCGCATCCTGAACCGCCCGCGTGACCCGTGGGTAACCAAAAACCGCATGATCTACACGCGCACGCAACGCTTTCAATACGGCCGGCGGCGCCGCGAAATCCATGTCGGCCACCCACATGGGCAGAATGTCCTGACTGTTCGCGGTTCTGCCGGCATAGCGCCCCCACTTGAGGGCATCATCATGCGGCGCGCGCAACCGGTCGATCGCTACATCAAAGTTGAAATCGGTCATGGCGACATTATCGCCATAAAAACACAGCCCCGCGCGGATCGCTCCGGCGGGGCTGTTTGCAGCAATTGATTCTCAGTGATGCAACGGCATCACCGAATCAATGCAGCATTACTTCTTGGCGGCCGGCTTCTTGGCGGCGCCAGCAGCCTTCACAGCAGCCGAGGTCGCAGCCGTAACACCGGCTTCGGTGAATTCAGCAGCTTGCTTGGCAGCCTTGTTCAGGTTGTCGAAAGCCGAATTCGCAGCGTTCACAGCCTGCTTCACGGCTGCCAGGGCAACGTCAGAACCAAACGGCGACGCCTTGGCGGCCTTCTCGGCCAGTTCCTGAGCTGCTTTATTCAGTTCAGCAAACTGCGACTGGATCAGGTGGCCCAGTTCGTTGGCAGCGCCAGTCGAGATTTCGTAAACGCTACGTGAGTAGGCAACGGCCTTCTCGACAGCCGGCTGACCCAGAGCGGCGTTCAACGATGCCGCGTCTTGCGGCGTCTTGACGGCCATGGCGGTCTTGGCGTTCTTGGCGGTGTCGTTCAGAACTTCGCGAGCCGTGCCCAGGTTCAGGGCAGCCAGGCTCTCGGCGGTGGCCAGTGCCGTGTTGGCAACCGACAGCAGCGTGTCGATAGCGGCCTTATTGGCCGACAGAATGTTTTCGTTATGCAGTGCAGTCATGGTCAAATCCTCAAAGAAAAAGAATCAAAGGGCAAATCGAAAGTGAATACAAAAGCTTAAGCCTCGGGTATTTCTTCTACATTGCAGCAATGTCTGACAATCTCTCCGCCAATTTGCTGCGGTGCAACAATTCGAATTATAAAGCCCAAAGAATCAAAGTCAAGAGGAGATCGTCATTATTTGTGCAGAGCATCAAATCAGTCGCACCGATCCTCCTCGCGCTATTTCTCGATAATTCAAGCCACTTTGCGGCATCATTACGAACATGAGCTATAAAACCCTAGATTCCTTCATGCGCCCGCGTCCTTCTGACCAGGAGCGGTTGGCCCACGGCAAGTCCATACGACAACAGGTACCGCGTGCTGCCCTGGCGCAGTGCCCTGCTCCCATCCGTCGCAGTCTTCCGGTCGAGATCCTGCGCGCGCAGGCCGCGACCCGGATACCGGAGCTTATCCCCCTGCGACATGCACGCATGTCGGCAAATCCATTCGCCTTTTATCGGGGCGCCGCCGCCATCATGGCGCATGATCTTTCTACCCTGCCGTCGCCGCAAATCCATGTTCAGTTGTGTGGTGACATGCATGTCAGTAATTTTGGCTTCTTTTCTACGGCAGAGCGCCGGCTGGTGTTCGGGATCACCGATTTTGACGAAACCCTGGCCGGCCATGTCGACTGGGACCTCAAACGCCTGGCGGCCAGCGCTATGGTCGCGGCCGAATCGATCGGTCAGGATCAGCACTTCGGCGCGGACATGATTCGCCATCTATGCACGAGCTACCGAAACCGACTGCAGCAATATGCCGATACCCCCTATATCGAACTGGCCAGAACGTATATTGATGAGTCCTCGTTGCTGGCGGCCAGCACGCAGCACAGCCCCGCAACACGCAAATTTATCGAAAAGCAGATCGCCAAGGCGCGCAAGAATACGAATCGGGGCGTCATCGCCAAACTCACAACGAATACACCGAACGGTCGACGACTCATCGACAACCCGCCAATCGTGACACACCACAACACCACGGTACACGGCACTCATATCATTGATGTTTTGGAGGATGGCCTCTCCAGCTACGCACGATCCCTACTCTCCGACCGTCGCCACACCCTGATGCGCTATCGGCTCATCGACGTCGCGCGCAAGGTCGTCGGAGTGGGCAGCGTCGGTACTGGCTGCTGGGTCCTGTATCTCGAAGGGCAGGACACAGCCGACCCGCTGTTCCTGCAATACAAGCAGGCACAGCCCTCGGTACTCGCGCCTTATTTCACCGACCGCGCATTCCGCAGTCAGGGCGAGCGAGTTGTCCACGGCCAACGACTCATACAGGGCGCCCCCGACCTCTTTCTGGGCTATGGCACCACCCGCGAAGCGCATTTCTACGTCCGTCAATTACGCGACATGAAAGGCGGTATTTCCTTCGGCGAGGGTGGCATCGGTGCGGCGGAATTTGCCGATTACGCCGGACTCTTCGGCTGGGCGCTGGCCAATGCTCATGCCCGTTCCGGTGACCCGGCGGTGCTGGCCGGCTATTGCGGCCAGGGCGAGCAACTCGACGACGCTTTAGTCGCCTTTTCCAAAGCCTATTCCCTGCAGAATCTGGCCGACTACGAAACGTTCCTGAAAGCGATCAAGGCCGGCAAACTGCCTTGCGCCACCGAAACTTCTTAAGCAGAAAGCGTATGACATGAGTAATCCTTGGCTTCTTCTCATCCTCGCCGGCATTTGCGAAATCGGCTGGCCGATGGGATACAAACTGGCCCAACTCAATGACGGCGCTCGCCAGTATGGTTGGCTGGCATTTGCGATCACCGCTGGTATTCTGAGCGCCTGGTTACTTTGGTTGGCCCAGAAAGGGATTCCCATCGGAACGGCCTACGCCGCCTGGACAGGCATCGGCGCCGCCGGCACCTTCGTCCTCGGCATTCTGTTTTTTGGCGAGCATTCGTCGATGCTGCGCTGGCTCGGCGTCGCCATGATTATCGGCGGCGTCATCACGCTCAAAGCCAGTAACTAACGCCACCAGCTACTTTCCAAGCGCTCCCATCGCTCTAAGGTAACCGTAGATCTGACGCGCCATCCGCTGGCGTTCGGCGGCCGGATGCTCCGTGGCCAGCGCTGGCATGCTGGTCAATGGGTTTTTGCCGCTGGGGTCCAGAACCCAGGTTGCGAAACTGGCGAATGACTGGCCGGTCGCCCATTGTCCCAGATCGAGCGGCCACTTCTTGCCGCCAACGCCGTTCACCTGATGACAGGCCAGGCAATATTTCTGCGTCAGTTGAGCCCCTTGCTCGTAACGCTGTGGCTGCATCGGCGGCAAGAGCTTCGCTAAACGCGCCTGATCCACCAACCCCACGCGCTTTACCTGATAGGGCCAGTTGGTGCCGTCATCCGTTCGTAATGCTGGATGCAGAATGTTGTCCCACACCAGATACCAGGGCGCCAGCGATACCCGTTCATTGAGTGGCGGCACCTCAATGATGAAATCGCCGCCCTGAGCGTTGGCATAAACCAGATAGGCCGGATATTGCAGCAAGCGTTGCGCCGGAATCATCGATAGATAACCGTCTGCGGCTTCGAAGCTGACCAACGCTCCCGGCGTCCGCCAAGCTGACCCCAGCAGCTGATCGAGCAACGGCGCGACGGGGTAACCCCTGTACGTCGCTTCGACGGGTTTCAGCGCCTGCGTTTGATTGGGTTCGATCACGGTGATGGTGACCGGCGTCAGCCCGTCGATATGCGCCGAGGGCGCCGGCAATGCCACATCGGCGGCCAGCGCATGCGGCACAGCGACGCCAAGTGTCAAAAACATCAGGACCATGCTCAGCCGGGTCAGACGCACCAGGCGCACCAGACAACGCACGATCAATGCCCCTCATGCGCGGCCTTGCCGAGCAGCAACGATTGATTCATTTGCTTGTCGACCAATACCATCGCATAGGCCGAGAACAAAAAGACCACGTGAATTATCACCTGCCACATAATCGTGTGGGTGCCGATATTCTCGGCGTTGATGAAGGTCTTCAGCAGATGAATCGACGAAATGCCGATGATCGCCGTCGACAGCTTCACCTTGAGCACGCCGGCGTTCACATGCGAAAGCCACTCGGGTTGGTCGGGGTGGTCTTCCAGATTCAGGCGCGAAACGAAGGTTTCATAACCACCGACGATCACCATGACCAACAGGTTGGCGATCATCACCACATCGATCAGCCCCAATACCGACAGCATGATCACGGTTTCGCTCACGTGTTCGGCCAGCGCACCGCTAATCAGATGCTTGAGCTCAACCATGAATTGATAGACATAGACGCACTGCGCCACGATCAGCCCCAGGTACAAGGGCGCTTGCAACCAGCGACTGGCAAAAATCAGTTTTTCCAGCGGATTAGGCTGGCCATTCTTCTGACTAATGGGTTGTACAGGGTTCTGCATGGGGCTTAATGGATCCTGGTTGTCGATGTTGCCGATTATACTGTTCCTATGTTGCCGTCAGTTTTCTCGCACCCGCTTTTCGAAATCCCCTGCCCCTTCGACATCGAAACCGGCATCGTTAAACTTCTCGAACCCCCTGACAGCGACGCAGACGCGCTGAAACAGGCGCTCCTGAGCGGCCGTTACAACAAACCCTTTCTCATTGAACACGACGATCTGCTGACCCTGTATTTCAGTCTGGGGCTCGTCCAGAGCACCATGCGCATCAGCCAGCCCGACCAGTTGGATCTGACGTATACGCAAAAGATGATGGCCTTTCTGCTATTTTATCCGCGCCCCAAGGGCCTGCTGCTTCTCGGGCTGGGGGGAGGTTCGTTGGCCAAATTCTGTTACCGCCACTTGCCGCGCAGCGAGATTACGGCCGTCGAAATCAATCCGCACGTCGTCGCCTTTCGCAACGCGTTCCGCATACCCGACGACAACGAACGGTTTCGCATCCACTGCGCTGACGCAGCGACCTTCATCGGTTCGCACACAGCACGTACCGATATCATCCTGGTCGATGCCTTCGATGGTATCGGCATTGCACCCGAATTGGCCAACCCGATCTTTTATGCCGAAGCGCATGAGCGCCTTTCGGCCAACGGCATCCTCGTCATGAATCTGGCTGGCGACAAAGCCGGTTATGACGACCCGCTCGCACAGCTAGCGCACGTCTTTGACCATCGGGTGCTCTCCATGAAAGTGCGCGACGGCGGCAATCAGATCGCCTTCGCTTTCAAAAACCCGACATTCATGCCGCGCTGGGATACGGTTCATAGCGCCGCCCGCGATCTGGAAAAACGCCTGGGTTTGGATTTCGTGCGCTACGTTCAACTCCTTGAAAAGAGCGAACGACGATCTGCAGGCGGCCTTCGCCAGCGCAATCACCGGCATGGTCGCGCCTAACGGCGTCACGCGTCTCAATCGGCGGTGCAGACTTCCTTCCCGTTAATCGTCGCATCCTTACCTTTAACCCAAAACTCGTAGGATTCGTCCGAATTCACATAACGGGCGCCGCTAGCACTCAACCCCTGCTTCAGATAGCGCGTCGTATTACCCGTCTCGATCGTCGCTGTCTGCTGCGCATTATTAAAAACCACATAAAGACGACCGGCATCCGGGCAGGTATAACGCACGGCAAAAGGTTTACGGGGTTTGGCCGCATCGGCGCGATACTGGGCCGGAATCGCGTCGACCGGTTTACGGGTCACTTCAATCCCTGCATCAGGCACCGAGGCCGTCTGAGCCATGACGGCAGCACTGCACAACGAGACACATAGCCAACCTGCCGTTTTAAAAAACAACGAATTCACACCCAACTCCTGAAATTGAATCGACCAATACCGGCTTCTATTCTGACATGACGTACGCATTGTGGCGATGCTCGTCACATCAGTGTCGGCCAGCCCTGTCATTTTGCTGTAAGAAATTCGGCTTAAAGTGGCATCACATCCACGGGAGAGGATGTAATGTCCGGTAAAGCTGCATCTCGGACGAGGAGAATCAGGCCTTAATCCCATAAGAACAAGGCCCGATGGAAACCCCAGCTAAACGGCTGGGGTTTCTTTTTATACCGTTCACGCGCGCTTTCAATGGGGTTCGCGTAAGCTATCGGCATGTTTGAATCAAGCTTTGACCTGATGGGCGGCCTTATCGTGGCCGGTGGTGCCTTTCTCGCCGGCGGCATGAACGCCCTGGCGGGCGGTGGTACCTTTTTCTCTTTTCCTGCACTGCTCGCGGCGGGCGTACCGGCGGTCACCGCCAACGCCAGTAACACCGTCGCGCTTTGGCCGGCCAGCCTGTCCAGCGCCTGGGTCTACCGACGCGAACTCGGCAAGCACCGCGACTGGGTCATTGCCCTGACCCTGGTCGCCGCCGTCGGCGGTATTCTGGGCGGTCTTTTACTTCTGGCCATATCGAATCAGGCATTCACCCGCTTGATTCCCTGGTTGCTGCTCCTGGCCACCGTGCTTTTTGCATTCAGCAAACAGATCAGCCGCTGCGTCGTCCGTTTCAAGAACCGCATGGGCATCGCGCAAATCGACGACCGCCCACACAGTAAAGCCGGGCTTTTCTTCCAGTTTCTAGTTACGGTCTACGGCGGCTTCTTCGGCGCCGGTCAAGGCATCCTGACGCTGGCCGCACTCTCGATTCAAGGCATCGACAACATTCAGGAAATCAACGCGCTCAAGAACTGGATTTCGGCGGTGACCTATACCGTTTCGGCGCTCACCTTCATCGTGGCCGGCGCCATCACGTGGCCGTTTACGCTGCTCATGATTGTGACCGCCACGCTGGGCGGAGTGGCGGGCGCACACCTGGCCCGCTATCTGCCGCCACACTGGTTGAAACGACTGGTCATCGGCGTTGGCACGGTCATGACCGTGATTTATTTCTTCAAGGTCTAACCGCCGAGCCGCGCTATCAAGCGCGGTCTTTTAACCGATCGCGGAAGCGTCGCTTGGCGGGTTGCATCGGACGATGGTTGATCGTCCACCCGCCCTGCTTGACCGGCGTCAGGAAACGGAAGCGCGTCGCACACCAGGTAAATAATCGGTACAGCTTCGGATGACGATAGGTCGCCGACCAGGCATGCCACAGCGCCATTGCCACTGACGAATAGGCCGACCCGGCGCCGCGCACGGCCTCGCTGGCTGTCTCAGGGTTACTGTACGCCTCGGTACGCAAACGGATCAAAAGATCCGGAATCGGAATCCGTACCGGACAGACTTCTGCACATGCGCCGCACAAGGTCGAGGCCGTCGCCAAGCTATACGTCGAGGCCAGCCCGAGCAAATGCGGCGAAATGATCTTGCCGATCGGTCCGGGGTACGTCGTGCCGTACGAATGCCCACCCACCCGCGTGTAAACCGGGCAATGGTTCATACAGGCACCGCAACGGATGCATTGCAGCGTCGAGCGCAGCTCGGTATCCGCATACGCCTGCGTGCGGCCGTTATCGAGCAGGATCAGGTGCACGGCGTCCGGACCGTCGAGCTCGTCGGGCTTGCGCGGTGACGAGATCATGTTCACATAGGTCGTAATCGCCTGTCCGGTGGCCGAACGTGTGAGCAAGCTCAGCAGCGGCGGCACATGTTCGAGTTTCTCGACGACTTTTTCAATACCGGTCATCGCCACATGCACACGCGGTACGGTCGTGCTCATACGACCATTGCCTTCGTTTTCTACCAGGCACAAAGTACCGGTCTCGGCGACCATCATATTGACACCTGACAAACCGATATCGGCACTGGCGAATTTCTCACGCAATACCTTGCGGCCGATTTGGATCAGTTCGTCCACCGAGTCCGTGTAATGAACGCCGGGGATGCGTTCGGCAAACAGTCTGGCAATTTCAGCCTTCGTCTTGTGAATGGCTGGCATGATAATGTGCGACGGCTTCTCGTCGGCCAGCTGGACGATGTACTCGCCCATGTCGGATTCCAAGGCTTCGATACCGACATCGTGCAAGGCATGGTTCAGCTCCACCTCCTCGCTGACCATCGACTTGCCCTTGATGACCGATTTGGCGTCGTGTTGGTGGGCAATCTCGATAAAAATACGGGTGGCGTCTTCCGGCGATTCGGCCCAGTGCACCTGAATACCGTTCGCGGTCAGCCGAGCTTCCAGCTGTTCCAGCAGGTCGGGCAATTTCGACAAGCTGTACTGACGGATCGCCTCGCCCAGATCGCGCATGCGTTGCAACTCGGCATCGTTCGGAAACTGTGCCAGGCGTTTGGCTTGCAGATAGTCCATCGCATTGCGCAGACTCTTCTGCAGATCGGGATTCGCCACGACGGTACGGGCGCGTTCGCGAAACTCCTCGGGCGAAACATAATGCAGCGTCTGTGTCATGTCAGCGGCCCTCCACCAGCATCACCACCAGCTGTTTTGGTCCGTGCGCACCATAAGCCAGCACTTGCTGAATATCGGCGGTCTTGGACGGGCTCGACACCAGAATGACATTGGACGGCAACCCTGCCGACCAGGATTCCTGACGGATCAGATCAAACAAGGTGTCATACACCTGGCTGACATCGACGATCACGATATGTACCGGCGGCACCAGCGACAGCAGGCGTGGCGCTTGCGGACTGCTCATGAGCACCAAAGTCCCTGTTTCGGCAATCGCGGCATGCGACAAGGTCAAACCGGCATCCGCTGTTTCGAACAACGCCTGCTGTTCGGCGTGTACCGATTGCACGGGGTGCAGCGTGCAGATACTTTGCAGGCTATCGCAGAGATCCTGGCGCACCAACAATTCGTTGCCTACCGCCACGCGGCTCAGCGATTTTTCTTGAATCAGCCTGGCCAGATCGGCTGCCAAATCAGTCGGCGTGGTGCGATGTACCTCGGCCATGGAGTTTTTCAGATTCAGGGCCAAGCGTTCGATCTTGGTCGGCAAATCTTCGCGCGGCCGTTGATCGTAAAATGCCGCGGGTTCCGGCACGGCGGCCAGCATAATCGGCGCCGCGCGCAAGCGTTGCAGAATCCGTTCACGTGCAGAAGGCTGCGTCATCACTTGCTCTCCTTGGCGGCTGACGAACCCGTAATGCGTTCAAGCAAAAAACTGGCCAGGTGCTGACCCTTGATCGGTGTTCCGACCTTCTCTGCATGGCCAGTGATATTGAGCATGCACCCGCAGTCGCCCGTCACCATGCCGGTCGCGCCGCAACCATTGATTGCCGAAACTTTGTCACGCACGATGCCGCCGGAGATTTCCGGATGCCGAACGCTGAACAAGCCACCGAAACCGCAGCACTCGGACTCATGATCCTGGATTTTCAGTTCCACGCGATCCAGTTGCCCCAGCAACGCACGCGTCGTCGAGAGCGCATCCGTTTCCCGACGTGCCGAACACGAGGTATGCAAGGCCACGCTGGTCGGCTCGCCAATATCGGTCAGCTTGACCTTCAGCACCTCAACCAGAAACTCGGAAAGCTCCCAGACGCGTTGAGAGACGGCTTCGGCACGCGACTGATCCGCCGTTCCGGCAAACAACGTCGGGTAGTGATGACGCATCATCCCAGCGCAGGAACCTGACGGCAACACGATCGGCCATGGCTGTGGAAACAGGCCGAGCTGTTCGCGCGCCACAGCCCGTGCCTCGTCCGGTTGACCACTGGTGTAGGCCGGTTGCCCGCAACAGGTTTGCGCCTCCGGAAAGTGAACGCGTACACCTGCCTTTTCGAGCAGAGACACCGCGTCCAGCCCGGCTTCCGGCACGAATAAATCAACCAGACAGGTACAGAAAAAATACACATCCGTGCACGGCGTTTCCGGCCGGGTTTGAATGGTCGTTTCTTGAGGCGCTTTCATGTTCAACTACCGATCTTTCTCTTAATCGCTTTTGGCGTCTCTTAGCCCAGGTACGCCGCCAGCATGCGTTCGTTCTGGCTCAGTTCCGCCGGCGTGCCTTCGACGGCGACTCGACCGCGTTCCATCACGTAGGCATAATCTGCCACTTCTAGCGCGCTGCGCGCAAACTGCTCGACCAGTAATAAGGTAATGCCGTTTGCCTTGAGCTGACGAATTGTCTCGAAGACTTCCTGCACCACCATCGACGCCTGGATGCTGTCATCAGCCGCAAAACGGAAAATCGACAAATCCTTGACGCCGGCCTTGCTCCACTGCGTCATCGACAGCGAACCGGCTGCCGGCGTAATCAGTTTGGTAATACCCTTGTCCTGATAGTACTTGTCACCGGCCACGGCCACGCCCGTGTTCACCGTGCCAATCACCCCAGAGAGATCCGGCATTGCCGACAGTTCCTGCGCAATCAGCGCACCCCGGTCATTCTTGGCTTCGTCATCGCGCTCGATGACGGTGATCTTCATCTTCTTGCCGCCGACATCAATACCGCCCGCCGCGTTGATTTCTTGAATGGCCAGCTTGGCGCCATCACGCATCGACACGCCCATCGGTGCGGAACCACCGCTGAACGGTCCGGTAATGGCCAGCTTGACTTCATCGGCCGCCAGCACCTGCATCGAAAAGCAACCGGCGACAACTGCACCGAGCGAAATCTTGGCAAAACGGTTAATAGATTGACGTGTCGTCATAGGTGTCTCCTCATTGGATTATCAGTATTGGCCTTTGAAGTCCAATCTGTTTGCGGATCATACCGCGCATTTTTTATTTACATTTGTGCGGCGCAATCAGAATAGCGGATACCCGATTGAACCGAAGAGTTACCTTACACCGATCGCTCAGCAATCGCGCGCACAGCACGCGCCCATTGAAAAAATTTCATGTTCTAACGTCATCAGACTTTATGCGTAAACTCTCGGCATGTCACACATCGCCCAAACACTTGGACTCGCAGCGCCTATCATCCAGGCGCCGATGGCCGGCTCACAAGGCTACGTTCTGGCCGCAGAAGTTTGTAATGCCGGCGGACTTGGTGCTATTCCGGCCGCCATGCACACCCCAGATAGCTTGCGGGCTGAAATCGCGGCGCTGCGTAAACATACCGACAAGCCCTTCAATATCAACTTCTTTGCTCACAAAGCGCCGGCCGATAACCCCACTCGCCTGGCCACCTGGCACGCAGCACTCGCGCCTTACTTCCGCGAACTCGGGCTCGACCCTGAGCAAATTCCCACGGGCGCTGGCCGGACCCCGTTCAGTGCCGAATTTGCCGACGTAGTCGAAGACCTCAAACCCGCCGTCGTGAGTTTTCATTTCGGACTACCGAGCGATGACTTACTGAAGCGCGTCAAAGCCAGCGGCGCACAAATCTGGTCGTCCGCCACCACCGCCGACGAAGCACATTGGCTGGCAGAACACGACGTCGACGCCATCATTGCCCAAGGCCTGGAGGCCGGCGGCCATCGCGGCATGTTCCTGAGCGAAGACCTTGAACAGCAATCCCCGCTCGAAACGCTGCTCAAAGCAATTGTCGGCCACGTTAAGGTACCGGTCATCGCGGCCGGCGGCATCGCCACCGCCCAAGACATCGCCCACGTCAAAGAGCTCGGCGCCGATGCCGTGCAGATCGGCACCGCCTACCTATGTACTCCGGAAGCAACCACCTCGGCCATTCACCGCACCGCCCTTCAATCAGAACACGCCAGCGACACCGCCCTCACCAACGTGTTCAGCGGCCGCCCGGCCCGCGGCATCGTCAACCGGATCA
>CAZSAE010000011.1:0-29385 GCA_964604765.1 uncultured Dechloromonas sp. | reverse complement strand
TCCAGCAGGCGCTCAATCACATTCAGCAGGTGAATGGCGTGGTCAGCGCGCGGCGCGGCTAAAAGGTTGTTGTCCACGCTGGGAGATGCTGTCTAATCGGTCTTGTCGTTGATCTTTATTAGGGCAGTTTTGCGAGAGAAAGCTACAATGTTGTCTTTCGCTCCTGCTTGCTGAGCGTTTCCGAGACTCTTCTATATGCAGTACGAATCGATTGCCGCCGTTGATCTGGGTTCCAACAGTTTCCGGCTTGAAGTGGGGCGGGTCGTTGACGACCAGATCTATACGCTGGATTCGTTGAAGGAGTCGGTCCGTCTGGCCTCGGGCCTGCAGGCGGACAAGAGCCTGGATCAAGCATCGCAAGAGCGCGCATTAATTGCGCTGTCACGGTTTGGCGAACGGATTCGCGGTTTGCCGCCAGAGGCCGTGCGTGCCGTGGCGACTAATGCGCTGCGCGTGGCGAAGAATGCCACGGCGTTTCTGGTCGAGGCCGAGTTGGCACTGGGTTTTCCCATAGAAATCATCGCCGGGCGCGAAGAAGCGCGATTAATCTATATCGGCGCGGTGCATTCGTTGCCAGCCTCGGACGAAAGACGCCTGGTGTTTGATATTGGCGGTGGCTCGACGGAATTTATCATCGGCGACCGCATGAAACCGCTCTGTCTGGAATCGCTGTTCATGGGTTGCGTGAGCTATTCGTTGCGCTTTTTCCCAGACGGGGTGATAGATAAGCGCCGCATGCTCGACGCTCAGATGGCAGCGGCCAAGGAAGTGTCGCTGATCGCGCACGCCTACCAAAAAACGGGATGGGGCGAAGCGATTGGCTCCTCGGGTAGTGCCAAGGCGATTGCCGAGATTCTGGAGCAGAATGGCTTGAACCCAGATGGTGTGTCGGGCATCACGCGGCTTGGGCTGGATCGCCTGTGTGCGCTGATGATCCGTCACAAGCGCATGGAGGCGTTGCCGCTGCAGGGCGTGAAGGCCGACCGTATCCCCGTGCTGCCGGGGGGCGTGGCCATCATGTCGGCGATTCTGGATACGCTGGGGATTCAGCATCTGACCTACGCCGATGGCGCATTGCGTCTGGGCGTTTTGTACGATCTTTTGGGTCGTTTCCATCATCACGATATGCGTACGGCGACTGTGAAACAATTTCAACGCCGGTATCAGGTGGAGTCCGGTCAGGCGCAGCGCGTGGCCGAAACGGCGTTGCAGATATTTCATGATCTGATGGGCGTAAAATTACGCAAGCAAGAGGATCTGGAAAAAGACCGGCAGTTCATCGACTGGGCGGCCAGCTTGCACGAAATCGGCTTGTCGATCGCGCATACGGGGTATCACAAGCACGGCGCTTATGTCTTGAGTTATGCCGATATGCCGGGTTTCTCAAGAATGGATCAAGCCCGATTGGCGCTACTGGTGCTGTGTCATCGTGGCAAGCTGAATAAGGTGGATGCGCTCAACCGCGAAGACGTGACCTGGCGCCAGATTTTGTCGCTACGTTTGGCGTCGATTCTGCATCGAGCACGTTTCGAGGGCGGCGCGCCCGATCTACAGGCGCGCGAAACCGTGAATGGCTTTACCCTGCAATTGCCAGCGGCCTGGCTCGATGAAAACCCAATGACGGCAGCGGCATTACGTGACGAGTCGGAGGTCTGGGAAGAGGCGGGCTTCCGTCTACGGATCCGGGCGACCCGCAAATCGTCTTGACTTGACTTTTGGATCAATATACGATGTTTTTTATTGATTAATAAATCAATTCAAGCCATGAATACAGATGACTCCCTGATTAACCAGATTGTGGCGGCAGCTCAAGCTAGGGGTCTGACGCAAAAAGCATTGGCTGAGCGTAGTGGTATCTCGGAAGAAACGCTCTCGCGGATGAAGAAGCGGGGCTCCGGAAACTTCAGTCTCATCGTGAAGCTTGCACAAGTGGCAGGTGCACCTCTGAGCCTGGCAAATACACCGACGCCGGCGGTGTCAAATCAAAAGGCTGCGTCATTTCGTAGCAGGTATGCGGTGCCGCTTGCCTGGTCGAACAAAAAAGCGTCAGATGATGTTCTGATTCGTCGGGCGCTGGTGAAACCCGGTTTTCAGTTATTGCTGGATGCCGCCATTGAATTCGGTGTCGATCGGCTGTCTACCACGTGGCAACATCTGAAAACCGATGCTGCTGATGAGGTGGTGCAGGCGGCCCCGGTAACCGAGCGTATTCTGCAGCATATCGAAGATGGATACCGGCAGGCTTCCCGCTGAAACACGCCAGCTCTGGCTGGCACTGATGCACGAGCCTTTGCTGAGAGGTTTCGTGCTGATCGGTGGCACAGCGCTGACCCTGCGCATCGGCCATCGTTTGAGCGAAGACTTGGATTTTGCCTATTTGGGGGTAACGCTGCCAACGCAGCGCTTGGCTCTGCTCAAGAAGGTGTTGCCAACGAAGGGCATTCGGCTTGAACCGATTCAGGACTCGGTCGCACAAGACGCGTTTATGGATGCGGGTCTTGAACTTGCCGATTATCAACAAAACTACCTGGCCCATTTGCCGCAAGGTGCGGTTAAGCTCTCATTTGTCTGTTTTGACCCGCATGTCACGGCGCTGCTCGGCGGCAATGACGCGTCCATGTTGCGTGTGGCAACGCTGGATGAGGCATTCAAGACCAAGGTCCTTGCCGCTGCTGATCGATCAAAGACGCGAGACTGGTTTGACCTTTATGTATTGATGAGTCGGTACGGTTATGACGGGGAAGATTTCTATCGGGTCTTTGTCGAAGCCGGACGAGAAGAGGTGTTTGATATTGCCAATATGCGTCTTCGAAGTGGCAAGCCCTCATTGACGGACGAAGGTTATGTCAATCTGCTGGATGATCCCCCATCACTGCAGATGATGCAGAATTTCTTTGTCGCCATGCTGGATCAGCTAGAAGTAGACCTCAGTAAAGCGGCTTTTATGGCTCGCAAACGTATGAGCAACGATGATTCCGGCAACTAATGGTGATCCGAGCTGGCTTGCCGCAGGCTGGCTAATTGCGGCGAGTGGTTACCTGCAGGCGCTGATTCGGGTACGTCGACAGGCAGCAAGCAGCGAGCGTTTGCCTTGGTTACCACTGCTCATCGCTACAGTGGCGCTGGTGGTGCTCTGGCAGATCCGAGCCGGTACCATGCCGGGGTTATCGTTGCACCTGCTGGGCGCGATGCTCTGTACATTGGTTTTCGGGCCTTTTCTGGCCGTGCTCCCGTTGAGTGTGGCGTTGGTTTCGGTGACCTTGTCGACGGGTGCCGAATGGCAAGTCTTTGGCCTGAATGCGTGTCTGCTGATCTTCTGGCCGGTACTGGTTAGCCAGGGGCTGGCACGCTTGGTGGCACGGTTGCCCTCGAATATTTTTGTCTTCATTTTTGTCGGCGGTTTTTTCGCCAGCGCATGCGTGGTGTTGCTGACGGGTTGGCTGCTTGCGGCCGTACTCTGGCTCATGCAGTTTTACCCGTGGGCAGGTCTGCTTGAAGATTTTGCGTCCTACTGGTTGCTCGTGGCGTTTTCCGAAGCCTGGCTGAGCGGCATGTTGTTGACAGTGATGGTGGTTTATAGGCCAGAGCTGGTGGCGATGTTTGATGCCGGCCGCTATATCGACCGGGCTTAACGATGGCCCGGGCAAGCACGCGGCTCTACCGCCTGGCCTGGCCGGTGCTAGTGGCGCAGCTGGCCACCATCGGCATGATGGCAATCGATACGATTGTCGTGGGTCATTCGGGTACCGATAACCTGGCGGCATTGGCCGTAGGTGCCAGCATTTATGTCTCGGTGGCGTTGGCGTTATCCGGCGTGGTGCAGGCCGTGCTGCCGGGCGTGGCGCATCGTCTGGGTAAAAGCGATGCTAGCGGCGCCGCACACATGATCCGGCAGGCCTTCTGGTTGGTGTTATTACTGGCCATCGTCGGCGATCTGATTTTGCTGTTTCCGGGCTGGATGATCGATTTCGCCCAACTCCCCGAGTCGGTGGCAGCGCTGACGGCCGATTATTTGCATGTGCTGGCGTTTTCGCTACCGGCCTCGCTGGGATACCGGGCATTTCATGCCATCGCCGGTGGGGTGGGTAGAACGCGCCCGCTGATGTGGCTGAGTCTGGCGCAAACATCCGGCCATGCGTTGCTGGCGCCGGTGTTGGCGGATACTGTCGTGCTGGGCGGACTCAGCTTCGGGTTAGGGCTCGGCGCGGTCGGTGCAGCCTATTCGCAGGCCGTGCTGACTTGGGCGGTGTGCCTGACGGGCGTCTGGGTGCTGTGGCGGTCGACCTATTACCGTGGGTTATTGGGCCAGCTGGGTTTACTGCCGGGGCGCCCGGATTGGGTGGTACAGAAACACCTGTTGCGCGTTGGGGTGCCGATGGGGCTGTCCTATTTTGTCGAGATTTCCGCATTTACCCTGATGGCGATTTTTATTGCACGACTTGGTCCCGAGGTGTTGTCGGGTCATCGTATCGTCGCCAATATTTCGGCGATGGTTTACATGTTTCCGCTGGCGATGGGCACGGCAACCGCCGCCTTGGTCGGCCAGGCCGATGGCGCAAAGAACCCGCATGAGGCAATGGCGGTTACGCGCAGCGGTTTTCTGATGGCGGCGGGGGGCTCGTTGCTGCTGGCCTGTTTGCTCTGGGTGTTTCGCGAGCCGTTGGCCGCCGTGGGCTCACCCGACCCGGCGGTGCAGGCGGTGGCGGTGGGGCTGATTGTCTATGTGGCCGGTTACCAGCTATTTGACGCAGTTCAGACGATTGCCGGTTTTGCATTGCGCGGCTACCACGTAACCTTTATTCCTCTTGGCGTGCATGTGGCCGCGTTCTGGTTATTTGGTCTGCTCGGGGGCTACTGGCTGGCCTTCGAGGGGTTGCCCGGTATGGGTCTGGCGCCGATGGGCGCGGCGGGATTCTGGTGTGCGGCGCTGATCGCAACGCTGATGGCCGCAATTGGCCTGGTGTCGTTATTGCTCTGGGTCCAGTCAGTCCGGCGGCGCGATGCGGCCGCCGAACAAACGGCCCTATAAATGTGGTTACGTGACCATTAAGCCGCTTATTTGCGCGGCGGCATCACCGGCGGCCAGGTGCCGTCAGCGCGTTTGCAGAATCGGTAGTAACCCGCGCTTTTGACGTTTTCGGCGACATTGACCATGTGAATCACCCGGCAGTCCGGATTCTTTTCCGTATCTGCATAGGGCGTCAGGGTGCCAAAAGCGCCGGTCGCCGGATTCTTCCATTCGATATCCGTGCCATCTTTGGCGGCGAAGGCTTTGACAGACGCCGCATTGAAAATCTCGGCATCTTCGCTGGTAAACCGCGACATGGCCTGATCCGACAGGAAAGCCATGTTGGAGGCCAGTGCCAGGCTTGTGGCCAATGCGCCGAGTGTGCCAAGGATGTACCTCAGGGTTTTGGCAAGCGGACAGTTCATGGTGCTTTCCTTTTCTAAAAAGTGGTCAAGTAGGCGTTAGCCGCGCGTGCTGGCCTGACTGGGCACATCGATAAGTGTGACAGGGGGCAGGGGCTGCCAGCCCGGTTTGCGATGTTCGGCAATAACGGTCGTGAAGACGCCGCCGCGTACGTAGAATTTGGCGGTCAGGCGCATGAAACGGGGCGCCGTCGCTTTGACCAGATCGTCCAGGATCAGATTGGTCACGGCTTCATGAAAAGCGCCTTCGTTGCGAAAGCTCCACATGTAAAGCTTGAGGCTTTTGAGTTCGACGCACAGCTGATCGGGGATGTAATCCAGAATCAGCGTGGCGAAATCCGGCTGCCCAGTTTTTGGACAAAGACATGTAAATTCAGGGATTTCCATGTGAATGGTGAAATCGCGCTGAGGATTCGGGTTGGGAAAGGTTTCCAGTGACTTGCTTGGTTGAGTGCTCATAGCGGGGTTTCTTATGACTGAGGGTGGGGTCAGCTGATATTATAAGCAGCCTTTATCGGCAGTTCGGCGCTGTTTTGCCGGATTGTCCTACGAATCTCGCCCGAGTGATGGCGAAAGCAGAAATTTATGCGTCTTAACAAGCTCAAACTCGCCGGTTTCAAATCCTTCGTCGATCCTACCCAGGTTGAACTGCCAGGCCAGCTGATCGGCGTGGTCGGGCCCAATGGCTGCGGTAAATCCAACATCATCGATGCCGTACGCTGGGTGCTGGGCGAATCACGTGCCACGGAGCTGCGCGGCGAATCGATGCAAGATGTCATTTTCAACGGCACGACATCCCGTAAACCGGTATCGCGCGCCAGTGTGGAGATGGTGTTTGATAACACGCTGGGCCGCGCTGTCGGGCAGTGGTCGCAGTACGCCGAACTGTCGGTCAAGCGCGTGCTGACCCGCAATGGCCAGTCCGATTACTTTATTAATAACCTTAAGGTGCGCCGCAAGGATGTGACGGACCTGTTCATGGGAACCGGCCTCGGGCCGCGCGCCTACGCGATTATCGGTCAGGGCACCGTGTCGCGCATCATCGAGGCCAAGCCGGAAGAACTGCGCGTCTTTCTGGAGGAAGCCGCTGGCGTGACCCGTTACAAGGAGCGCCGCAAGGAAACCGAGGGCCGTTTGTCGGATACGCGCGAGAACCTGGCGCGTCTGGAAGACATCCGTCAGGAACTGGGTACGCAGATCAGCCGTCTCGAAAGCCAGGCCGAAGTGGCCGAGCGCTATCAGAGTTTGCAAGCCGAATTGATGGGCACGCAACAGAAACTGTGGTCCGTGCGTTTGCTGGAAGGTCGCACCGATGCAACGGCATTGTCGGCGGGGCTGGGCAAGGCGCAGGTGGAACTGGAAGAAACCGTCGCACGTCAGCGGAATATCGAAGCCGAACTAGAAACGTTGCGTGAGGCTTATTACACGGCCAACGATGCGGTGCAGACGGCGCAGAGTAGCTTCTTCAGCATTAACGCCGAAGTGGCGACGATCGAAGCCGATATCCGTCACCGTCAGGAAACGCGCCGAAATCTTGAGTCGCGTCTGGTGCAGCTGGCCGCCGAGAAGCAAAGTTGGTTGCAGCGTCAGAAGCAGGCCGAAGAAGATCTGGTGCGCTGGAGCGAGTTGCAGGAACATGCCGCCATGCGTCTCGCGCAGGCGCAGGAAATGCTGACCCGTGCTCAGGATGGCCTGCCCGAATTCGAGGAAGCCGAACGCGAAGCGCAGGCACAAGCCAGCCAGTTTCGTGGCGAACTCTCGGGGCTGGAACAGCGTCTACAAGTGGCGCAGGCTAATCGTACTAATGCAGAACGTAACCTGGCCCGTGTCGATCAGCAGATTGAACGGTTGGCGCGTGATGAAGCAGCGCTGACCCCGCCGGATACGGAGCAAGTGCAGGTGCTGGCCGAAGCGCGAGAAGCCGCCAGCATGACCTTGGCCGAGCTTCAGGAGCAACAGACGGCCGCTGAACAATCGATGCATGAGGCGGAGCACGCGCTCCAGGCCGCCAGCGAGCGCCAGCGTGAACTGCAGGCCGAGCTGACCCGGACGCAGGCCCGCCATCAGGCCTTGAAGCAGCTGCAGGAACGTGTGCAGGCCACCGGTAGTCTGCCGGATTGGCTCAGAAAGGCTGGCTTGCAAGATCGTCCGGCCTTGTGGCAACAGATTCGGGTCACGCCGGGCTGGGAGTTGGCCGTTGAAGCGGTGCTGCGTGATCGTCTGAAGGCGGTGGCCTGTGGTCAGCAGCAACTACCGGATCTGGATCGCTGGTTTGCTGAACCGCCGGGGCTGCGCGTAACGCTTTTATTGCCGACCGAAGGCGGTGCGGTCGCCTCGATTGCCTCAGACACATTGCTCGGTAAAGTCGAATGCCTGGAAGCCGGACTTAAACCGATTCTCGCGCAATGGTTATCCGGCATTCGTGTGGTGCCGACGTTGGCGGCTGCCAGAGCGTTGCAAACGCAGTTGACGGATGGCGATCAGCTGGTCACCCAGGAAGGCCATCTGCTCGATCGTCACAGCGTGACGTTCTTTGCGCCAGACGCATCGGATCACGGATTGCTCGAACGCCAGCAGGAACTAGAAACCACCGAAGCCCGCGTTGCCGAGTTGACCGGCCCAGCCGAAGAATCGACGCATCAGGTCGAGGCGGCGCGCGAACAGTTGCGTGCGATGCGTCAGCGGCTGGATGCGTTGCGTCAACAGCTACAAACGGCGCAGAGTGAACTGTCGAGCCGCGCATTGGAGCACGAACGCCTCGTGCAGACGATTCGTCATTACGAAGAACGTCATAAGGCGCTGAAGGCCGCGCAGGCCGAACTGGCCAACGAGCATGCCGCCGAAGTGGCGCGCATGGATGAGTTGACGGGTCTGCTGCAGAACCTGGAAGGCGCGGTTGCCGTGGCGCAGACCTCGCTCACCGAACGTTTGTCAGTACGTGAAGCCGCCAGTCGCGCCTTGCGTGATGCGCGCGACGCCATGGTTAAGGTCGAACGAGAAGTGCAGGAAGCCGAATTCTCCTGCCGGGAATGTCAGACCCGTCTGGAAGATTTGCGTACGCAAAGCCGTTTGTCGATTGACGAGTGTCGTCGTATTGACGATGCGCTGACGCAGGCCAAGACCGAACTCGAAGGTGCGGATGGCGACGAGCTGCGCGAAAAACTGGAAACTGCGCTCATGTTGCGTGGTGAAAAAGAACAGGCGTTAGCCGATATTCGTGATGCAGCCGAAAGCCATGCTGCTGCGCTGCGTACGCAAGAAGAAAGCCGTTTGCGGCTGGAGCAACAGCTAGAGCCGGTGCGCGCGCGCATCAACGATCATCAGCTCAAACTGCAGGCGGCCGAACTGGCGGCAGCGCAGTTCGAAGCACTGTTGACCGAAGCCGGTTGTTCCAGTGAGCAGATCGAGGCCTTGCTGCAAACGGTCGGCGATCTCAAGCCAGCACCGTTGCAAGCCGCGATTACGCGTCTGCAGCGTGAAATTGAAGCCATGGGTCCAGTCAATCTGGCGGCGCTGGTCGAATTGAATTCGGCGCAGGAACGCAAGACCTACCTCGATGCCCAGTCGGATGACCTCATGCGCGCGATGGAGACGCTGGAAAACGCCATTCGGCGGATCGATAAGGAAACACGGTCACTGTTGCAAGCGACTTTTGATTCGGTCAACGGCCATTTTGGCTCGCTGTTCCCGACATTGTTCGGTGGCGGTGAAGCGCGTCTGATCATGACCGGCGACGAGATTCTCGATGCGGGCGTGCAGGTCATGGCGCAACCGCCGGGCAAGAAGAACTCGACGATTCATCTGCTGTCAGGCGGTGAAAAGACGCTGACCGCCATCGCATTGGTGTTCTCGTTGTTCCAGTTGAACCCCGCGCCGTTCTGTCTGCTCGATGAAGTCGATGCACCGCTGGATGACGCCAACACGATCCGCTTCTGCGAGATGGTGAAACGCATGGCCGACAAGACGCAGTTCCTGTTCATTAGCCATAACAAGATTGCAATGGAAATGGGTAACCAGCTGGTCGGTGTAACGATGCAGGAGTTTGGCGTGTCGCGTATCGTCGAAGTGGATATGGAAGAAGCGCTGCAAATGCGCGAAACAACGGTGGCCTGATCATGAACGAACTGCAATTGAGCCTGCTCGGACTCGGGCTGGTGGCGATTCTGCTGGTGGTGGTTTACAACCGTTGGCTGGAACGTAAATACCGCAAGCTGAACGAGCCCAAGTCCGAAATTCCGTCTGTGCCTGAAGCCGCTTCGTCGCCGGCGACGGCGGGGCGTCAGGAGCCGCAGTGGGATCATGACGAGCCGCTGCCGCTAACGCACAGCGATGAGCCGCAGTTGTCGGTGCAGGACTCCGTGGCGCGCTCGCCATCCTCTGCGCTGGAGATGCCGGAACCACTGCCGGCGCTGACCGAAGTCGAGTCCTGGGTGGACGCCATTGCTACGCTGCGTTTTTACGAACCGCGCACGGCTGGTTCGATCCGCGAGACGATTGAGCAAATGGGCGCGGCGCGTTTCGAGCGCATTGAGTTTTACACCGGTGACGCCTGGCATTTCGCCGATAAGCTGCCGGCCGCTGCGCTGGTGAGCAATGTCCGCTGCCGTTTACAACTGGCCACGCGTCGCGGCCCCGTTTCGCCGGATGCACTGCATGAATGGATGCGCGCGGTGGAAAGCCTGGCGCAAGTGCTTTCGGCGGGTTTGTCGGTGGAATCCGAAGCCAACATGCTTGAGCGCGCCAGCAGCCTGGATGCATTTTGCGTTCGTGTCGATGCGTTAATCAATCTCAACCTCCGCGCCCGCGACGCCGCAGCGACGACACCGCGCTTTAAGACACGCTTGGCCGCCCTGGGGCTGTCCGGGACTTATCCGGCCTTTGTGCGTCTGAATGCCTTTGACGATGTCGATTTTCAGGTAGTCGCCGATGATGCTCAGGGTTCGATCAGCCTCACCATGGATTTCCCGCATGTGACACGCCCCGATCTGGTTGTAACCGATATGCTGGAATTGGCGCGCAGTTTGTCGGCGGAGCTGGATGCTGAAATTGTCGATGACGAAGGTCGACTGCTTGGCGAAGAAGGGATGGCGCTATTATCGAACCAGGTTGTTCGTCTGGGTGCGATGCTGCAGGCGCAAGGAATCGAGCCGGGTTCGGCGCTGGCACGTCGTCTCTTTTCCTGATCGACGCCGTGCAGGACGCGTTTGATTTCGACGCGATGCCGGAAAAGTCGGCGCCGTTGTCCGGTGTTCCCGATGATATCGTGCGTAAAGCGCGTGAGTTGCAGCGTCTGCTTGAGCGCTATGCACATGCCTATTATGTCCTCGACGCACCTGTGGTGCCTGACGCCGAGTACGATCGGCTCTATCGCGAACTCGAAGCGCTGGAAGCGGCTCATCCCGCACTGATTACGCCGGATTCGCCGACGCAGCGCGTTGGGGCGCCGCCCTTGTCGGCCTTTGAACAAGTGACGCACCGGGTGCCAATGCTGTCGATCAACAATGCCTTCACGGCTGAGGAGGTCGAAGAGTTCGATCAACGTTGTCGTGACGGATTGGGTTTATCGAATGACGATCCGCCCATCGTTTATGCCTGTGAGCCCAAATTCGACGGCCTGGCGATTTCGCTGGTGTACATGGATCGCCGTTTCCTGCAAGGCGCAACGCGCGGCGATGGCGCGACGGGCGAGGATGTCACGCTGAATTTAAAAACGATCCGCAGCATTCCATTACACCTGGGGCCGCAGGCGCCGGGGGGACGATTCGAAGTGCGTGGCGAAGTGCTGATCAAGCGCGTTGACTTTTCGCGTTTGAATGAGGCGCAGGCAGCGGCCGGTGAGAAACGGTTCGCCAATCCGCGTAATGCGGCGGCCGGTAGTTTGCGCCAACTGGATTCGGCGATTACTGCGCGTCGACCGCTGACGTTTTTTGCCTACGGCATCGCCGACGTTGACGAAGGCGGTGAAAGTACTTCGGCTCCTCGAACACAAAGTGATACGCTGACCTGGCTCTCTACACTGGGTTTTCGCGTTGCCGAGACCCGAGCCGTAGTGCAAGGTGCTGCAGGTCTACTCGATTATTACGCTGCGCTGGCGCAACAACGGCCCAGTCTGTCGTACGATATCGACGGCGTTGTCTACAAGGTCGACCGCCGGGATTGGCAGGAACGTCTGGGCTTTGTTTCCCGGGCACCGCGTTTTGTTGTTGCTCACAAATTTCCGGCCGAGGAGGCATTGTCCAAAGTGCTGGCCATCGACGTGCAAATCGGTCGCACCGGTGCGGTAACGCCAGTCGCCCGTTTGGAGCCGGTATTTGTGGGTGGTGTCACCGTAACTAACGCCACGCTGCATAACTTTATCGAGATTGCGCGCAAAGACATCCGTGTCGGTGACACCGTGATTGTGCGCCGCGCGGGTGATGTCATTCCGGAAGTCGTCTCGGCGCTGCCGGATCGGCGCCCGGCGGATGCGGTCGGTAATCCCTTGCAGCCGCTGATGCGCTGTCCGGAAGTTTGCCCCGAATGTGGCTCGCACATCGAACTACCCCCTGGCGAAGCGGTAGCGCGTTGTACGGGCGGCCTGGTCTGTCCGGCGCAACGCAAACAGGCTTTGCGCCACTTCGCATCGCGCCGGGCGATGGACATCGAAGGCCTCGGCGAAAAGGTGGTGGATCAACTCGTCGAAGCGGGGTTAGTCCATTCGCCAGCGGATTTGTATACACTCAATAGCCAACAATTGGCCGCGCTGGATCGCTTTGCCGAAAAGTCGGCGGAAAATCTGGTCGCAGCGATTCGCGCGAGCTGTCAGGCGCGTCTAGATCGTTTGATTTATGCCCTTGGTATCCGCAACGTCGGCGAGCAGACCGCCAAGGATCTGGCGCGTCATTTCGGATCGCTGGAAGCGCTGATGCAAGCCGATGTGAGCACCCTCATGCAGGTTCCGGATGTGGGGCCGGTGGTGGCCGATTCGATTGAAGCGTTTTTTGCCGAAGCGCATAACCGCGAGGTCATCGCCCGATTACAGGCCGCTGGTGTTCATTGGGAGAATGTTGCCAAGACGCCTGGCGGCTCCGAGGTGGCAGGTGCTTTGACCGGCAAAACAGTCGTCCTTACCGGCACGCTGCCGAGTTTGAGCCGTGACGACGCCAAGGCGCTCATTGAGGCGGCGGGTGGCAAAGTGTCAGGCTCGGTTTCGGCCAGGACCGATGTTGTGGTGGCGGGAGACGCCGCCGGATCCAAGCTGGACAAGGCGCAAAGCCTGGGCATTGAAATATGGGATGAGGTCACGCTGCGCCAACGGTTACAATCCTCATGATTCAGTTTGTCGCAATTCACGGAGTATTCGATGAAAAAGGTTCGTAAAGCGGTTTTTCCGGTCGCCGGTTTGGGCACGCGTTTTCTGCCCGCGACCAAAGCCAGCCCGAAGGAAATGCTGACGGTGGTTGATAAACCCCTGATTCAGTACGCTGTGGAAGAAGCCGTCGCTGCAGGCATTACCGAGATGGTGTTTGTCACGGGTCGTAGCAAACGTGCGATCGAAGACCATTTCGATAAGGCCTACGAGCTTGAAAGCGAGCTTGCGCAAAAGAATAAGCAGGCGCTGCTCGATATCGTGCAGAATATTCTGCCCAAGCACGTGAACTGCATCTACATCCGCCAGGCCGAACCGCTGGGGTTGGGACATGCCGTGTTGTGTGCCAAGCCAGTGGTGGGTGATGAGCCGTTTGCTGTTCTGTTGGCGGATGATCTGCTGGACGGTACAACGCCGGTCATGAAGCAGATGGTCGATTGCTACGATTACTATCGCTGTTCGGTGCTGGGCGTGCAGGATGTGCCGCGTGCCGACACCAAGAGCTACGGGATTGTCGATGCCAAATCGGTGTCGGATCGCCTGGAACAGGTCAACGCGATTGTTGAGAAGCCGGACCCGGCGACCGCGCCGTCGACGCTAGCGGTGGTCGGGCGCTACATTTTGTCGGGCCGCATCTTTCATCACCTGGAAAACGTTCAGCCGGGCGCCGGCGGCGAAATTCAGCTGACCGATGGCATCGCCAGCTTGCTGGCCGAAGAGCAGGTCTTGGCCTACCGCTATGACGGCGTGCGCTATGACTGTGGTTCGAAGATCGGCTATCTGAAGGCTACGGTCGCGCTGGGTCAACGCCATCCCGAAGTCGGCGCCGAATTCAGTCAGTACCTCGATAGTCTCAAATAATTTTTGCGGCCAGTGCAGCGTGTCTCCGCTCCAGCACGATCCCGAAAACGCCGCGCTTCTACATGATCGGCAGGCGATCGACGCGTTGATCGAGACGCAGGCAGCGCTCATGAACGCGCGTTATGCCGCTGAACGCGTCCTGGTACTACCGGTCATGACCGGCGCCTTGATCTACGCGGGGCATCTGTTGCCCAAGCTCAATTTTGCGCTGGAACTCGATTACGTGCATGCCACTCGCTACGATGGGGCTCGCACGGGCGCTGCACTGAACTGGGTGGTTCGTCCAAGGCAGTCTGTCGCAGGGCGCTCGGTATTGTTGCTCGATGATATTCTGGACGAGGGTTTGACGCTTTGCGCCATTCAGGATTGGTTACGTGCCGAAGGAGCGGTCGAGGTATCGATCGGCGTGCTCATCCACAAACAGAAAGCACTGCCGCAACCTTGTGCGCCGGACTATCCCGCTCTGACCGTGCCGGATTGCTATGTCTATGGCTTTGGGCTCGATGCCGATGGCCTCTGGCGCAATGCGAACGGGATTTATGTCGCTCGTGGAGCCGACGATGACGTTTAAATCGCGCGATCTGCTCGGCACTTCTTTTGCGGGTGGGCAGGCTGCTCTGAATGAACCTTTGGACGCAACTCTGGCGCGCTGGCAAGCCGAATCGTTACAGCTGGAGCGCGCCGGACTTTATGATTGGCTGGCAAACCGTATTCCCGGACAACGGGTCTTGGAAATAGGTTGCGGCTTCGGGGCGTCAACGGCGGCGCTGATCAAGCGGGGAAAAACCGTGTTTGCGCTGGATAATCGGATGGACTGTTTGACGGCAACGCAACAGCGAATGCCGGAAGCCACCTACGGTGTCGCAGATGTGCATCATTACGATGAACGCCTGGTTGATGATCTGCAGGCGTTTGCGCCGGACGCGGTCGTCTGCTGGTTGGCGGGAGCGCCGGCCGAATCACTGCCGCGCGAGGTGCCGGCGGCGTACGCGGTGATGCAGCATCGTCTGGTCCTGCAACAGGCGGTTGTGCGTTTGGCGGCGCGTCTCGAATCGGTGCGTACGGTGCATTTGGCGGATCGGACCGCGTTTCCCTGGAAGATGAAGGACACGGGTCGGCAAACCATGGCCAAAATGATCGAGACCACGGTCATCGTGGACGCGCCTTTCACTTTGACCGATGCGGACGTGCAGTTCCGCAAAATCCCTGAAAGTAATTCAGTTGAAACGACAGCTTTGCAGGGCGTCGTCCCGGTGATCGGTGAGGCGACGCTGACGCGCACGCAAAACAAGGCGCAAATGCAGGCAGAGAAATAAGCAGAAAAGCAGGCAGAAAAGCAGGAATAATCTTTGAGGCATAATCTTCGCTAAGCCATTAAGGACCTCTTCCTTATGAATTCGACAGAACAATCGACTGATAGCAAACAGCTTCTAGCCATCATTGGCGGTAGCGGGCTGAATCATCTGAGCATTCTTGAAGGCGCACATCGGCGTTTTGTGCGTACCCCTTATGGCGAGCCATCGTGTCCCATGACCCTGGGCAAGATTTGCGGTCACGATATGGTGTTTCTGGCCCGGCATGGACATGGTCACACCATTGCGCCTTGCGATATCAACTATCGGGCGAATATCCTGGCACTCAAGGAATTAAAGGTGACCGGCATCATCGCCGTCGGCTCGGTGGGATCGATTCATCCGTCTCTTGCGCCCGGCGACTTGGTGATTCCGGATCAGCTCATCGATTACACCTCGGGTCGGGTTTCCAGTTTCTTTGGCACGCTACCGGATATAGAGATGCATATCGATTTCACGCGCCCATTTGATGAACGCCTACGTGAACGCCTATCGGCGGCGGCTGATCTGCTCGGTTTTAACGTGAAAGACAGCGGTGTCTATGCCTGCACACAAGGCCCGCGTCTGGAAACGGCGGCGGAGATCCGCCGATTGGCCGGCGACGGCGCCGATGTCGTGGGAATGACCGCAATGCCAGAAGCGGTGTTGGCCCGTGAACTCAAGATTCCCTATGCCCAGCTGAATGTGGTGGCCAATTACGCGGCGGGGATCGCGCAGAGCGCGGAAGGCATTGAATTCAGTGCGCTGGGTCCGGTGCTGGAAGACGCGATGTGCAAAGTCCGTCTCATCATCGAGGCGCTGGTCGGCTGTAAGCTGCCCGATTAGCGCTGCTGGCCGTCGATTAGGAGCTGTTCCAGCAAATCGTTTTCGAGCAGAAGACGGTCGCGGCTCTGGTTGAGGCTGCGTCCGGAAATCAGGAAGGTATCTTCGGCGCGTTCACCCAACGTGGATACGCGCGCCGTGTGTAGCGACGCGCCATGCCTGGCGAGGGTTTCGGCAATCGTATACAGCAGACCCGTCCGGTCAGCAGCGCGAATCGAGACGACAAATTGCTGGCCGCTTTCGTCGGGTTCGATCAGTACTTCGGGCGCGATCGGGAATGAACGTACCTGACGGGAGAGGCGTCCTGTACTCGGCGGAACCGGTTTGAGTCTTCCGGCCAGGACCTCCAGTAGATCATGTTCAATGATCGCGCAGGTTTCTCGATCTATATCGCGACTGCTCGCGTCGAGCAGGTTGAAGCTATCGAGTGCATAACCGTGGCGCGTCGTGTGGATTTTGGCATCCATAATCGAATAGCCGATGGAACTGAAGTATGCGCAGAGCTTGACGAAAAGATCCGGTTGGTCCGGCGCATAAACGACTGCCTGAATGCCTTCGCCGTCCGGGTCGGGGCGGGCGCGCACAATCGGTTTGTTTTCGTGAACACGGTAGTACAGGCAGCGCGTGTGCCAGGCGATTTCTTCGTCGGTGTGTCTGAGGAAATAAACGTCGTCGAGCTGTTTCCAGAATTGCGCTTGTACCGAATTGCCCAACGCGAAAAAGCGCAGATGCGCCAGTGCGTCGCGTTTGCGTTGCGCGACCATATCACCGATATCGCCGATATCATCCGGTGATGCGCCCGAGCTTTGTTCTAGCCGTGCCAGCGAGCTGCGATAGAGTCCTTCAAGCAGACGCGCTTTCCAAGAGTTCCAGACTTTGGGGCTGGTGCCGCGAATATCTGCGACTGTCAGCAGATAAAGTGCCGTCAGATGGCGGACGTCACCCACTTTTTTGCAGAAGGCGGCCACGGTGGTGGGATCGGAAATGTCTTGCTTTTGTGCAACGGCGGACATCGTCAAATGTTCGCGGACCAGCCAGACGACCAGTGCGGTATCTTTTTTGCTGAGCGCGTGTGACGTGCAGAAGGCTTCGGCATCGACCGTGCCGAGTTCCGAATGGTCGCCGCCGCGACCTTTGGCGATGTCATGGAACAGCGCCGCCAACACCAACAGCCACGGCCGCTCGAATTCAACGATGAGGCGATGACAGAAAGGGTTTTCGTGCGCGAAATCCTCGCGCAGAAAACGTCGGATATTGCGGACGACCTGCAGAATGTGTTGGTCGACGGTGAAAACATGAAACAGGTCATGTTGCATCTGGCCGACGATGTCGCCGAAAGCCGGAATATAGCGACCGAGAATGCCGAATTGATTCATCAGGCGCAGTGCATGCAGCACCCCGTTTTTCTGGCGCAAGATCTGAATGAACAGCCGTTTGTTTTCTTTCTGTTGCCGGAAATCGCGATTGATGAGGCGACGCGCGCTGTACAGTGCGCGCAGGGTGCGCGCCGTCATATCCTGGGCGCCGCCCTGTTTTTCCATGAGCAGGAAGGTTTCCAGAATAGCGGACGGGGTCGTCTGATAGATTTGCGGGTCGATGATATCGAGCTTTTGTCCGACCTTCCGGAAGCGATCATTGATCGGGCGTATCCGTTGCTTGCTGCATGGTGCGAGTTTTTCGTTGATCGATTTAAGCACCAGCGTGTTTATTTGCGTGACGCGTTTGGCGATCCGATAGTAGCGCTGCATGAACTGTTCGCTGGCCCGCTTGTTCGCGTCGTCGGCAAAGCCGAATTGCTGGGCGATCTGGCTCTGCAGGTCGAACAGCAGGCGATCTTCGGCCCGCCCTGCCAGCAAATGCAGATGAATGCGCACGTCGGCGAGGAAACCAATGGCACGTTCGAGGGCGACGCGTTCATCGCCCTGCATCAAGCCGTGCTTCTGGAGCACCTGCCAGATTTCGCCGTCGCCTTGAAAGCCTGCTGCTCGCGCAATCCAGCCCAGACTATGTAGGTCGCGCAGGCCGCCGGGACTTTCTTTGACATTGGGTTCCAAGTTGAACGCGGTGAACGCATAGCGCAAGTGCCGTTCTTCCTGCTCGGCCAGTTTGGCGGCCACGAACTGTTCGTGATCCATGCTGGCATCGATGGCCTGTTGGAGTCGTGTGTGCAGTTGCTTGTCACCACAAATACGTCGTGATTCAAAGAGCGCCGTTTGTACGGTGACATCCGCCTTCGCCGCGATAACGCATTCATCAATGGTGCGCACGCTGTGACTGACGGCGAGGCCAATATCCCAGAATTGGCTGACCAGACACTCCAGCTTGGCGGCGAGTGCCTCGGACGGTGGTGCGTTGAGCGCGATCAAGACATCGATATCCGAATGCGGATAAAGCTTTTCCCGTCCGTAGCCACCAACGGCGATCAAGGCCGTGCCAGCGGGCATATGTGCGTTTGACCACAGTCGGCAAAGCATCCGGTCGACTAATCGAGATCGTCCGAGCAGGTAGGCCATGAAATCGGGCCGCGCCAGATAAGCCGTCGCGAGATCTTTTTGCCCCTGTTGCAGCGTCTCGCGAATCTCGGCGAGCACCATGTTCGACGCGTGGTCCGACATCAGCCGATGCTCAGAAGCTGGGGCGCGGAGGGCAGCCCTCGGAGACTGTCAGGACTTCGACGCCGTTTTGGGTTACGACGACCGTATGCTCCCATTGCGCCGACAGCGAATGATCCTTGGTCACGATCGTCCAACCGTCGGCCAGTTCTTTGATATCGGCCTTGCCGGCGTTGACCATCGGTTCGATTGTAAAGATCATCCCTTCTTGCAGTTTGAGCCCCGTGCCGGGTTTTCCATAGTGCAGTACTTGGGGGTCTTCGTGGAAATGCTGGCCGATGCCATGGCCGCAGAATTCGCGCACAATGGAAAAGCCGTGTTGATGGGCGTGTGTCTGGATGGCGTGCCCGATGTCGCCGAGCGTGGCGCCCGGGCGGACGACATCGATGCCTTTCCAGAGACATTCAAACGTGACGTCGCACAGGCGCTGGGCGAGGGTAGACACTTCGCCGACCGTGAACATGCGACTCGTGTCGCCGTACCAGCCATCCTTGATCACGGTAATGTCGAGATTGACGATGTCGCCTTTCTTCAGCTGTTTGTCGCCCGGAATGCCGTGACAGACTTGGTGGTTGACCGATGAGCAGATCGACTTGGGGTAGGGGGCATAGCCGGGGGGCTGGTAATTGAGCGGTGCCGGAATCGTCCCCTGTTCGTTGACCATATAGTCATGACAAAGGCGATCTAGTTCGCCCGTGGTCACGCCGGGTTTTACGAAAGGTGTAATGTAATCAATGACTTCGGACGCCAATCGGCAGGCTGTCCGCATTTTTTCGATCTGTTCGGGAGTTTTCAGCGTGATGCTCATTATGATTTTGGCTTTTTAAAGGGAAAGCGCTGGGCGCATGTCGATGCGCAAGGATAACCGAGACGCGCTGTTACGGCCAGACAAACCCCCGCTGGTAGCGCATAAATGGCTTGCTGCACTGCGGTTTCGGTTGCTATAATCAGAAAGTTTTCTTGATTGAAAACCGGCGTTGGCTAAAACCCACGCGCCGATCTTAGCGTTTCGGAGCGTCCGCGTTCTGGAACAAATCCTCACACGGTCCCGAATTCAGGGTGTTTTTCCTCGGAAAAATCGCAGTCGGGTCCGTGGCGGTCTAACCCTGCAAGGAGTCGTTATGTCGACAATGCGTCAAATGCTGGAAGCCGGCGTCCACTTCGGACACCAGACCCGCTTCTGGAACCCCCGTATGGCCCCCTACATTTTTGGGGCACGCAACAAGATTCACATCGTCAACCTGGAAAAGACGGTCGGTAAGTACAACGAAGCCATCGCTTTCGTGAAGAAGCTGGCTGCCAACAAGGGGACGGTTCTGTTTGTCAGCACCAAGCGCCAGGCACGTGAAATTGTTGCCGAAGAAGCTACCCGCGCCGGTATGCCGTATGTCGACCAGCGTTGGTTGGGTGGCATGCTGACCAACTACAAGACGCTGAAGCAGTCGATCAAGCGCCTGAAGGACATGGAGCAGTCGGTTGAAGACGGTTCCTGCGAGCGCCTGACCAAAAAAGAAGCGCTGGATTTCAAGCGCGAACTGGACAAGCTGCAAAAGTCGATCGGTGGCATCAAGAATATGAACACGCTGCCGGACGCTATTTTTATTATCGATGTCGGCTATCACAAGATTGCCGTCACCGAAGCCAAGAAGCTGGGTATCCCCGTGATCGCCGTGGTCGATACCAACCACAGCCCGGAAGGCGTGGACTACATCATCCCGGGTAACGACGACTCGTCGCGTGCGATTCGTCTGTACGCCCGTGGCATCGCCGATGCGGTGCTGGAAGGTCGTAGCCAGTCGATCCAGGAAATCGTTGACGCCGCTGGTGGCGATGACGAATTCGTCGAAGTCGAAGAAGAGGCTTCGGGCGAATAACCGCTTTGGCCGGGGGCTTGCTGTCGCAGGCATTCCGCTCCGGCACGGTCGGCCGCCCTCGGGCGGCCGATTTGCAATAAACCACCTGTTTGTGGCGCGTGATCGACAAATGGGGCGTACCGATTCTGAATTAGGAGAAAAGCATGGCTGAAATTACCGCAGGTATGGTCAAGGAACTGCGCGAGAAGACCGACGCACCGATGATGGAATGCAAGAAGGCGCTGAGCGAAGCTCAGGGCGACATGGCCAAGGCCGAAGAGATTCTGCGCGTCAAGCTGGGTAGCAAGGCCTCTAAGGCTGCCGCCCGCATCGCCGCCGAAGGCATTGTCGGTATCTATCTGTCGGCTGACGGCAAGCTGGCCGCCATGGTTGAAGTCAATTGCGAAACCGACTTCGTCGCCAAGAATGACGACTTCCTGGCCTTCGCCCGCCAATTGGCCGAGCTGGTCGCCACCAAAAACCCGGCTGACGTGGCCGCACTGTCGGCGCTGCCGCTGAACGGTTCGACGGTTGAAGACGTTCGCGCCGCGCTGGTCGGCAAGATCGGTGAAAACATGAGCATTCGTCGCTTCGTTCGCGTCGAAGGTGTCGGCAAGGTCGCTTCGTATGTGCACGGCGGCAGCAAGATCGGCGTGCTGGTGGATGTCGACGGTGGCGATGAAACGATGGCGAAAGATCTGGCCATGCACATCGCCGCTAACAAGCCGAAGTCGCTGGACGCCTCGGGCGTTGACGCAGCGCTGATCGAAACCGAGCGTCGTATCGCCACCGAGAAGGCTGCCGAATCAGGCAAGCCGGCCGACATCGTCGCCAAAATGGTGGAAGGTACCGTTCAGAAGTTCCTGAAGGAAGTCACTCTGATGGGCCAGGTTTTCGTGAAGGCGGAAGATGGCAAGCAGACGATCGAGCAACTGCTCAAGCAGAAGAATGCCCAGATCAAGGGCTTCACGCTGTTCATCGTCGGTGAAGGTATCGAGAAGAAGGTCGATGACTTCGCCGCCGAAGTGGCTGCGCAGCAAGCTGCTGCTGCCAAGAAGTAAATCGTTGTGCCCGGGTCGCGCCTGGCGTGACCCGGTTTGGTCGTTCCGCATTTCCGGCTTTCCGGCTTCTTGATGCAATCTACTGTATAGAAAGGGTCACCCATGGCAACACCCAAGTACAAACGCATACTGCTCAAGCTGTCCGGCGAAGCCTTGATGGGCGATGACGCCTACGGAATCAATCGTCAGACCATCGGTGGCATTGTTGCCGAAATCAAGAAAGTGGCCGATCTGGGTGTCCAAATGGGCGTTGTGATTGGCGGCGGCAATATTTTCCGCGGTGTCGCGGCATCGGCCTCCGGTATGGATCGTGCGCAGGCCGATTACATGGGGATGCTGGCCACCGTGATGAACAGCCTGGCGCTGCAGGACGCGATGCGTTTGGCCGGTTTGCCGGTGCGCGTGCAATCGGCACTCGATATCCAGCAGGTTGTCGAACCTTATGTGCGCGGCAAGGCCATCCGTTATCTGGAGCAGGGCCGCATCGTGATCTTCGCCGCCGGTACGGGCAACCCATTCTTTACGACGGATACGGCGGCGGCGCTACGCGGTGCCGAGATTGGTGCCGAGATCGTCCTGAAGGCCACCAAGGTAGACGGCATCTACACGGCGGATCCGAAGAAAGACCCGAACGCAACCAAGTATGAGTCGATCTCTTTTGACGAGGCGATTCAACGCGATCTGAAGGTCATGGATGCGACGGCGTTCGCGCTGTGCCGCGATCAGAAGTTGCCGATCAACGTTTTCTCCATTTTTGAAGCCGGTGCCTTAGAGCGTGTCGTGATGGGCGCTACCGAAGGCACGCTGGTGTATTGCTGATTGTTAGTGAATCACAGGATATTGCTATGAGCGAACTGAAGAATACGACCGAGCAGAAAATGCTCAAATCCCTCGAAAGCCTGAAGACCGAGCTGGGCAAGATCCGCACGGGTCGCGCGCATACCGGTATTTTGGACCATGTGATGGTCGAATATTACGGCTCGATGGTGCCGATCAATCAGGTCGCCAACGTGACATTGGTTGATGCGCGCACTATCGGTGTCCAGCCTTGGGAAAAGCCGATGGCTGCCAAGATCGAGAAGGCCATCCGCGAATCGGATCTGGGTCTGAACCCGGCAGCACAAGGTGAATTGATTCGCGTGCCGATGCCGGCGCTGACTGAAGAGCGTCGTAAGGAGCTGATCAAGGTCGTCAAAGCCGAAGGTGAAAACGGTAAGGTATCGATTCGCAACCTGCGTCGCGACGCCAACAACGGGCTCAAAGATGCGCTGAAGAACAAGGAAATTTCGGAAGACGACGAGCGTCGATCTCAGGAAGAGATCCAGAAGCTGACGGACAAGTTTGTAGCTGAAGTGGACAAGTTGCTGGCCGAAAAAGAAAAAGAACTGATGCAGATCTGATCTGCTTCAGGGCGCAGACATGACCCTCACATGAAACTTTCACGCTGGTTCCGTCAACAGGCTCGGCCCAAGGCTGAGCCTGATGTCCATGATGGGGTTTGTCCGCGCCATATCGCCATCATCATGGATGGTAACGGGCGCTGGGCCAAACGCCGTTTGCTGCCGCGTGTTGCCGGGCATCGTCAAGGCGTCGAGACGGTACGCAGCACGGTGCGTCAATGCCTGGAACTGGGCGTTGAACACCTCACGCTTTTTGCCTTCAGCTCCGAGAATTGGCGGCGCCCCGTTGAAGAAGTCACGCTGCTCATGCAGCTGTTTATGAAGGCGCTTGAGCAGGAAGTCGGCAAGCTGAGCGAAAACCAGATTCGTTTGCGGGTTGTGGGTGATCGCACCCGGTTTGCGCCGGAATTGCAGGCGCTGATTGCCAGCGCCGAAGAACAGACCCAAAACAACACGCGTTTGACGCTGCACGTCTGCGCCAATTACGGCGGACGCTGGGACATCATGCAGGCGGTGAACCGGCTGGTTGAAGCACACCCCGAGCGGGCCGGCGAATACCTCGAACACGAGCTGGAACCGTATCTGTGTTTTGCCGACGTACCGGAGCCTGATCTGTTTATTCGTACCGGCGGCGAAGAGCGCATTTCCAATTTTCTGCTTTGGCAGCTGGCCTATACCGAGCTGTATTTCACGCCCACGCTGTGGCCGGATTTTGATCAGAATGCGTTCATCGAAGCGATTCGTTCCTTCCAGAAACGGCAGCGTCGTTTTGGCCAGACCGGTGATCAGATCGAAGCGGCGCAGCGCGCCGCCAGAGCGGTGCCGTCGACGACGCCAAATCTGCGCAAAGGGGAGTAACGATGTTGGCCACCCGTATCAAGACTGCGTTAGCCCTCTTTGTGCTGGTCGCGCTCCTGCTGTTCGTGCTGCCCCCTCTGTCTTGGCTACTGTTCTGCTGTGTGGTGGCGGGGCTGGGGCTTTGGGAGTGGTTGGGTCTGACGGCGAACCCGTATTTGACGCGTACGCCTCGCGTGCTGGTCTCTGCTGTCGTCGGCCTACTGCTGGCCGGCATGGCCGTGTTTGCACCGGTGTTCTGGATGGCCTGGTTGACGGGGTTGTCGCTGCTCATCGGCTCGGCCTTCTGGCTATTGATTGTGCCGTTTTGGCTCGTGCGCCAGTGGCGAGTAAAGCATGGCCTGCTGCATTTTATCGTCGGCTTAATATTGATCTTGCCGGCCTGGTCAGCTCTGGTATCGCTCAAACCGGTGTCGCCCGAACCCTGGTTGCTACTGGCGGTGATGGCCGTGCCCTGGATCGCCGATATCGGCGCCTATTTTTCCGGGCGTCAGTTCGGCAAGCGCAAGTTGGCGCCGAGCATTAGCCCGGGTAAAACCTGGGAAGGCGTGGCGGGCGCGGCGGTTTGTATGCTGATTTACGCCTTGATCCTCAATCAGGTCGGCGGCATTTTTTCGCTGTTGTCGGTTCCCGTGCTGCTACTGCTGCTAGCGTTGTCGGTCACCGGTGATCTGTTTGAATCGCTGATGAAGCGACAGGCGGGCATCAAGGATAGTTCGAATCTCCTGCCGGGGCACGGCGGTATTCTGGATCGCATCGATAGCCAGCTCTCCGTGTTGCCGGTCGCGCTGTTGTTGATCATCATCGCCACGGGCCGCTGAACTCACTATGCAGCGCATCGCGGTACTCGGTTCCACCGGATCCATTGGACAGAACACGCTGGATGTCGTCGCCCGACATCCGGATCGCTATCAGGTCGCTGCGTTGGCAGCGCATAGCCGGATTGACCTGCTCGAAGCTCAGATTCGCCAGTTCGAACCCGACTTTGCAGTGGTTGTCGACCCGGAAGCGGGCGAAACTCTGCGTCAGCGACTGCACACGGACGGTATAAAGACGCAAATCCTGATCGGCAGCACGGCGCTATCGGATATCGTCCGTATTCCTGAAATCGATACGGTCATGGCGGCGATAGTCGGCGCCGCCGGTTTGCCGTCTGCTATTGCGGCAGCCGAGGCGGGTAAGCGCGTGCTCCTGGCGAACAAGGAAGCGCTCGTCATGGCTGGCGAAATCTTCATGAACGCGGTGCGTGAATCGGGCGCTGTGTTGTTGCCAATCGACAGCGAACACAACGCGATCTTTCAATCGCTGCCGGCCGACTACCAGCAGAACCCCGAGCGTCATGGTGTCTCGCATATCATTCTGACCGCCTCGGGTGGTCCCTTCCGGGGCTATGATCGCGAGCAACTGTCTGAGGTGACGCCGGCGCAGGCGGTGAGCCATCCAAAATGGTCGATGGGTCGCAAGATCTCCGTCGATTCGGCAACGCTCATGAACAAAGGCCTCGAAGTCATCGAGGCGCACTACCTGTTCGGTATCGAACCGGATCAGATTCAAGTCGTTGTGCATCCCCAAAGTACGATTCACTCGCTCGTGCAGTATGTCGATGGGTCGGTACTCGCCGAGCTGGGTGCGCCGGATATGCGCACGCCGATTGCACATGCCTTGGCCTGGCCCGAACGTATTGAATCTGGCGTGAATATGCTGGATCTGGTGGCTTGTGGCCGTTTTGATTTCATGGCGCCGGATCTGGAGGCGTTCCCATGTCTGCGCTTGGCCTTCGAAGCGCTACGCCGGGGGGGCAGGGCGCCCACCGTGCTGAATGCCGCCAATGAGGTGGCCGTGGCGGCTTTTCTGGACGGTCGCATCGGTTTTCTGCAAATCCCCGAAATCATCGAAACGACGCTTAACGCCATCGAGCATTCGCCCGTGCGCAGTCTGGACGACGTGCTGGCGGCCGATGCCGATGCCCGTGCGTTCGCCACGTCTTGCCTGACGCGTCCGTCATGAATTTTCTGAGTTCCTTGCTGGCCTTTATCGTGGCCATCGGCCTGCTGGTGACGATCCATGAGCTCGGCCATTATCTGGTCATGCGCTGGTGCGGTGTGCATGTCCTGCGCTTCGCCTTTGGTTTTGGCAAGGTGCTATGGTCGCGTCAGGATCGTGCCGGCACGGAATGGGCGATTTGCCTTTGGCCGCTTGGTGGCTATGTCAAACCGCTGGACACGCGAGAAGCGACTGATCTGCCTCTTGCTGAGCGCGCCCGGGCTTTTGACACACAAACCGTCGGTAAGCGCATCGCCATGGTGGCGGCTGGGCCGATCGCCAATTTTTTACTGGCGATTCTGCTGTACTGGGCGGTGTTTTTGAATGGGGTCACCGAATGGCGACCCATTCTGGCTGAGCCAGCAGCGGGGTCGCCGGCAGCGGTGGCCGGTGTAAGGGCGGGCGATCTCGTGACGCGCGTCGATGGCGAGCCGGTGCAAACCTGGGCTGCGTTCCAATGGCATCTGCTACAGGCATTCTCCAACGAACGCGAGATCAGTCTCGCCGTCGTCGCTACGGATCAGGGACGACCGCTTGACGTAGCCGCCGATCGTGGTGTGCTGCTAACGCCGCCGGCGAACGAACGCCTGGGGCCGGAATTGCTGCCGTCGCTGGGATTGCGCCTGGGCACCCCCGATTTCGAGCCTGTGGTTGGCGTGATTCAGCCGGATAGCGCTGCAGCTGCAGCGGGGTTCCGCCCGGGAGATCGCATCGAGCAGGTGAACGGACAAGCCATGGCCCATTGGACCGAGGTGGTGAAAGCCATTCGCTCGCATCCGGGCGTCGAGATGCAAGTTCAAATACGTCGAGAGGGTGTGCTACAGACCTTAGTGTTGACACCGCGTGCGTTTGAAGAGCGGGTGGCTGGTGGTGTTCAGCAGATCGGCAAGGCTGGGTTCGGACCCGTACAGGATGCCACTGCGTTAAATGCCTACCGTATTCGTCAGGATCTGGGCGTCATGGCGGCGTTGAAAGCGGCGAGTTTTGAAACCTACGATAAAAGCCGGTTTACGCTGGTCATGTTGGGCCAGATGTTGATCGGCAAAGCATCGTTGGAAAACCTGTCCGGCCCAGTGACCATCGCCACGGCCGCCGGGCAGACGGCGCGGATCGGCCCCGAGGCGTTTTTGCGTTTTCTCGCCATCGTCAGCCTGTCACTTGCCGTGATCAATCTTCTGCCGTTGCCGCTCCTTGATGGGGGGCACTTGATGTATTATTTCGTTGAAATCCTGACTGGCAAGCCGGTGTCGGCTGACCATCAGGCAATATTGCAGCGTTTTGGCGTGGTTCTACTCGGTTTTTTGATGTTTATCGCGCTTTTTAATGATTTACAGCGACTTTTCAACTGGTAAACGGATGTCCCGGAAACACGCTCACCTGATCAGATTCCATTTGCTGCAGCCCCGACTCTTGCCCGGCCTCATCGGTGGTCTGGCCCTGGTCTCGGCTGTGCCGTCGGCTTATGCCCAGCAGCATGAATCGTCCGCGTTCCGGCCGTTCGTCGTCCAGGATATCCGCGTCGAAGGTTTGCAACGCACCGAGCCGGGCACGATTTTTACCTACCTGCCCATCAAGGTCGGCGAAACAGTCGACACCGAAAAGGTATCGGAAGCCATTCGTGCGCTTTTTGCGACCGGATTTTTCAAGGACGTCCGCATTGAAGCCGAAGGGCGAGTGCTGATCGTCAGCGTGGTTGAACGTCCCGCGATTGCCTCGATTACTTTCGAAGGCATGAAGGAATTCGAAAAAGACGTCGTGTTGAAGGCGCTCAAAGAAGTCGGCTTGGCTGATTCGCGGATTTTCGATCGGGCGATTCTCGAGCGAGCCGAACAGGAACTCAAGCGGCAATATCTGTCACGTGGCAAATACGCGGTGCAGATCACGACGACCGTGACGCCGCTAGAACGGAACCGCGTCGGTATCAACTTCAATATTATCGAAGGCGATACAGCCAAGATTCGCGAGATCAACATCATCGGTGCCAAGGCATACCCCGAAAGCGAACTGCTCGATCTCTTCGAGCTGACAACGCCGACCTGGATGTCCTGGTATACCAAGTCCGATCAGTATTCCCGTCAGAAGCTGACGGCCGACATGGAAAAACTGCGCTCTTTCTATCAGGATCGCGGTTACTTGGACTATGCGATTGATTCCACGCAGGTATCGATCAGCCCGAACAAAGAAAACATCTATCTGACGATTACCCAGAGTGAGGGTAACCGTTACATGATCAGCAGCGTGAAGGTTGTCGGCGAATTCATCGTGCCCGAGGAAGAGATCAAAAAGCTGGTCAAGATCGCACCGGGTCAGATCTTCTCGCGCGACAAAGTGAATCAAACCGTCAAGGCGATCACGGAACGTCTGGGTAACGAAGGCTATGCGTTCGCCAACGTCAATGCCGCGCCCGATATCAACCGGGAGAAACGTCTGGTCGGTTTCACGCTGTTTGTCGATCCGGGCCGTCGCGTCTATGTGCGCAAGGTCAATGTGACCGGCAACACCAAATCGCGTGACGAAGTCATTCGTCAAGACATGCGCCAGATTGAGGATGCCTGGTACGACGCCGACAAGATCAAGTTATCACGCGAACGCCTGATGCGTACCGACTTCTATAAGAAGGTCGATATACAGACACCGCCTGCGGCGGGAACCAACGACCAGGTCGATGTCAATGTGAACGTCGAAGAAAAATCGACCGGTAGCTTCATGATCGGTGCGGGTTTTTCCAGCTACGAAAAGCTGACGTTGTCGGGTTCGATCAGTCAGAACAACCTGTTCGGTAGCGGCAAGAGCGCAACGCTCGGCGTCAACACCAGCAAGATCAACACGTTGTACAACCTGTCGTACACGGATCCGTACTGGACGGTGAACGGCGTCAGCATCGGCTACGACGCGTATTACCGCACCTTTAACTCGGCTTCCTTGGATTGGCTGTCCGTCTACAAGACGAGTTCGGCGGGTGGTGGTATTCGTTTCGGTTATCCGCTCAGCGAAGTCAGTAACCTAAACCTGGGCTTTACGGTTGATAGCACGAACATCAATTTGAGTGGAGCGAGCACAACAAGTTACACCGGCGCCACCACTCAGCAGACGTATACCTATCCGAATGTTCCCTACAACATTTATAACTTTACACAGACTTACGGCTCGACGAGTACCTCGCTGATCTCCAGTATCGGCTGGCGTCTGAATTCATTCGATTCGATGATTCTGCCGACCAAGGGTAATCGATTTGCCGTTGGTGGTGAGTTTGGCTCACCCCCGGGCAACCTCAGCTATTACCGCTTGACCTATCAGGAACAGCATTTCCTGCCGGTCAGCAAGTCGTTGTTCTTTATGGCCAACGGCGATCTGGGCTATGGCAATGGCATCGGTGGTAAACCGTTGCCGTTCTACAAGAACTACTATGGCGGCGGCATCGGTTCGGTACGCGGTTACAAGCCGGGTACGGTGGGGCCGCAGGGCGTTAACCCGAACGGAACGACGTCTTATACCGGCGGTAATGTGAAAGCGATCGGCAACCTCGAATTCCAGGGGCCTATCGCCGGCATCGAGAATATGCGCTGGAACGTGTTTTACGACGTGGGCTACATTGGTGCAACGGGCTTAACCAAGCCGCAGAATTATCCTGATTCGCCCTATCCGATGCCGGCAGCAACAGGCGTGCTGCAATCGATCGGCTTCGGCATGGCCTGGGTGTCACCGATGGGACCGCTCAAATTTAGCTTCGGCTGGCCGGTTAAAACAC
>CAZSAE010000010.1:11823-29407 GCA_964604765.1 uncultured Dechloromonas sp. | reverse complement strand
ATTAAACCCCGTACTGCTCGCGATACGCCGCCACGGCCGGCCGATGGCTGGCCAACTCGGTGTTGTCTTTAAGGAAGTCGAGCAGGTCGGCGAGGTTGGCGATGGCGATGACTGGGATGCCATAAGAGGCAGAGACTTCCTGCACGGCCGACAGTTCGCCGGTGCCGCGTTCCATCCGATCCAGTGCAATAAGCACGCCGGCCGGTGTGGCGCCCTGGTTGCGGATGAGTTCGACCGATTCACGGACCGAAGTACCGGCCGAGATGACGTCATCCACGATGAGCACACGCCCCTTGAGCGGCGCACCGACAATCGTGCCGCCTTCGCCGTGGTCCTTCGCTTCTTTGCGGTTGAAGGCGTAGGGTAAATTATGACCCTGCTGTGCCAACACGACCGAAATGGCAGCAACGAGCGGAATGCCCTTGTAGGCCGGGCCGAAGAGCATGTCGAATGGCAGACCGGATTCAAGCAAACGACCTGCATAGAACTCGGCGAGTTTGGCTAAAGCGGCGCCATCCTGAAACAGGCCGGAATTGAAGAAGTACGGCGAGAGGCGACCGGCTTTGGTTTTGAATTCGCCGAAACGCAACACGTTCTGGTCTAGGGCGAAGCGGATGAAATCGTGGCTCAGAGACGACATGAAAATCTTTCAGTTAGGCACAATGGGAACTGATGCATTATCTCAAGACATTGTCGTTACACGAAACCGCCATTTGCCATGACAGCGCCGTTTACCAATGAAAGTGCTGCGCAACTACTAACCGCGATGTTTGAAGCGGCCGTGGCCAGCGCCCAGCCTGACTTACGTATCCCGGAGTTTCTGGCGGCGAGTCATCTGACGCCCGGCCCGAACGGCCGACTGATCGTCATCGGCGCCGGCAAGGCGTCCGCTGCGATGGCCAAGGTCGTAGAACAACATTGGTCCGGTCCGCTTTCAGGTATCGTCGTGACGCGTTATGGCTACGAAGAACCCTGCACGCGTATCGAGATTCTGTCGGCCGCGCACCCGGTACCTGATGCCGCCGGCCACGAAGCGGCACAACGGATTCTGGATTGCGTGAGTCATCTGACTGAAGATGATGTGGTGCTCTGCCTGATTTCGGGCGGTGGTTCCGCACTGTTGCCGCTGCCGGCAGACGGACTGTCGCTGGAAGAAAAGCAGCGCATCAACAAGGAGTTGCTGCGCTCCGGCGCAACGATCCGCGAGATGAACTGCGTACGTCGTCATCTGTCGCGGATCAAAGGCGGTCGACTGGCCGCCGCCTGTTACCCGGCGCGCGTGATCAATCTGCTGATTTCCGACGTGCCCGGCGACGATCCGGCGGATATCGCGTCGGGACCGACGGTCGGCGATCGATCAACCTGCGCGGACGCTCTGGCGATTATCGACCGTTACCGCATCGATATTCCCGACGCGATTCGTACGCGACTTATGGACGGTGCACTGGAGTCGATCAAGCCGCACGACCAGCGTCTGTCACGCATCACTACCTACATGGTCGCTACACCACGGATCGCATTGGAGGTTGCCGCAGCCGTTGCACAAAACCAGGGGGTGACGGCTTATATACTCGGCGATGCCATCGAGGGCGAAGCCAGGGATGTAGGCACCGTGTTTGCCGGTATAACCCGTCAGGTTTCACGTTGGAACGAACCCTTCCGCAAACCGTGCATCCTGCTTTCTGGCGGCGAAACAACGGTCACCGTGCATGAAAACTGTCAGGGCAAGGGCGGGCGCAACGTGGAGTTTCTACTGGCGCTCGGTATAGCACTCGAAGGACAGCCCGGCGTTTACGCGCTTGCTGCCGATACCGATGGCGTGGATGGCCTCATCGAAACTGCGGGGGCGCTGCTTGCACCCGACACCTTGGCGCGCGCCTGGCAATCGGGTTTGTCACCGCGCGAGGCGCTGGCCAACCACGACGCCCACACCTTCTTCAGCCAACTAGGGCTGTCATTGGTGACCGGCCCCACCAAAACCAACGTCAACGACTTCCGGGCGATTCTGATTACGTAATGATCAGACCATCCGGTCGATCAGTTCGATCCAGTGTCGTACCGGAACATCCGTGCCCGACTGCAGGTGGTTAATACAGCCCACGTTACCGGAGACGATTTCCTGCGGTTCGGTTTTCAGGAGGTTGTTGATTTTGCGATCACGTAACTCCAGCGACAACGCCGGCTGCAACAACGAATAGGTACCCGCTGAACCACAACAGAGGTGGCTGTCCTGACAGAGTTTGACCGTGATACCCAGGCGCCCCAACAATGCTTCGACAGCCCCACGGATTTTCTGCCCATGCTGCAAGGTGCATGGCGGGTGATACGTCACGCGCTCAGGCGTGCCGTTGACACGCTTGGTTTGGGCGAGTGTTTCAAGTTCAGCGGCATAGATCGGCAGAATTTCGCTGACGTCCTTGGCCATGGCCGAAATGCGTTGCGCTTTCTCAGCGTAGGCAAGATCCTGCGCCAAAATCTCGGCGTAATCTTTAATCATGACGCCACAGCCCGAGGCATTGATGACGATAGTATCGACACCATTTTCAACGTATGGCCACCAAGCGTCGATGTTGCGTTTCATTTGCGCTTCGGCGCCGTGGTGATCACTCAAGTGCTGGCGAATCGCCCCACAGCATTCGGCCGACGGTGCCTTCACGAGTTCGATACCCAGTTTGGCGAACACACGCGCAGTCGCGGCATCGACATTGGGCATCATAGACGGTTGCACACAACCTTCATGCAGCAACATCTGGCGCGTTGCTTTGGGTGACGCCGCATAATCGGGCCACGCACCTGCCGGGTGCGGCGGCTGCACTTTTTTGCGCAGCGACGCCGGCATCAGTGGGCGCAAGAAACGCGCGACACCAAACAGGAAACCGAACACCTTGCGGCGGCTCAGCGTCTCACGCATCGCCCAGCGCATCATGCGCTGTGACAGCGGTCGCATGACACGTTCATCGACGTAACGACGACCAATATCGACGAGCCGCCCATAGCGCACCCCCGACGGACAGGTCGTTTCACAATTGCGGCACGTCAAACAGCGATCCAGATGGCTCTGGGTTTTGGCCGTGACCGGCGCGCCTTCGACCATTTCTTTCATGAGATAGATACGACCACGCGGCCCGTCGAGTTCGTCACCCAGCACCTGATAGGTAGGGCACGTCGCCGTGCAGAAACCACAATGGACGCACTTGTTGACGATCGTTTTTACTGCACCAATATCGCGGTCACTCTGAAATTCAGAAACAATTTTAATTTGCATGATGCGGCCTCAGAGCCCCTGGTAGAGGCGGCCCGGATTGAAGATGCCGCACGGGTCAAAGGTCTGCTTGAGGCGACGGTGAATGGCCATCAATGCCGTCGACGGTTGCGTAAAGGTTTCGCCATCTCCATGCTGGTTGTTGAAACGTACGGCGTGACCACCGAGTTCGCTCGCCACGTTGCGCACCACATCGCCGCGGGCATCGCTCCACAACCAGCGTTGCCCACCGCCCCATTCGATGAGTTGGCGATCGGCGCCCGGGACTTGTGCCTCCGTGACGACGGGGGCGACAGCCGGCAAAGACAACCGCCACAAGGTTTGCCCCGCGTTCATTTCGGCGGCGTCGCAGAAGAATGCATGCGTCTGATCGCGCAAGCTGGTCCACAATGCATCGGCCGCTGGCACATCGAGAAGAATGCCGCGCATTTGTTGAATGGCCGAATCAACTGCGGCGCGCGCACCGGTCAGGCGGACGTGCAGCACACCATCGGCCCAGACGCTTGCCGTCAATGGCAGCGGTTTACCCGACCATTCATTGACGCAGTGAATGGCTTCCGCTTCGGCCATCTGGAAACGCAACGTCGCCTTGGCTAAAGGGATCGGCAATACCTTGAGGGAAACCTGCGTGATCAGGCCAAGGATACCCAGCGAACCCGTCATCAGGCGCGACACATCATAGCCGGCCACGTTCTTCATGACCTGACCACCAAACCTTAAAAGATCGCCCTTGCCGTCGATGACGTGCATGCCAAGTACGAAATCGCGCACGCCGCCGACAAAAGGACGGCCGGGACCGGACAGGGCGGTTGCTATGGCGCCACCCAACGTGGACTCGGGACCGTAATGAGGCGGCTCGAAAGCCAGCATCTGACCATGTGCCGCTAGGGCGGCTTCGATATCGCTCAGCGTGGTACCGCTGCGCGCCGTCAGCACCAACTCCGCAGGGTCGTAATCGACGATGCCCACATGACCCGTGGTCGCCAGCTGCCGCTGGGCGACGACCGGATTGCCGTACCAACGTTTACTGCCGCTCCCTTCGATCGTCAAAGGGCATTCGGTCGCAGCCGCTTCGCGGATCTGGGCAATAAAATCGTTCGTTAAATCAGCCATAGCTCAATCAAACTTAGAAACGTGGCAGATCGGCGTGCGGCATCTGTCCACGGTGCACGTGCATGCGGCCGTATTCGGCGCAACGGTGCAGTGTGGGGATCGCCTTATCCGGGTTCAACAGCTTCGCCGGATCGAATGCCGCTTTAACACCAAAGAAGGCATCACGTTCCTGTTCGTTAAACTGCACGCACATGGTGTTGATTTTCTCGATACCGACGCCATGCTCACCCGTCACGGTGCCACCGAGTGCCACGCAGGCTTCGAGGATTTCATTGCCGAAATGCTCGGCGCGGTGCCATTGGTCTTCATCCGAACCATCGAACAGGATGAGCGGGTGCATATTGCCGTCGCCGGCATGGAATACATTCATGCAGCGCAACGCGTATTTTTCTTCCATCGCCTTGATCTGTTCGAGCAGCGTGGAAATGTGCTTTTTCGGAATCGTGCCGTCCATACAGTAGTAGTCGGGCGAGATACGTCCGGCTGCGGGGAACGCGTTTTTGCGGCCGCTCCAGAACATGAGCCGTTCGGCCTCGCTCTGCGACACCTGAATGCGCGTTGCACCCGACTGGCGCAGAACTGCGCTCATGCGCTCGATCTCCTCCTCGACTTCTTCGGGCGTGCCATCGGACTCGCAGAGCAGAATGGCTTCGGCATTGAGGTCGTATCCGGCGTGCACGAATTCTTCGACCGCTTGCGTGGCCGGTTTGTCCATCATTTCCAGACCGGCCGGGATCAACCCGGCGGCGATGACGTCGGCGACCGCATGACCCGCCTTGGTCATGTCGTCAAAGCTGGCCATGATCACGCGCGCCACGGGCGGTTTGGGAATCAAGCGCACCGTCACTTCGGTGACGACTGCCAGCATCCCTTCGCTACCGATCATAACGCCGAGCAGATCCAGGCCCGGCGCATCGAGCGCCTCGGTGCCAAACTCGACAATCTCGCCATCCATAAGCGCGGCGCGCACCCGGATAACGTTGTTAACGGTCAGGCCGTACTTCAGGCAATGCACACCGCCGGAGTTTTCCGCCACATTGCCGCCGATCGAACAGGCGATCTGGCTGGACGGATCCGGCGCGTAATACAAATCATAAGGGGCAGCCGCATCCGAGATCGCCAGATTGCGCACGCCAGGTTGCAGCACCGCGCGACGACTCAGCGGGTCTACCTCCAGAATCTTGTTGAGCTTGGCAGTTGAAAGCACAATGCCTTCCGCCATCGGCATGGCGCCACCGGACAATCCGGTTCCCGCGCCACGTGGCACAACCGGAACGCCGAACGCGTTACAGGCTTTAAGAACTGCTTGTACCTGAGCTTCCGTCTCAGGCAATGCCACGGCGATCGGCAACGACCGGTAAGCCGCCAGGCCATCACATTCATAGGGAGCGGTATCTTCCTTCTGCCAGAGCAATCCGGCAGAAGGAAGAACCTGGGCGAGCGCCTCGATCAGACGCTGATGCTTAGCGCTCATTTGTACTTACAACACCATCAGGCTAAACGGCCAGACGTAGGCTTGCAGCATCACCAGGATGCCGACCAAGCAGGCCAGTGCGATCGAGTGGAAGAACACGTAGCGCAGAATGTCGCCTTCGTGGTTGAACCAGCGGGTTGCCGTCGAGGCCACCACGATGGACTGGGCGTCGATCATCTTGCCCATCACACCCCCCGAGCTGTTGGCGGCGCCCATCAGGTTGGCGCTCACACCTACCTGCTCGGCAGCCACTTTCTGCATACCGCCGAACAGCACGTTCGAGGCCGTGTCCGAACCCGTCAGCGCAACACCCAACCAGCCCATCAGCGTGCCGAAGAACGGATAGAGCACGCCGGTGGCAGCAAAGGCCAGACCCAGCGTCGTATCCAGACCCGAGTAGCGCGTCAGCGTACCCAGCGCCAACATGACGGCAATGGTGAACAGCGAGTAACGCACCAGCCAGAAGGTCTTGACGTAAGACTTGACCAGCTGGAACGGGTTGTACTTCATCACCAGACCACCGATGATCGATGCGACCAGAATGCCCGTACCCGTAGCCGACAGCAGGTTAAAGACGTAAACCGCGCCTTCTTTGGTCGGTGCTTTAACGACTGGCGGAATCTTTTCAACCAGCATATGCAGACCATCGATCGGGAACTTCGGCATATAGATGCTGTTCAGCCATTCCTTCATCGCTGGTTGACCCCAGATGAAGACCGTAATGGTCAGAATGATCCAAGGCATCCAGGCACGAATCACGGTCGACTTGGCATGCTTCGTCAGTTCGACGGGGATCTGGGCTTCGCCACTATCCTTGTCATGGCCACGCAGCTTGACCGAGGTCCAGATGGTCTTCGGCTTCCAGACCTTCATGAATAGCACCAGGCAGCTCATCGACACGAGTGCTGCGACCACGTCAACGAGTTCCGGGCCGAAGTAGTTCGACACGATGAACTGCGGCACAGCAAAGCTGATGCCCGTCACTAAAATGGCTGGCCAGATTTCCATCATGCCCTTACGGCCGGCAAAGGCCCAGATCAGCCAGAACGGCACGATCAGCGAGAAGAACGGCAGCTGACGACCGACCATGGCGGAAACCGCCATGACATCGTAACCGTGCACTTTGGCCAGCGTGATGATCGGGGTACCCAGGGCGCCATAAGCCACTGGTGCGGTATTGGCGATCAGCGAGAGACCCGAGGCGGCCAGTGGCGAGAAGCCCAGACCGATCAGAATCGCCGCCGTTACAGCCACCGGCGTACCGAAGCCCGACGCACCTTCAAAGAAGGCGCCAAAGGCAAAGGCGATCAGCAGCAGTTGCAGACGACGGTCTTCGGTAATGCCTGCGATCGAATCCTGCAGCACCTTGAACGAACCGTTCTGTTCGGTCAGCTGTTGCAGGAAAATGATGTTGAGCACAATCCAGCCAATCGGCAGCAGGCCAACCAGCGCGCCCATCATCGAGGCTTTGGTCGCCATTTCCAGCGGCATGCCGTAGATGCCCACGGCAATCAGGATGGCGCTGATCAGGCCCGCCGCAGCAGCGGTGTGAGCTTTCATGTGCAAAAAGCCCAGACCGATCAGCATAATGGCAACAGGAATCGCCGCCAACAACGTGGAGAACATCATGTTCCCCATCGGATCGTATATTTGTTGCCAAACCATGATGTCTCCCTCTCGTTAATCTATCTGCTAGAGACGAATGCCTGCAGAACTGCACGAAGCGCTCGCGAGCGAATTATAGGAAGGCTTAAGAAATTATTACGTGAAATATTTTGCCCGTATGACTGAGCAATATTCACGCGTGTGCTGCACCACAGCACACAGACAAGGCAGCAAACGGAGATCAACCCGTATTTCTTAGCGCGGCAGATATCCCGTTAATGCTGAGATGAATGCCGCGCTGCACCCTTTCTCCAGCATGCCCTAAACGATAACGACGAATAAGTTCCAATTGCAGGTGGTGCAAAGGGTCAATATAGGGGAATCGATGTCGAATAGAACGGGCCAAACCCGGGTTTGAGGCAAGCCGATGCCTTTCGGTCGTAATCTGATTCAGTGCATCCACCGTTCGGTGCCACTCGGCCTCTATTGTACCGAAGATGCGGTGCCGCACGCGCTTATCATCCACGAGCTCTGCATAACGTGACCCCAGCGCCAGATCACTCTTGGCCAGCACCATGTCCATATTGGATAACAATGTCCGGAAGAAGGGCCATTCACGGTTCATCCGCTGCAAAAGGGCCAGTCGTGCCTTGCGGGTTTTCACGGGGCCATCTCCGAGATAAGCCGTAACCGCTGAACCAAATCCGTACCACCCGGGCAAGGTTAAACGACACTGCCCCCAGCTGAAGCTCCAGGGAATAGCCCGTAGATCCTCAATTTTTTGCAGCGCCTTGCGCGAAGCAGGCCGCGAACCGATATTGAGCTGCGCGAGCTCTTTTAAGGGGGTTGCCGCGAAAAAATATTCGGTAAAGCCAGGTGTCTCATAGACGAGCGCCCTGTACGCCTTGGTACTGACTGCTGACAGCGCGTCCGCAACCTCCAGAAAGGTTTTGGGCGCCGGTTTTGTCGGCTTGAGCATCGTTGCCTCCAATGTGGCTGCAACCAGTGTTTCCAGATTTCGGCGGCCGATTTCCGGATTGGCATACTTCGAAGCAATCACTTCGCCCTGTTCGGTCAAACGTATCTGACCACGCACCGTGCCGGGTGGCTGGGCCAGAATTGCCTCATAGCTCGGGCCGCCGCCACGGCCAACGGTACCGCCGCGCCCATGGAACATACGCAACTGAATGTCATACTTGTTAGCCAGTTCTTCGAACAGATCAACGAGTGCAATCTCGGCGCAATACAACTCCCAGTTACTTGTAAAAATACCACCGTCTTTATTGCTATCACTGTAGCCAAGCATGATGTCTTGCTCACCGCCTGACCGCCGAATCATTCGAGCAATACCCGTTTGAGCATAGAACTGACGCATGATTGGGGCCGCATTCCTCAAATCGTCGATTGTTTCAAACAACGGCACGACGATGAGATCGACTTCAGCGTTGCGGTCCAAGGTGCCGCGCATCAGGCTAACCTCTTTAAGCAGCAACAGCACTTCCAGAAGGTCACTCACCGTTTCAGTATGGCTGATGATGTAGTGACGAATTGCCATTCGGCCATAACGCTGCAGTACACAACGCGCCATTTCAAAAATGGCCAACTCGTCACGCGCATGCGCGGAGTACACCATCGCCGGAACGTGCAATGGCCGCGGATCATTCAGCGCGGCTAACAATAGCTCCTGCCGGATTTCCTCGCTCATCGCACTGTAATCATCACAAATGCCTGCAACCGCAAAAAGCTCTGCAACAACGGCTTCGTGTTTATCCGAACTTTGGCGCAGATCAACTGTGGCAAGATGGAATCCGAAGACATCTACCGAGCGAATTAGCGGATGCAGTCGTTGCAATGCCAGCGTTTCGGCACCCTGAGACTTCAGACAGGTTTCGATTGCTAGCAAATCGGCTTTGAGGGATTCTGCTGATTCGTAGGCAATCGACCCGCGGTTTTCTGACGCTGATAATGTACTCTGCAATCGCGCATGGATGTGGCTTAGCGCCAACCGATACAACTCGTCGCGGCGATGTTCGCTCTTATCATGCGCCGCCTCGGCCAATGCACGAACCTCTGCCGTAAATTCAGTAATCATTGACGACTGCGACAATTCGCGTCCCAGTTCATGCACTTCTCTTAAATAATACTGTAAAGCCACTTCGCACTGACGACGGGTCGCGTAATCCAGTGTCTCCGCTGTGACATTGGGATTGCCGTCTCGGTCGCCACCAATCCATTGCCCCATCCGGAAGAAGCTGGCGACCGGTTTGCCCGGTAAATCAGCCTCCAGGGCGGCATACATTTTGGGAATTTCGGTCAGGAACGTGGTCTCGTAATAACTCAGTGCATTTTCGATTTCGTCGATCACCGTCAGCTTGGTGAAGCGCAGCAAGCGGGTCTGCCAGAGCTGGGTCACGCGCGCGTGGATTTGTTGCTCGTTAGCGGCAAGTCGGCGCTCAAGCAGTCTATTACGGCTTTTTACCGACCCTGCGACGTCTCGAATCGCATCACGCTCTGCCAGTAGCTGGGCGACATCACGCTCGGCATCCAGGATGCTCTTGCGTTGCACCTCGGTGGGGTGTGCGGTCAATACGGGTGACACGTATGCGTTAGTCAATGTCTGAGCGATTGCACGTGCGGTGATGCCACTCTTGTTCAGGCGCGCCATGGTGGCATCAATACTGCCCGGTTGCAGACGCCCTGCGCGCTCGTACACCGCGCGTCGACGAATGTAATGGCGATCTTCCGCCAGATTGGCCAGATGACTAAAGTAAGTGAAGGCGCGGATAACGCTCACCGACTGCTCGTCGCTGAGTTGCTCGAGGAGTTTTTTGAGCCGCTTGTCAGCGGCATGATCGGTATCGCGACGGAAGGCTACAGAGAGTTTGCGGATTGTTTCAACTAGTTCGTAGACCTCGCCGCCTTCCTGGGTTCGGATCACATCACCGAGAATCCGGCCAAGTAGCCGGATATCATCAATCAACGGTTTTTCGGCATCCTGCTTATGGCGGCGCGCTTCCATGATCCGATCCTCTAATAATCAGCAAAGCGCACCGACGATGTGCGGCGGCGTTATGCAGTGAAAATTATAGGCAACACTCGTGCCAAGAATGTGAAATCTTTTACTGGCTGCATGAGGATTATTCAGACATCTGCTGCATTTCAGCGGTGAACCATTCAATAAACGCGGCGCACTCCCAGCGTTCGGCGACCCCTGGTTTCCAGCACAGGTAATGATGATTGGGCGCTGGTAGCACATGGTCAGACAAGCGGATCAGCCGGCCACTATCCAGCCAGGCTGCACCCAGACGCGTTCGCACCAGGCATACGCCAAGGCCGGCCGCTGCCGCATCGTAGAGCAATCCCAGGTCATTGAATTTTGCGGTTGTTTTTAGCCGCTGCTTGTCGAGTTTGCAGAAATCGAACCAGGTTTCCCAGGGTTCCAACTCGCTGTGCACCAGCAATGCGCGGGCGACGATGTCGTCCTGATCAAATCCGGCCAAGGAGCCGACTTCATTCAGGTAATTCGGGCTGCACGCCGGCGTCATGTAATCCGCCATCAGATGCACGGATTCCCGATCCTGGAACGGCCCCTGGCCAAAGCGCACCTCCAAGTCCGTTTCCTGCGACACCACGTTGAACAGCGGAATGGACACTTGCAGGACCAGATCGATTTCCGGATAAGTATGGCGGAACATCGGCAAACGCGGCATCAGCATCTGTCGCGAAAAAGTTGGTGTGACAGCCAATCGCAATGTTGTTCGTTCGGCCAAGGGATCGGGCGGCTCGGTCACTTGCAGAATAGCCAGTGCTTCACGCACGCGCTTCAGATACGCCTCGCCTTCCGGCGTCAAACTGAAGTCCTTGCGCACAAACAATTTGAACTTGAGTTGTTCCTCGATCTGACGGATGCGATGACTTACCGCACTCGGCGTGATGTGCAGCTCCTCCGCGACCTGCGTCACATTGCGATGACGCGCCAACGCCTCAAAGGCCAGTAGACCCTGAATATTCGGTACGCGTGGGATGATTGCCGGCAACGTTTACTCCTTGGCGCTCAAATCGATCACTCAGCCTGACCCGACAGCTGTTCGAGCAGCTTGAGGACAGCAATCGAATCCTCGTCACCCATCCCGGTGCCTACCATGGCCTTGTACATTTGTGCCGTCGCTGCGGATGCCGGCAGATACAAACCTAGTTCATGCGCCGTCTGCATAACGATATTCATGTCCTTCTCGTGCATCCAGCTCTTGAAGCCGGGCTTGAAGTTGCGATCGATCATGCGCTGCCCGTGGTTTTCCAGAATCTTGGAACCGGCAAATCCCCCCATGAGCGCTTCGCGCACGCGCGCCGGTTCAACGCCATTCTTTTTGGCGAAGGCCATAGCCTCGGCCACTGCCAGCACGCCGATACCCGTCAAAATCTGATTGGCCGCTTTGGCCACCTGGCCGGCACCCGGCCCACCCACATAAACCACATTCTTGCCCATACAGGCGAACAACGGCTGGACCTGCTCGAAGGCCTGCTGATCGCCACCGACCATAATCGACAGCGTGCCGGCAATGGCGCCGACTTCGCCGCCGGAAACCGGTGCATCCAGAAAGCTCACACCCTTGGCAGCCAACTCGGTGCCAATGCTTTTAGCGGCAGCAGGCGGAATCGTACTCATGTCTACGGCAATCAAACCTGCATGCGCACTTTGCGCGACACCCTGGTCGCCCAGCATGACTTCGCGCACATCCGGCGCATCGGCGACCATGGAAAACACGATGTCGGACTGCGCGGCGACGGCTGCCGGACTGGTCGCGCCCTGCGCACCGGCGTCCAGTAACGGGGTCATCGATTCCTGACGGCGCGCCCAGACGGTGACCGAATGGCCGCCCTGCAAGAGGTTCAGGGCCATCGGACGACCCATGATACCCAGACCGATAAAACCGACACGCATAACCAACTCCAGGAGCAATTGACCGCGACCATCCGTGGCCGCTTGTGGTTTTTGAGAATTTCGTTTGAATCCCCACAGGGGGCTTCGGCGATAATGGACGAAGTTTCTCACAGAACAGGGCAGACCCCGAATATGCGCATCATCTCCGCCAATCTCAATGGCATTCGTTCCGCCTGGAAAAAGGGCTTTGCGCAATGGCTGGCCTTGCAAGAAGCCGATGCGGTGTGCACCCAGGAAGTGCGCGCAACGCTAGCCGACATGGCCAAGAACGGCAGCATGGAAAACCCGGCCGGGCTGACCGGTTACTGGCACCTGGCCGAACGCCCCGGTTACAGCGGCGTGGGCATCTGGTCGGCGCATACGCCCAAACAGATCACGCAAGGCATCGGCCATCCGGATTTCGATGCCGAGGGGCGCTATCTGGAACTCGACCTGGGTCCAGTCAGCGTCGTGTCGCTTTATCTGCCTTCCGGCTCCAGCTCACCGGAACGCCAGGCCGCCAAGTTCCATTTCATGGACGAGTTCCTGCCGCGTATGGCAGCGCTTAAGGCATCCGGCCGCGAAGTCATCGTTTGTGGCGACTGGAACATCGCACACAAGGAACAGGATCTCAAAAACTGGAAGTCGAACCAGAAGAACTCCGGCTTCCTGCCGGAAGAGCGCGCCTGGATGACGCAACTATTCGACGAGCTCGGCTGGGTCGACGTGTACCGCGCGCTGCATCCGGACACCACGGCCGAGTGCTATACCTGGTGGAGCAACCGCGGTCAGGCCTATGCCAACAACGTCGGTTGGCGTATCGACTACCAAATCGCCACGCCGGGCATCGCCGCCAAGGCGACGCAAGCCAGCGTTTACAAAGGTGAGAAGTTCTCCGATCACGCCCCGCTCATCGTCGACTACGACATCGCTCTGTAATATGGCGACGATTGCAAGTGTGGCTAGTTGAGCGTAGCCTGAGTTTGCAAATGCACCATGAACAATCGTGAAGACACTTTAGAAAGGATTCACATGTCGAACACTACTGTTGCCAAGGACAAGCTTGTTAGCGATCTGAAACTGGTCGTGGCCGATACCGAAGAGTTGCTGCGCGCCACGGCGGGTCAGGCCGGCGAAAAGGTCAGCGAGCTGCGCGGTCGCCTGGAAAAACGTTTGCAGGATGCCAAACTGGCACTCGGCGACGCTCAGGCGCTGGCCACGGAAAAGGCCAAAGCAGCGGCGCATGCGACCGACGAATTTGTGCATGCCGAGCCATGGAAGGCTGTTGGCATCGCCGCCGCCCTGGCGCTGGCCTTGGGCGTATTGATTGGCCGTCGCTAAGCGCATGAGCTTGCTTGATTCGGCGCGGGATCACCTGCGCCAGCTGCTCGGGGTGGTGCAAACCCGCCTCGAGCTTGTTGGTCTTGAATTGGCCGATGCGCGCGACCATCTGGTTGCGCTGCTGATTTATGCGGCTGCGTCCGTGTTTTTTGCCGTCATTACGGTTATTGCCGGACTGGCCTGGCTGCTGATCGCTTATTGGGAACAACGCCTGATGATCATCGGTGGGGCGACCGTGCTCTTTGCGTTGTTGACCGTCGTCGCTATCTGGCGCGCTGGGCGCCATGCGCAATCGGGCGGCGATATTTTTGCCGACAGTCTGCAGGCCTTGCAAACGGATCGCGCTGCATTGCGTCCACCGTCGGCTGATGCAACGTCCACCCCTGCGCCGCGCCACGCCACCACCATCACCGACACCAGCAACTATGTCGGCGATTAAATCACGCGCCGTTCGTCGTGGTCGGTTACTGGAACGCATCTCGCAGCAACGTGTGGCACTGGCGATCGAGTTGGCACCTGTCGTCGGGGTTTTGAAGACGGCGGATCAGGTTGTCAACGGTGCCGAAAAAACCCGGCGCTGGATTAGCGACAACCCACTCATTGCCGGCGTTGGTCTTGTGGTATTGCTGCTTTGGCGACCACGGGGTGTGCTCAAACTCGCCAAGAATGGCGCGGTCGGCTGGCGTGCCTTACGTCTGATTCGTCGCCTGCTGGCCTAAGGTTTTGTGTCCGCTGCTCAAGCAGCCGACCAGATACCCTGTTCAATCAACTGTTTGGTCGCGGCTTCGGCCCAACCCCGATTCGCCGCCGGCGAGGCCGGGCTCGGATGTAGCACGCGGCCGATGTGCGGTTGATGCGCGCTCGTTGCCAAAGCACGCGCTGCCTGCGCTTGGGCGTAGGCGCCGACGCCTACCACCCAGTCAGGGCGCATCGTTTCGACGAGCGTCCGCAGGTGCGCGTCACACGCTTCGATGACCGGTGCCATTTCTGCCGCCGGTAATTTATCCGGCGTCACGTTACGTGCGTTATCAAAAAAAGCCAACGGACAATAATTCGCCACGAAGTGTTCGGCAAAGAAGTTTTCCGGTGTATCAAAGCGCTCGCGGAACAAGCCCCAGAGGCGGCGACCACTGACTTCAGAGCGCGTGCAAGCCCAACCCTCGATCGGACGTTTCGGGTTCATCTGCAAGGGCTGACGAATCGGGGCATCGATGCGTAGCCAATCGTGTACGACACCGACTTCGCCGAAGGGAACGCCGATTTGCACCATGCCGAACGGACCCGGATTCATGCCGAGAAAGATCACCCGGCGCGGATGTGGTTGCGCGCCCCAGAGCGTCAGGTACTGATCATGCGCTGCACCGGCGTAATCCAACGGGTTGTAGACATGGGTAACCGGCAGGGCAAATGTTAGGCCAGCCAGTTGTTCGGCCAACGTGTGCGCGGCCTTGATCAGCGATTGTGCGCTCATGCGTTTTGAACGACGGTTTCATCGGCGGCGTCACCAGACCATGGCGCCACCTTGAACAGCAACAGCATGCCCGGGATCGCCAGGCCAACGCATAACCAGAAAAAACCATACCAACCGAGTCGTTCAACCAGCCAACCGGCCGAGGCATTCACCAACGTGCGCGGCACGGCCGCTAGACTAGTGAACAACGCGAACTGCGTCGCGGTGTAGGCGCGATTGGTGGAACGCGCAATGAAGGCAACGAAGGCCGCCGTGCCCAGCCCAACGCCCAGTGCTTCGAACCCGATCACCAGCGCCAGACTCCAGAGCTGCGGGGCACCGATTTCAGGTTGCGGCCCCAGCCCGGCTAGCCAGGCGAAACCGAATATGGACACCACCTGCACGACACCGAACAGCCAGAGCGCGCGATTGATCCCCAGTTTCACCATCCACAAACCACCGAGCAGGCCGCCGATCACGGCCGGCCACAAGCCGGCGTTCTTGGCGACGAGACCGATCTCGCTCTTGGCATAGCCCATATCCAGATAGAACGGGGTGGCCAGTGCCGTGCACAGCGAGTCGCCGAGCTTGTAGCAGAAAATAAACAGCAGAACGATCAGCGCGCTCTGCCAGCCGGCGCGGTGAATGAATTCATTGAAGGGTTCGACGATGGCCTGTTTCAGTGTGCGCGGCGCCAGATCGTCGCCCACCGGTTCGTGCACCCAGAAGGTGCAAATAATGCCGGGCAGCATAAAAGCGGCGGTAATCCAAAAGACTTCGTTCCAAGGCAGATGATCCGCCAGAATCAGCGAAACGGAGCCGGGTACCAGACCGGCCACACGATAGGCGTTAACGAAGACCGAATTGCCCAAACCCAGTTCTTCGTCCGAGAGTAGTTCACGACGAAACGCGTCCAAGGCAATGTCCTGCGTTGCCGAAAACACCGCGACCAACGCCGCAATCAGCATGATGGTGCTGATCTCCACATGTGGGTCGAGACCACCGAGCGCACCGATGGCGCCGACCAACCCCAACTGCGTCACCAGCATCCAGCCACGGCGGCGGCCGAGTTTCAGAAAGTTAAGGCCGTAGCGGTCGAGCAACGGCGCCCAGATAAACTTCCAGGTGTAGGGAAACTGGATCAGTGCAAACAAACCGATCGTTTTGAGATTGACGCCGCTCGAACGCAACCAGGCTGGAACCAGATTGAGCAGCAAATAAAGCGGCAGACCCGAAGCGAAACCAATCAGGACGCAGATGGCCATGTGGCGCGTCCACAGGGCGCGCCACATGCTCGGCTTGTGTTCGGTCACGACGACCGTCACGCGCGACCCAATCGGCAGATCGCCGTATCACCGAGGAAGTTGATGTCCTCGGTGACGCGAACACCGTTATCCAGCGCGACAATCTCGTGGATCACAATGCCTTGTTCGGCACACAATGCCTCGAAATCGGCGATGGTGAAGAAACGCACGTTCGGCGTATCAAACCATTGATACGGCAGGCTCTCGGAGACGGGCATCCGTCCTTTGAGAATGGCCTGACGGTGCGTGTAGTAGCCAAAGTTGGGAAACGATACGACGGCTTCATGGCCGACACGCAGCAGTTCCTTAAGCAGGCCAACCGTATTCTGGATCATCTGCAGTGACAGCGACATGATGACGTGATCGAAAGCGCCATCCTCAAAACCGGCCAGGCCGCGTTCCAGATTGACCTGGATGACGTTGACGCCGGACTTGAGGCAGGCCAGCACACCGGCCGGATCTTTTTCAATGCCGTAACCGATCACCTGCTTTTCATCCATCAGGCGACGTAAGAGCGTGCCATCACCACAACCGAGATCAAGCACGCGTTCGCCTGGCGCAATCCAGCCGGCGATTGCATCAAGGTCGGCGCGTAGCGTCGTCAGATCGAGGCGCGCCGGTTTACCGGCATGCTTGAAGTTCATAGCACCACCTCCTCGAAGTAAGTGCGCAATACCGCGTGATATTGCGCATCGTCGAGCAGGAAGGAATCATGGCCATGCACGCTGTCGATTTCGGCATAGCTGACGCGACGGCCGTTATGGACGAGCGCTGTCATGATTTCGCGGCTACGCTCCGGCGAGAAACGCCAATCGGTCGTGAACGCGACCACGAGAAAATCCGCTTTGGCTTTGGCCAGCGCGGCATCCAGGCTGCCGCCGACCTGTGCGGCCGGATCGAAGTAATCCAGCGCCTTCGTCGTCAGCAGATAGGTGTTGGCGTCGAAGTAACCCGAAAACTTTTCGCCCTGGTAACGCAGATAGGATTCGATCTGGAAATCCGTCTCGTAACTGTATTTGAGCGCGCCGTCCTTGAGTGAACGACCAAATTTTTCGGCCATCTGATCATCGGACAGATACGTGATGTGACCGAGCATACGCGCCAGTTTGAGGCC